>NZ_JAVIZM010000001.1:810000-1180000 GCF_031453555.1 Bacillus sp. SLBN-46 | reverse complement strand
AGGAATCGCAGTGGGCGATTTAATCCATACGGTAGCCGCCGTTCTTGGATTGTCTGCCATATTAATGACATCAGCTCTCGCATTTGAGATCGTAAAATATTTAGGTGCTGCCTATTTAATTTTCTTAGGGATAAAATCGTTACTTGAAAGAACGAAAGTACAACAAGAAAAGCCCACCATCGAAGCAAAAAAGAGTAATCCTTCCGTTTCTTTTCGACAAGCCTTGTTAATTGAATTGCTAAACCCAAAAACAGCACTCTTTTTCTTAGCTTTCCTGCCGCAATTTGTCCATAATAACGGCACACCTGTGGTTTATCAGTTATTAATTCTTGGACTTACCTTTGTGCTAATGAGTATTTTGTATACGACTCTTTTAGCCTTCCTTACAAGTTCAATTGGAGAACGTCTATTTTCCAATAAGAATAGTAAATTCTTTCGCTGGCAGAGCAAAGTAGTCGGGGCCATTTATATCGGCTTAGGATTACAGCTGGTACTACAAAGTCAAGAATAACTGTATTTTGGGTGGAGATTCCATCTATTATATAGTATTGAAAAAAGAGCATGCTGCCATGCTCTTTTTATTAGCCTTTCAATGATTTGCCACCCCAATATAGTAGAATCCTAGACTTTCCACAATCCCCTTATCAATCATGTTTCTTCCATCAAAAATATACGCCTGGTTCATTAACACTTTAAGAGCAGCCCAATCAATCGTCTTATAGTCACCCCAATCGGTGCAAAGAATCACGGCGTCCGCACCAGTGACTGTTTCCTCTACTGTTGGGAATTGTCCGCTTTCTAGTTTTACAATCGGATCATGCACCCTTATGTTCACTTGTTCATCTTGTAATCGTTTGATTAATATGAGACTCGGAGACTCCCTTGTATCATCGGTGTTTGCTTTAAACGCTACTCCTAGAACAGCAATCGTTTTACTTTGGAGATCTCCTCCGAGAGCCTGTTTGATTTTTTCAATAAAATAATCTGTTTGTTCTTTGTTCACTTTAGCGGCGCTTTCTAATATGGACAGCGGGCGCCCGTTTTGTCGCGCTATTTGGATTAATGCGCTCACATCTTTAGGAAAACAAGAGCCTCCATAGCCTAATCCGGCATTAAGGAAATGAGGGCCAATCCTGTGATCCAATCCAATCGCCTTTGAAACATCATTCACATTAATCTGAAGTCTATTACACAATCTAGCTAACTCGTTAATATAGGATATCTTTAGGGCGAGAAAGGAGTTAGCGGCATACTTTATCATTTCGGAAGCCCTAGGGTTCGTTTCGACGATTGGACAGTGAAAGTCTTTATAAAGGTCTCTCAATATGCCTCGTGCTTTTTCGCTTGATGTACCAATAACAATTCGGTCCGGATTCAGTGCATCTAGAACAGCTGAACCCTCACGTAGAAACTCGGGATTGGAGACGACATCAAAAGGAATTTTGTCCTTTTGTGATTCGCTGATCCATTTCGTAACCAGCTCTGCTGTACCAACCGGCACCGTACTCTTCGTGACAATCACCTTATAGTTGTCCATATTTTCCCCAATAGATTCCGCCACATTTTTCACAAAAGTAAGGTCTGCACTTCCATCTGTGTCTTGAGGGGTGCCGACACAAATGAATATAACATCATTTTCTTTAACGGCCTTTTTAGTCTTTTTTGTAAAAGAAATATTTTTCGCAGCAATATGCTTAATTAACAGATCTTCCAGTCCCGGCTCATAGAAATGTAGTTTACCAGCTTCCAAAGCTTTGATTTTGGTTTCGTCTAAATCAAGCCCCGTTACCTGATGACCCATCTCACAAAAAATCAGACCCGTCGTCGTTCCTACATATCCTGTACCGACGATTAAGATTTTCACGATATTTTAAACCTCCTTAGGTCCACATAAATAATTAATCAGTTTGACATACTCCGTGCTTTTAGCAATATCATAGCTTTGACCTTGTATCTCTAGAGCGTAGCTTGTATAATCCTGAGCCATCGCTTTAATGGCGTCTGTCAGTTGAATTTCGCCCCCTACGCCCGGAGAGATGGTTTCAAGATAATGAAAGATGGCAGGGTTAAATATATACCTTCCGATTACAGCTAAATCTGACGGGGGTGATTGCTGTGGTTTTTCAATAATGTTCTTGATGGTGTATTCTTTTTCCCTTAGTGCTTGAGGTTGAATGACTCCGTAGTTTTTTAATAGGGATGGATCCGTTTTTTTGACACCGATAACATTTCCTTTAAATTCTTTGAACATCTCAATTAACTGACTTAATGGCGGCTGCTTGTCAGAAAGAATAATCTCATCTGGGAGCAAAACAGCAAACGGTTCATCCCCTACAAAGTGTTTACCAAGCAGGATGGCCTCCCCTAAACCGCGTGCATAGGATTGTCTGACATATTGAAAATGTACATCTGGTAGGCTGATTTCTTTTAATAAATGGTTCTTTCCCTTTTCCTCTAAATAGGTTTCCAATTCTACTGACCTATCATAGTAATCAAGAATCATATTTTTTGATCTCGACACTACTATTAGGATTTGCTCAATTCCTGATTTGATTGCCTCTTCGACAAGATAGTCAATTGCCGGTCTCCCGCATATCGGCAGCATCTCCTTGGGCAGTACCTTCGTGATCGGCAGGGTTCTTGTTCCATACCCAGCAGCAGGTATTATTGCCTTTCGTACCATGTCCTTCCCTCCTTACGAACTAGTATTAATTTATTCTTGTACCTATTTGAAGGAAGGTTGTCCAACATAGAAAGGGCAATAAATGGGTAGTTGTCCACGGGAGGTTGTGGGGATCTTATATGTTTAAGAGGTTTTTCTTAGTTTGGTATGTCAGTTCTATAAAGGTTAGGTGGTTTTTCTCCGTTTATTGGGGTAAGTCCGGGGGTTTTTCTTTAATTGAGTAGGCGTTTCTACTAATTAGAGGAGTTATTCTACACATTGACATTAGTCATATAAAAAAGAGGACCTCCAAAGAGATCCTCGCAAATGCTATTTTGGGGACAGTCCCCCGACGCTTTAGCGCAGCGGGGGACTGTCCCCACCAAAGAATGTTAATATTCTAATCCATGGCCATAGCCATATAATACGCTGCCATCCTGGTTGTAAATGGTCACTGGCAACTTTCCTGTTGGTAGGTTTTCACCGAAAATGGTGTTTGCCACGGCTCCGAAGCTCGCAGGTTTGAAGCCATACTGGACAAGGTAGGCCCCCACTGTTGGATAGGACATGATGTCATATGGATTTCTTGCACTGACTGCCACAACAGGAATACCCGTTGCAATCAGCTGGTTCGTCATCACCATTTGATCTGCTGTAGGTGCCCTGCCGCTTACTGATGAAGTATATGTTCCAGCAATGATATATTTAGCATCTTGAATTTGGTTGAGCTGCGCTTCTGTCAACTTCTTTGAAGTATTGATATACGTCACATTTTCATGATGCTTTTTCACTTCGTCAGCGAGTACATTCATATAGAAGCCAGAACCCCCGACAACCGCAATCTTCTCTTCATTTGTAGCCTTTAGCGGAAGTACCCCATTATTTTTCACCAGGGTAATCGATTTTGCGGCTGCTTCCTTTTCTACTGCTTTATGTTCAGCCGAGCCGACTACTTTTATGGCCTGTGCCACTTTCTCATCTAAGCTCTTTTCTTCCTCGGCCTTCACAATAACTCGATTTAGTTTCAATGTTAAAATGCGCTCCACTGATTGGTCCAATCTTTCTGGTGAAATATCGCCAGCATTCACTGCCTCATAAATGCCGTTCGCTACCTCAGCCACTCCAACTGGCATGAGTAGAATGTCAGCACCTGCTTGAACCGCACGAATGGCCGCATCTACCGGACCAAAGTGCTTCGAAATGGCCCCCATATCCATTGCGTCCGTCACAATGACTCCCTTATAGCCCATTTCTTCACGCATCAATCCCGTTAATACTTTTTTAGATAATGTCGCAGGAACTGCAATTTCTGAACCATCCGCTTTCGAGATCGCTTTTGTATCATCTATTTTGGGAAAAGTAACGTGTGCCGTCATGATGGCGTCAATACCGGCATCCATAGCCTGTTGGAACGGTACTAATTCCACCTTTTTCAAACGCTCCATATCATGTGGCACTTCCGCAATGCCTAAATGCGAATCCACCGAGGTGTCCCCGTGTCCTGGAAAGTGCTTCGCAGTAGCAGCCGTACCTGTTTGGTGAAGACCGTTGATATAGGCATTGCCTAATTTCCCGACTAACTCTGGATTTTCCCCGAACGAACGAACTCCGATGACTGGATTATCCGGATTCAAATTTACATCTAAAACAGGTCCAAAATTCATATTAATACCTAATGCATCCAGTTCTTCCCCAATCGCTTTGCCGACTTTTTCGGCTACCTCTTCAGAACGTGAGGCTCCAATTGCCATGTTCCCAGGAAAATCGATTCCTGTCTGGAGGCGTGTGACAATCCCGCCTTCCTGATCAATTGAGATTAACATGCCGTATTTTTCTGATGCTTCCTGATAGGCACTAACCAGCTTAGTGGTTTGACCTGCTGTCACCGTATTTTCTCGAAATAAAATGACGCCGCCAAGGTGATAATCTTTTACCAGTTGGGCAATTTCAGGCTTCATTTCCGTAACATCCACGTTATTCCATTTGCGGAAATCCGGCATCAGCATTTGCCCTACTTTTTCCTCCATCGTCATTTGTTTCAATGCCTGGCCAATAAGGTCATAGCGGGAACCTTTTTCTTTTTTTACGAGAATTTGACTTTCCTTATATTGAATGGAAATTCGATCACAGAACCGCCCATCACTTACAGAAATAAAGGTTTTTCCCTTGTGCCCTTTTAAGGTAACCTGGCCATCTTTATTGACAGTAGCTACGTTTTTATTCGAGGATTTCCACTTTGATTTTGATGCCAACATAAAGCGTCCATCCTGATACACATGCAAAGCGTTTAATTTGATTTGTTTGTCTTTTACCTCTCTTGTTACTTGCGGTACATTTAGGTCAACCACTAAATCCTTTACCTTTGACTCCTGTGCTTCTGCATTTCCTGCTCCAATCAAGGGAACACTTGATAAAATGAGTACAATAACGATCGCTACAAAAAAGTACTTCTTCCTAAAAAATAGATTCATGAAACCACTCCCTTTTTTTATTTTTATAAAAATAGAAAGTTTGTCTGGTCATTGATGTGGGTAATTGAATGTTTGAGGGTCTATGGTGGGATGAATAATTGAGGTAAATACGGTATAAGAAAATCATATATAATTCATTATTAAACGTCCATGCCGCTTTAGGCCTAATCGGAAAGCACTACACCTAATTAATAAGTCCACAGGTCTATCCACAGTTTTATACTATATATCCACATAACCACAAGGTTTATCAACAGAAAAAACATAATTATCCACATTCATCAACAATTTTATCCACAATAATGTAAATAGTTTAGTGGGAATTTATACTTATCCAATTAATATCCACAGCTTTAAATGGAGATATCCCCAAAAATCCAGACTTATTCACAATTCCAACCTACTTACCCACAATGATATTGGGCATAGTCAAAGGACCTAATTAATGATAACTAGGTCCCTTACATTCGTTACTCTACTAGTTCCTTTTTATCCATGCTGGCTGAATCTGCTTTTTCAACAATCTCTCTAAGCTCTCCCTCATCGCCCTTAGCGTTGATGATTTCAAATATTTGATTCAACCCTTCACTTATTTTGTCACCTTTTTCTGTCATAAAAATATCCCTCCTTATAGGTATAGAGTATCCATTTATCCGTGGCATTATTTAGCATTAACACAGTGCAAATGCGAGTTTGCTCACTAATTCACAAAATGTTCACTATGAAAGGTTGATTGAGTGATTATTATCACTAGGGGGTTTTTTCCAAGAAGTAAAATGAAAGCGTAGACAAAACAATTAGGGGATAAATGGAGGAGATTTAAATGGGTAAGATCGCAAAATTTGCAGCAATTCTCGTTTCTTCTGTCATGTTAGTAAGTGCCTGTGGTAAATCAGATTCTACAAGTGAAAAAGCAGTTAAAGATGATGCAAGTAAGAAAACTACTGCACAAGTTTTCGGCCCCCATGAGCATTTGAATCAGAAACCAACTCCAATAAAAATAACTCGCATCGGTGAGCATGAAGTAAACGTGGAAATGACTGCTCAAATTACGGATATTGAAATTTCTAAAGGTGATATGTATAAAGCATGGACGTTTAATGGCGAAGCACCTGGGCCTGTCATTGTTGTCAACCAGGGGGATAAAATCAATTTCACCTTAAAAAACATGGATCCATCCATTCCACATAGCATGGATATGCACGCAGTACATGCCGCACCATCTACCGATTTTGCTAATGTGATGCCAAACCAAACGGGAACGTTCAGCTACCCAGCCGATAATCCAGGAGTGTTTATGTATCATTGCGGAACAAAACCTGTTCTCTCTCATATTGCTAACGGGATGCATGGGACGATTATCGTCAAACCGAAAACAGGTTATCCAACGGATGGAGAGGTCGACCGCGAATTCGTTATTGTTCAGAATGAATGGTATAAATACAATGACTTAGATGATTTTACAAATGGCACACCAAAATATGTAGTTTTTTCAGCTAAAGCTTTAAAAGATGGGGATACCAATACAAACGGTACGGTTGGTGCCCTTGTTGACAAACCACTGCTTGCAAAAGTCGGTGATAAAGTACGGTTTTATGTGATGAACGTTGGTCCGAATGAAGTCAGCAGCTTCCATGTCGTCGGTACCCTTTTTGATGATGTGTATATGGACGGAAATCCGTTTAACCGAATGAAAGGAATGCAAACCGTCCTGCTTGCAGCAAGTGGCGGAGCGGTCGTGGAATTTACGGTAACAAAAGAAGGCAGCTATCCCTTCGTTACCCATCAGTTCAATCATGCGACAAAAGGCGCTGTTGGGGTGCTGAAGGTCACCAAAGACGGCCAGGATGACGGAAGTGAAACAATGTCCCATTAAAAATATTTAAAGCCTAGGCTACGGGAGCCTAGGCTTTTCTTGTTAATCATAGTGGCAGCGCCTGCATCTTGGAAACAAGCTCCAATGCCTTACTATAATGATATGTCGCTTTTACCTTAAGTTTCATTTTTAACTCTGCACATAGGCAATCCTGTTGCAGCAGTTCGTTGTGACGGTGTTGAAATAAATGATAGTAGTACATACCCTTCATCAACAATTTTAACACATGAAAACCTCCTCAATTGTGGTTTACATAAATCGACGGAGTAAGTCGTGTTCGGTAACTGGCTGGCATTGTCATGAAACAGTAGCCCCTTTAGTTTTGCGTCACCATCTTTCAATGGTTTTGCCGTTTCGTACGATTTATGTGTTTATAAAAATCATAAGCAACATAATTATTTTAAAAAAGAGTCTTTAGACCTATCTATTGGGACAAATTACTAATTTAGGGTAAACAGAAAAGTAATTCATGATCAAGCTTATGTGGACTGAATGGATTAAGGACGTTTTAAAGTCTTTTAACGTGTCCATGATGGTGAGTGAAGTGAATTATTTTATAAAAGGACGTTTGCCATGTCAAAATTGCGGGTTACTGTTGTATCTTTAATCATTTTGGTTTTTGTCGTTGCGGGCTGCTCATTGAAAATTCATTTTACGCAAAATGACGAGGAGAAGTGGAATAATCAACCAATTAGTGCGAATAAGTCTGCGAGTAAAAAAAAGAGCGTCCATCCTGAAGATGAGGCTCTTCAAGTGGTTTCTTCTCCTGAAGCCATTCCTGTTTTGATCAATAAGAACCATAAACTTCCTGATGGTTATACCCCAACCGATTTAGTCTATCCAGATATTCCATTTACGTTTGAAAAAAAGACAGAGAAACGAAAATTGCGGGAAAAAGCAGCGGTGGCCATTGAAAAATTGTTTGCTGGGGCAAGAGAGGATGGCGTCGATCTTCTTGGTGTTTCTGCTTACAGGTCTCATCAGGCCCAAACAGTTTTATTCAATTATTACGTGAGTCTAGATGGATACGAATCAGCCCGAACCTATAGTGCCATTCCAGGCACTAGTGAACATGAGACAGGACTTGCCATCGATGTGACCGGGGGTGATGGAAAATGCGCAGCAGAGGATTGCTTCGCGGGAACGCCGGAAGCGAATTGGCTCGAAATGCATGCAGCTGAATACGGCTTCATCATCCGCTACCCGAATGGCAAAGACGCTGTTACTGGCTACAAATATGAACCCTGGCACCTCCGCTACGTTGGAAAATCCATCGCCAAACAAATCACCAACCGTGGCATCACCCTTGAAGAATACCTAAAAGCAACCCCGGTAAACAACTAATTGCGGGTGTCATTGTGAGTGTCAGGCACCAAGAAAAGCGCAAGCGCCTTGGTCAGCCCCGACAGGCAAATGTTCTTCTGCAAGAAAAGTCGTTCTTTGACTTTTATTGCAGAAGGTTATTTGACCCGAGGGGCTAGGCGCTGGAGCTGGACAATTCTCGAAGTCGATTTCTATACTTTCTACAATGGACACTCTAAATCAAAAACACCCCGCTGCAGTGGTATGCAGCGGGGTGTTTTTATTTGCCTTTGATTTCGAGTAGTTTGAGGCGAAGGTCGTTTTCCATGGTGGCCAGTTCTTGTTCGGCGAGGCGGCGCTTGTGACGGCCTTCTTCCTGTATTCGCATCGTTTCTTCCAGTGTGGAAATCAAGCTTTCTTGGGTTTTCTTTAAAGTTTCAATATCAACGAGACCACGCTCGTTTTCTTTTGCCGTTTCAATGGTATTGGTTTTTAGCATTTCTGCATTTTTCAATAGCAACTCATTGGTCGTTTTCGATACTTGCTTTTGAGCCTCAACTGCATGGCGCTGGCGAATTAATGTTAATGCGATGGCCACTTGATTTTTCCATAATGGAATCGCCGTCATGATCGATGATTGAATTTTTTCAACAAGCGCTTGGTTTGTATTTTGAATCAGCCTAATTTGCGGAGCACTTTGAATGGTGATTTCTCGGCTTAATTTCAAATCATATAGACGTTTATCCAGACGGTCCGCAAACTGAATCATGTCGTTCACTTCTTGGAACTTCATTTGGTCATTTGTTGCTTCCGCAACTTTTTTCAACTGCGGGATGGTTTTTGTGTGCATCTCTTCGAGTTTAATCTCTCCTGCAGCAATATACACGTTTAACGCATGGAAATATTCTTTATTTGTCTCATAGAGCTGTTCAAGCAGCTTGATATCTGATAAAAGAACATTTTTACTACGATCGAGTTTTACACTAATCCGATCAATTTGCGCCCCTGTTTTCTGATACTTGGATAACACCTCTTGCAGCGATCCGGATATTTTTCCAAACATCCGCGCAAACAAGGAGGGCTTCCCATCCTTTAATTCATCCGGATTTACCTCATTCAACCGCTTCATTAAGTCATTGATGATATCTCCAATTTCGCCGACATCCTTTTTCTGAACATGCTCAAGCATAGTATGTGAGAAAGACAACAGCTTACCTTGCGCCTGGGTTCCGTACTGAATCATAGCTTGATGGTTGGTCGGGTCAATTTGTTCCGCAATCTGGTAGGCCTTGGCCCGATGCTCCGCTGGAATCACATCAATTAATTTGACCGGTTTGGCCTCACTTGACTGTTGGACTGGCTGTTTAGCGAGCTCAGGTTGGTCACCAAACGGATCTGCTAGAATATCATCTAATAAATTTCCACTTTTATTTAAATCGATTGGGTTGTTTTCACTCATTTTTTCCACCTATTTTCTTCAGGAAATTTAGCATCCTTTTGCTTATTAATCGAATGCTTGGCAACATCAATTTCAAAATTCAAAGTATCAATATCATCGGAGATAACATGATATAAGTCCTCTTCCAGCACCTTTGTCAGTTCATTTAAAGTCCTGCGAGTTTCAATAAGGGATTGCCCCATTTCCATGTTTTGTTTTGGTTGGGAGGAAAGAAAACTGTATTTTTCAGTAAGCTCGACAACAGAGTCTAAATGGGAAAAATAAAATTGCTCCGCTTGGTAAAAACGCTTCGGTTCCTTCATCGTCATTTTCTGGATCTTCTTTGTAATCCGTAAAATATCAATTCTTTGTTTCACAGAGGACAGGTCACGAATAGAAAAGAGATTTTTATTTAAGCGATTAATTTTTCGTTTCGCCTCTGATAGGTTTTTCAAAATATAACGATATTCCTTTCTAGACAGCTGATGCTTTTTTAAAAAGCGGATGTTCTGAACGAACGCCAGGACCACATGGGTGAGAATTCCTCCTAGAATAGCGAAAAATGTGGACGCCCAGAATCCTTGGCCAAGTGGGATAAAGCATACAAGCCATATGAGAACGGTAATAGGGACAGCTGCAAACGAGCGGACAATTAACGATAATATTGGATTCATAATAGATCGACTCCTGACTAATATCCTTTTTATTCATACGAATATAAGCAGATGAATGTTTCATTTACTTTTAAAAAACGTCTTCAAAAGAAAGATATTTCCATTTATTACTTCCACAATACATGAAAAAGTTCCTGCCTGCCATGGACTACAAACGGAAAGAAATCTAAGTCTTAAGACGTATTTTTCATTTATGGGCTTTTACCCAAGAAAGATAGCAAAAGAAACATAGGCTAATGGATAAAGGAAAAGAGGAGAGTGAGAAATGATGTATCATCCTTATCACATGCCCGTTCCCCATCAACACCCTTTGTTAAGACAACACGGAGGCCAACACCATTCTGGCAACCCGTCTCACCATGGAAACCAATCACAGCATTGGTACCCTCCACAACATGGAAGTCAGTCACATCATGGTGGATCATCCTACCATGGGAACCAGCCTCATCATGGCTATCCATCTCACCACGGAGACCATTACAATCATGGACAGCAATCAGATTCCGGCTTTGGCCTAGGGCAATTAGGAGCAGGGCTCCTGGGTCTCGGGTTAGGCTATTTAGGTTCGGGACTTCTCAGCGGAGGTGCGCCTGGCTATGGCGGATATGGGCCTGGGCAGGGATATTATGGATATGGTCCGGGAGTTGGAGCGCTGGGAGGTATTGGAGTCCCTCCTCTAGCAGGGATAGGCTCTATGGCATCCTTCGGAGGTTATCCTGGGTTAGGATTAGGTACCCCAGGTTACCCAGGAGCAGGAACCGGCCCACTAAACCCATATAGCCCCTATCCCCTAAACCCGAATATCGGCGGCTACGGCACCTGGTCACCACATGAATACGGGATACCAGGTGTCAGGCACCACTCGTGGACAGTTGTCCACCCCTGACGGATCACACATGTAAAAAAAAGAAGCAGTTAATCCACTTGAGATTACCTGCTCCTTCTTCTTTATCTATTCTTAACTATTCTTATCGCTCGTAAAGTTCGATGGGTAATCCGTCTGGATCAGCGAAAAACGTAAATTTCTTGTTCGTCAAATCATCTATACGAATAGGTTCAACCTTGATTTGAAGGCTTTCCAAATAGGATACGGCGCTTTCTATGTCCTCTACCTCAAACGCAAGATGCCTTAATCCAGCCGCTTCCGGATAACTTGGTCGAGACGGCGGATCTGGAAAGGAAAACAACTCAATCTGATAGTGATTGTTGACTTCCAGATCCAGTTTATAGGAATTTCGTTCCTCCCGAAAGACCTCACTAATAGGCCTCAACCCTAAAATCCGCACATAGAAATCCTTTGATCGCTCATAGTCCGAACAAATCACCGCAATATGATGGATTTTCAGTAATTTCATTAACTACACAACCTCTTACTTGTTTGGACCGAAATCATCTGGCTTCTCTTCGTTTCTGCCGAAGTGATAAAGAATGGCTTCCACAATTCGTTTTGAGGCAAAGCCGTCTCCATATGGATTAGATGCCTTAGCCATTTTGTCGTGCGCAGCTTTGTCAGATAGTAACTCGTCTGCTAAACCAAAGATGGTTTCCTCATCGGTGCCAGCCAATTTTAATGTACCGGCTTCAATACCTTCCGGACGCTCCGTGGTATCACGCAGAACAAGAACAGGAACACCCAGCGATGGCGCCTCTTCCTGTACACCACCCGAATCAGTTAAAATCAAATAAGCTCTTGATGCAAAATTGTGGAAATCAATTACATCTAGCGGCTCGATTAGATGAATTCGGTCATTTTGCCCCAGCACCCGGTTAGCGATTTCACGTACAACAGGGTTCATATGAACAGGGTACACGACCTGAACATCCTCGTGTTTCTCCACGACACGACGAATCGCGCGGAACATGTTTTCCATTGGCTCTCCCGTATTTTCACGACGGTGTGCCGTCATGAGCACCAAACGGTCATCTCCCAGCTTCTCTAATACCTGGTGAGAATACGTGTCCTTCACCGTTGTTTTTAAGGCATCGATGGCAGTGTTACCTGTAATAAAGATGGCCTCTTCTTTTTTATTTTCAACCATAAGATTTTGTTTTGATTGAACCGTTGGTGAAAAATGAAGATCAGCCAATACACCCGTTAACTGACGGTTCATTTCCTCAGGGTACGGTGAATACTTATTATGCGTCCGTAAGCCTGCTTCCACATGTCCAATTGGAATTTGGTGATAAAAAGCAGCCAAGCTTGCCACAAAAGTAGTCGTTGTATCGCCATGTACCAACACGATATCTGGCTTTACTTCAGCTAAAACTTGATTGAGCCCTTCTAAGCTACGTGTAGTCACATCGATCAAGGATTGTCTTGCCTTCATAATGTTTAAGTCATAGTCAGGCGTAATCTCAAAAATATTTAACACCTGGTCAAGCATTTCACGGTGCTGTGCAGTAACCGTGACAATTGACTTTATTTGATCTGGATATTTTTCTAGTTCTTTTACAAGGGGAGCCATTTTAATGGCTTCCGGTCTCGTGCCAAACACTGTCATAACCTTTAATTGATTTTCCATAAAAACCTCCAAGTTGATATCTATAGCCATTATACCTCTCTCTTGTCTTTTTGAAAAATTCCTGTCGAATCATGCTCAATTTTAGTCCATGCTTTTTTACCCTTTTTCAAGAAATCTTCATAAAGAATTCCCATTTACAATGATCATTCTCGAATTTTCATAAAATTTTAATGTACAATATTACCTTTCACCCAAATCCGAATATATTGCAGAGTGCATTGTAAATATCAATTAAGAGGTGAATTATATTTTGAAGAAAAGGGCCCTTTTTACCATACCTTTAAGCTTAATCCTCATAGCAGTAATTGTTACCTCCTTCTTCCTAATAAATATCAAACCAGCGACGGGCAACATTGCTCAAGCGCAAAAGTTAGCGGAATACACAAAGCCGGCTGTTGTTCGAATCCTTGATTATGCGGTCGTAGAATGGCAGTTTAATAATCCCAATGACCCTGAAGTAATGGCCATAATGGAACAGATAAACTATCAATCTGTTCTTGGTGGTTCAGGCTCTGGTGGGATTATCAGCTCCGATGGCTACATCGTAACAAATGCTCATGTAGTGGAAACGACGCAAATGAAAGATGAAGACATTGCGAATGCAGCCTTTGAACAACTCGTTGGGATTATGGCAGACTATTTTAAAGTGGATTATGATACCGCCTATGAATATATGCTGAACTACACACAATACACGGGTGTGAAAAAGGTATTAAAAGTTATTTTACCAGGTGGAGACGTACTTGATGGCGAGGTAAAAAGTTACGGTGCACCAATTAATGAAGGAAAAGATGTCGCCGTTTTAAAAATTGAAGGCAAAAACCTGCCAACCTTACCACTTGGAAACTCAGACAATATCCAAAACCAAGACAATATTTGGGTCATTGGTTACCCGGCGGCAGCAGACTCTGACCTGTTATCACCTGACTCTTCTTTAGTTTCTTCCATGAATGCAGGGCAAATTTCTGCTACTTCGAAAAAGACGGACCAAGGAAGCCCAGTCATTCAAATTAATGCGGCTGCCACCCATGGCAATAGCGGAGGCCCTGTTATCAATGAAAAAGGCGAGATTATTGGATTGCTCACCTTTAGAGGTGATACCGTAAACGGCCAAGAGGTCCAAGGCTTTAACTTTGCCGTACCAGTCAACACGGTGAAGGAATTTGTGAATCAGGCCGGTGTTAGAAATACGAAAAGTGAAACAGATAAGCTTTATCAGGAAGGCCTAGAATTATACTGGGGCGGCTATTATAAGCATGCTTTAGAGAAATTTGAGGCAGTGCAGCGAATCTATCCAAATCACTCTGAAATTAAACAATATATTGCTAATTCCGAGAAAAAGATGGATAGCAGCAAGACATTGTGGTCTGATTATGCAACGATTTTCTATATCATAGATGGTGTGGCAGGGTTGCTTATCCTTGTACTATTGGTGTTTACCTTTGCGGTTAAACCGAAAGGACCCGCTGCAGTAGCAAGTGGTCCTACGCCTCCAATACCTGGAAGTGGCGGCTTATCCGACCTTAATGGGGATGGGAAAATTGATGTCCAAGACATTCTACACGCCCTACAGGAACAGCAGCGAAAACAAAATAAAGACGACAATAACAATAATCATAACAATTAGCAGTAAGGAAGTAGACTCGTAGAGGTAGCTAAAGGGGATATTTGCGAGGGCCTTGAAAGATAATTGAGGTGCAGTTTAAACTGCACCTCATTTTCTTTTGAATAAAATAAAATTTACGAACAATGGGATTTTTTCACGATAGGTGTTACAATTAAAAAAACAACTTTATATCGCACACTATAAGCTTTATTCTCCTTAGAAAAGACATACTATCTTACATTTTTGGGGGTCTTTCGATGTCATCTGTTCGTTATAAAGATAAGAAAAGCAGAAAATGGGTAAAGGTAACAGGAATTATCCTATTTTTCCTTGTGATTGCGGGAGGTGCTTATGCCTTTACCGTATATAAGTCACTTAAAACTGCGGTGGTAACGATGCACCAGCCCGTTGAGCGAAAAATACAAGTCATAAGGCAAGAGCCTGTCGTCTTTGAGGAAAAGGATCCCTTCTCAGTTTTAATGCTTGGAGTCGATGAGCGGAAAGGTGACAAAGGACGGTCTGATACAATTATTGTGCTGACGGTCAATCCGAATACCAATTCTGTAAAAATGCTTAGCATCCCACGAGACACACGAACGGAAATAGTAGGGAAAGGTTCCGAGGATAAGATTAACCATGCCTTTGCTTTTGGCGGCGTTCCCATGTCCATGGATACCGTAGAGAAATTTCTCGATATCCCAATTGACTATTACATGCAAATTAATATGGAAGGTTTTGAGGATATTGTTGATGCCGTTGGCGGTGTTACGGTTCAGAATGACTTGGACTTCACCCAAGAAAGATTTCATTTTGCAAAGGGAGAAATAACCTTAAACGGCGAACAGGCACTAAGTTTCTCTAGAATGAGACATGAAGACCCGCGAGGTGATTTTGGACGGCAATCCCGTCAGCGTCAAATTATCCAAGCAGTAATCCATGAAGGGATGAGTTTATCCAGCCTCACCAATTTTTCTGATATATTTACTGCGCTTGGAAAAAATATCAAAACCAATCTTACTTTTGATCAAATGATAGATATTCAGAAAAACTATAGAAATGCAGGAAGAAACATTGAACAAATGGAAATAAAAGAAACCGGAACGATGATTAATAAAATCTACTATGGTTTAATTTCGCCAGAAGAAAAACAAAGAATCCAAACCGAGCTAAAAAAACATCTAGAATTACAATAGTAGTTCAATAGCTTAGCAGGCTGGCTCATAAAGAGTCAGCTTTTTTGATGCGCTTGGAAATCACTTTCCATTTGTTGTTTACAGGAAACATTTCTGTGTTAGTGCATATAAAAATATAACCAAAAATGAAAAGTTCATGAGAATTTGACAATAAATTTCAAAAAGGGAGAGAATCGAAGGTGACTGAAAATCTGTTGTTGGCATTCGGATTAACCTTATTTGCTGGCCTTGCAACCGGGATTGGGAGCGTTCTTGCATTCTTTACATCCCATACCAATACAAAATTTTTATCGGTGACCCTTGGTTTCTCAGCAGGTGTCATGATTTATGTGTCTATGATTGAAATCTTTGTTAAAGCAAAGGTTGCCCTTGTTGACGCCTTAGGCTTAGGGCCTGGCAGCTGGGTAACAGTTGGTGGATTTTTTGGCGGCATGCTGCTGATTGCCAGTATTGATAAATTTATTCCTAAACAAAGCAATCCCCATGAATTGAAGACAGTTGAAGATATGAATAGTCCCACTAGTCCAGGAAAAAAACAAGATTTATTAAAAATGGGGACTTTTACTGCTTTGGCTATTGGTATTCACAACTTTCCTGAAGGGATCGCCACCTTCACTTCCGCCTTACAGGACCCGGCACTCGGTATTGCCATCGCTGTTGCCATTGCCATCCACAATATTCCTGAAGGCATTGCCGTATCTGTTCCCGTTTATTTCGCAACAGGTGACAAAAAAAGGGCCTTTAAGCTTTCATTCCTGTCTGGTTTATCCGAGCCAATTGGCGCATTAGCGGCCTATCTATTCTTAATGCCCTTTCTAAATGACATTATGTTCGGGATCATTTTCGCTGCCGTTGCTGGCATCATGGTTTTCATCTCCCTCGACGAACTACTGCCGGCGGCCAAAAGATATGACGAAGCCCATTTATCCATCTATGGTCTAATTGGTGGTATGGCGGTTATGGCCCTTAGCTTATTACTATTTATCTAAAAAACAGTCGTAGCGGAAACTTCCCGGCAACAACCGCCCACAATAAAAATCTGGCCATAAGAAAATCACAAGCTCCTTGGTCATCCCGATTAAGAAACTTGTTATTTAGCGGAGCGCAGAAAGATATAGTCGCACTTAAGAGTACATCCTTTAGTAGCTAGGCAACCTTGCCTTGGGCATTAGAAACTGTCCCTATTTACCGGTCGTGCACTTTTTCTTTTAGCTCGGGCATTAGAACCTTCTTCTAGTTACCGGTCGCTCACTTTTTCTTTTAGCTCGGGCATTAGGCACTTCTTCTAGTTACCAGTCAGGCTTCTTCCCATTGAATTGGGACATAAAATTCCATACTATCAAGGACTGTAGCTGTGACAAATCTTTTACTTTCTAACCTTTAACAAAAAGACAGCGAGCAGCACTGCTCACTGTCTTTTCCACGTGGACAGTGTCCACGGATGGTGCCTGACACCAAAGATGGTATTTTTTAAGCCTTTTTAGCCATAAGTTCTTCTACTTCATTCTGGTATGGCATCGCAGGTGCGGTACCAATTTTGGTGACGGATAGGGCTGCTACTGCGTTGGCGTAGGTCATTGCTTCTTGGACCGAATGGCCGTTGCTTAGTGCGTGAGCAAAGCCTCCATTAAAGGCATCTCCTGCTCCAGTGGTATCAACCGCTTCAACCTTAAAACTAGGTACAAGCTCTCCACTTCTGCCACCAGTATAAAGGTACGCGCCCTTTGAACCTAGCGTGATAATTACTGTACCCACACCTTGGTTGTAGATTTTCTGTGCGGCAACTAAGGCAGATGCCTCATCAGTAACTTCTACCCCCGTTAACTCAAAAGCTTCTGTTTCATTAGGTGTAATATAGGCGATATTAGAAAGTATTTCTCTAGGAAACTCCTGATAAGGAGCAGGATTTAAAATAACCGGTACATCCCATTTCTTTGCTAGACGTACCGTTGTCACCACTGCCTCAATACTGGTTTCTAATTGAACTAACACAACGTCAGCTTCTTTGAATGTTTCTTCAGCAGCCACTACTTCTTCTTCCGTAATCGTACCGCATGCCCCTAATGCCACCACGATGCTATTCTCGCTCCGGTCATCAACAGCAATTAATGCAGCCCCAGTCGCTTGATTAGGGTCCACTTTCATAAATTGGGTGTTTACTTTTTCCGCAGTAAAATGCGCCAAGGCCTCTCTTCCAAAAAGGTCATCTCCCAATTTAGTAACAAACGTTACCTCTGAACCAGAGCGGGCCGCTGCCGTTGCTTGGTTCCCTCCTTTTCCACCAGGTCCCATCTTGAATGGACCACCTAGAACCGTCTCACCTGGTTTTGGAAGATGTGGGGTACGACTCATTAAATCGACCACATAGCTTCCCACTACTACAACCTTTGACATGAAGAAACCTCCCTTTAAAGTAGTAAAAACGCAAATTTTATGCGTTTTTACTACACGTTTTAAAATTACTTCGTTTTAACCTCATTTACGTTCTTAGGAGTCACAAGTGTTGAATCAAGAATCACTTCTTTATCAACAGATTCCTTTTTAGAAATTTTTAAAGCCGTCTTAACAGCTTCTTTTCCTAGGAATACAGGTGGTTCAGCAATAGTTGCTTCTAATTTCCCACCCTTAATCGCTTCGATAGCAGGGTCAACTGCATCACAACCGATTAGAGTAATTTCATCTAGTCGGCCTGCTGCCTCGATTGCAGCTAGGGCACCAAGAGCCATTTCATCATTTGCTGCGTATACACCATCAATCTTAGGGTTTGCTTGTAAAATATCTTCCATTACTTTCATTGCTTCACCACGGTCAAAGTTTGCAGCCTGTCTTGCCACCACTTTGAACCCAGGATTTTCGTCCATCACAGAATTGAACCCTTTACTTCTGAACTGTCCTACGTTTGTTCCTAGAATCCCTTGAATTTCAACAATGTTTCCTTTACCGCCAAGAGCTTCTTTTAAAAAGTTACCAGCAATCTTACCAGACTTAAGGGCGTCAAAACCAATATGGGTAACTACTTCTCCGCCATTTGATTGACGGTCAATTGTAAATACCGGAATTTTTGCATCGTTAGCTTTTTTCACGCCTTCTGCGATCGCATCACTATCGGCAGGGTCAATAATTAGTACATCGATATTCTGCTCTAAAAGGTTTTCAACATCTGCTAATTGTTTACCAGGATCGTTTTGTGCATCTGTTACAACAAGATCAACTTTATCTTCCTTCGCTTGTGCTTCTGCCCCTTCTTTAACGGCTACGAAGAATGGATTGTTTAAGGTATTCATGGACAGACCGACTTTTAGCTTGCCATCCTTAGATTTAGAACCGGATGTTTTTGTACTTGAACCTTCGTCCATACTGCAACCAACAAGACCAATAATAATCGCAAATAATGCCAACAAAGAAATAATCTTTTTCATCTTAATACCCCCAATGTTTTATTTTTTAATTTTTGAAAACTTACTATCTACTAATACAGCAATTAGAATGACAAGACCTTTAGCAATACTTTGATAGAATGGAGAAACGTTCATTAAGTTAAGAACATTATCAAGGACCCCCATAATTAAAGCCCCGATAAGCGTACCCGTAACTCCACCTTTTCCCCCTGCTAAACTAGTCCCCCCAATAATAACGGCCGCGATAGCATCCAACTCAATTCCTGTACCCGCAGTTGGCTGAGCTGACATTAATCGTGAGGTATAAATAATCGCGGATAAAGCTGAAAGCAAACCTGAAATTCCAAAAACAGCTATTTTAATGGCTCTCACATTAATACCTGCAAGAATAGCCGTTTCCTCATTTCCACCGATGGCAAAAGATATAGCGGCCAAAACTGGTGTATTTTAACATCCAATACATGAATCCAAAAACAACAAACATAATGATAATCGGAATAGGTACTCCAAAGAAACGACCGCTCCCAATATAACGGTATGGGTCATTACTTACTACTAATGGATATCCTTTCGTATAAACAAGCGTCATCCCTCGTGCAATAACCATAATTGCGAGGGTAGCAATAAATGAAGGAACACCAAATCTTGCTGTAATAAAGCCATTAAAAATTCCGAAAAGAATTCCTACGCCAAGTGCAGCTAGGAGTGCTAATGCTAGCGGCCAACCTGCTGTCAATGCTCCTGCTAAAATCGCTCCAGAAAACGCCATAACAGCCCCAACCGAAAGATCAATACCTGCAATTAAAATGACGAGCGTCATCCCGCTTGCAATGATGGCAATAATGGATACCTGACGAAGCACATTCATCACGTTGCTCATGGTAAAGAAAACATCTGACAAAACCCCTGCAATCCCACACAGTACAATAAAAATCAATAATACTCGGTACTTTTCAATGAGCGAAAGCCAGTTAAAGGCTTCCTTTTGCACCTCTTGCTTAACAGGTGTCGTATTAGGCATTCGTCACACCCCCTGATGCGTAATAAAAGATTTTTTCTTGAGTCGCTTCTTGCTGACTGAGTTCAGCCGTTATTCTTCCTTCATTCATGACTAAGATTCGATTGCTAAGACCGAGTAATTCCGGCATTTCGGAAGAAATCATGATTATGGAAATCCCGTCTTCTGTAAGCCTTTTCATAATTTGATAGATTTCAGCTTTTGCACCAACATCAATACCCCTTGTTGGTTCATTTAAAATCAACACTTTCGGATTCATCTGAAGCCACTTTCCGAGGACCACTTTCTGTTGATTTCCTCCACTTAGCGTCCTAACTTCTACGCTCGAATCATGGACCTTTATTTTCAGATCCTTGACCCATCGGTTGACGATCTCATCTTTCATTTTCTTCTTCGAAACTCCAAACCGTGAAATCTTCCGGTAAGACGGTAAAAGAAGATTTTCATAGACTGATAACCCGAGGACTAAGCCTTCCTGCTTACGGTCATCTGTTACAAGAGCAATACCTGCATCTATGGCTCCCCTTGGGCTCTTTACTGTCTTCGAATCTACTTTTACGGACCCGCTCATATTGTTGTATAAGCCAAATATCGCTTTTGAAAGTTCCGTCCTTCCAGAACCCATTAATCCAGCAATGCCAAGAATTTCTCCTTTTTTCACGGAAAAATTAATGTTATGCAGCATGTCCGGAACCGAGACATCTTTTACCTCAAGTAAAACATCATTAGCAGGATTACCCTTCTCTGGATACAAGTCAGTCAGTTCACGGCCCACCATCATTGTAACCATATCATCTTTTGTAACGTCTTTTACCAGGGCACTCCCAATGTATTTTCCATCCCTTAATACAGCGATCGAATCGGCAACAGCTTGGACTTCTTCCAAGCGATGGGTAATAAAGATCACTCCCATTCCCTGTTGCTTTAAGTCCTTCATAATGGCTAACAGTTTACTAGTTTCTTCATCATTTAAAGCAGCAGTCGGCTCATCCATGATAATGATTTTAGAATTAAACGAAAGGGCCTTGGCAATTTCAACTAATTGCTGCTCTGCCACAGAGAGGTCGATGATTTGATCATCCGGTGAAACTCGTGTTAACCCTACCCGGTCTAGCCAAGTTCTTGTTTCGTCCTTAACCTGTTTACGGTGAATGATCCCTTTTGTTTTGCGAGGCTCGCGTCCGATGAAAATATTTTCGGCTACACTCATATGCGGAATCAAATTAAATTCTTGATAGATAATACTGATTCCAAGACTTTGAGAGTGTTTGGGCCCCTCAATCGTTACAGGTTCTCCATTTATATAGATTTGCCCATTACTCGGCTGATGAACGCCTGCAAGCACCTTCATTAACGTGGACTTGCCAGCCCCATTTTCGCCAAGTAAAGCAAGGATCTCTGACTGATTTACATGAATAGATACATGATCAAGAGCTTTCACTCCAGGAAACTCCTTCGATATTTCCCTCATTTCAAGTAATGTTGTACTCATTCATCTGTCCCCCTTTGAACGAGCTTTCATTTTTAGTAAACAACTCCTGCTACTAAAATAACATTGGCATACCCAGTAAACTCACCTGTTCGAATTAACCCTCTTGCTTGTTTGGTTTGTTGTTTAAACTCAACATGTGGAACGTATTCAATAGGAATGTTTTCAAATCGACTTACAATTTGATCATGCATTTCTGGACTGACAGTTTTGACTTCCTCTGCTAGAATGACTTTCTCAACCTCAAGTTCTGTCAACACCGTATCTAGCGTTTCTAAAAATCCGGGTACACCTTCCTTGAGTGCCAAATCGATTCGATGGGTCACATTTTCAGGAATAGGTAAACCAGCATCTGTCACGACAACATAGTCTGTATGACCCGTTTCAGAGATTAATTGATTAATTCTTGGATTTAAAATTCCGCCTTTTTTCATCGTATGTCTCTCTCCTTTTGGTGAAATGTAAACGTTTAGATTTTTATTTTTACCTGGCAGGATTCTCGAATTTTTAATTCAGGTGATAAAAGATACTCTCTCTTTGGAAGATCACCCTTCACATTCATTCGTTCGTAAAGTAATTGGACAGCAATTTCACCAATCGTCATCATAGGTCTAGATACTACGGATAATCTTGGTTTGATAAATGTAGCAATTTCCACATCATCAAATCCGATGAAGGATACCTCTTCTCCTAATTTCCAATCTAAATCTATTAAGCCCTTTATACACCCAATCGTCATAAGATTGTTTGATGAAAAAATTGCAGTGGGTCTATTTTCTGAATCGTACAGTTCATGAGCTGCCGAATAACCGCTGCCTTCCATAAAATCTCCTTGAATAACCAAGCTTTCATCAAAAGGAATATTATATTCCTCAAGTGCTTTTTTATAGCCTAAAAACCGTTCAAGTCCAGGAGTCGTTTGTTGTGGACCACAAATTATAGCGATTCTTCTATGCCCTTGTAAAATGAGGTGCTGAACTGCCTGATAGGAACCATTCACATTGTCAACCAACACGGTATCCACATCAAATTTCTTGATGGCCCTATCAACAGCGACGATGGGTATACCTTGGTCCTGTAAGAGTTTAATATGATCTCCCGTCTCATTTGCTGTTGTAATAATGACGCCATCTACACCGCGTTCAATAAAGATCTTCACGATTTCTTCTTCTACCATAGGTGATTCATTTGTACTACTTAGGATGGTGTAATACCCCAGTTCTCTCGCCTTTTGCTCAATTCCAGAAACCACTAGCGGAAAAAATGGATTTTTAATGTCTGGCACTATAATGCCAATGGTATGTGTTTCTTTTCTTTTCATACTTCTTGCTACAGCGCTACGGATGTAACCAAGATCATTGATAGCGTTTACAATTCGTTCTTCAGTTACTTTTCGAACTCCACCCTGGTTATTAATTACCCTCGAAACCGTAGCAATTGAAACCTTCGCAAGCTTTGCAACATCTTCAATTGTTGGTTTGTAATCCATCATATGTAACCCCTAAAATGTAAACGTTTAGATTTATGTTTTAAAAAATAATAGACTTAAAGTTTCTAGTCTATTGGTTATGTATTCTTCAAATGTAAACGTTTAGATTTTTTATAGTTTGATAATATCACCGCCTAGCATTAAAATGCAAGAGGGTTTTTTTAATATTTTAAAAATTTTTAAAACATAAACATCTTTCTTATAATGTAAAGCTATTAATGACACAACCTAGTTTTCTATCCCTCATTGTAAACCACACTTTTTAAAGTACCTTAACGGTTTAAATGTATCGTTGTACAGTTCACTAGTAAATGTAACGATCAGTTGATTTTTAGGGGCGACAATAATGTATTGCCCTCCGTATCCCATGGCAAAATAGGCCGGTGGCTGTGCTGGCTGATGATCATCATCGGTTAGGATCCACCAATGATAGCCATAAGAGCCAATTTTATTATAGGTATGAAAACGTGGAATCGTAGACTCTATCACCCAATCCTTCGAAACAAGCTTATGCCCGTTCCACGTTCCTTCCTGTAGCATCAACCGCCCTAGTTTCAGCAAATCTTCAGCCTTTAATGACAACCCAAATCCGCCAATTACTATCCCTTTCGCATCCGAATACCATGTATAGTCCTTTATGCCCAAAGGGTTAAATAAGTAGGCTTCAGCATACTCTGTTAGAGACATACCTGCAGCTTTTTGGAGAATGGCACTTAACATTTGGGAGCAACCTGAATTATAGTGCATACTTTCTCCTGAAGGCTCAACCATGGGTCTTTCTAGAATGAACCGAACCCAATCCCGCGAATTAATCATGGGCATCGGTCTCCCACCCCAGCTGGTAAATTCAGGCCAATCAAAGCCGGGAGTCATCGTAAGCAGATGCTCGAGCGTCAATTGCTTTTGCCAGTCAGTCAGGTTCGAAAAAAAGTCAGCTATTGGCTGATGAACTCCCTCTAAATCACCACGATCAATCGCAATCCCTACTAAAATAGAGAGCACACTCTTCGTAACAGAGTTTACTTTATGTTGTTTGTCCTTCATTTTATTATTTTTATAGTATTTGAGAACTAAAGAATTCTCATACTGGATAAGACATGACGTGATCTTTTCCTTTTTTATCTTTTTCTCTAATTCAGTTAAAATATCAATTGAAATCACTGTTTTTTCACCTCAAAATAAAATCAGCGAGCTTTTGCTGATTTTTTCCTTCATAGAAAACAATTCTACCTATGTCCTTTAAGACCTCTATCTTTTTTAAGATTTTTTCACTTATAAACTTATGGGAGTGAGCCAATGATTTATCTTTATCTAGTAATTTCTTATTTAATCGGCAGTGTCATGTTCGGATATTTGGTCACAAAGATGTTTTATGGTAAGGATATCAGGCATCATGGGAGCGGAAATGTCGGGGCAAGGAATGCTGGGCGGCTACATGGAAAAAAAGCGTTTGTTCTCATCTTTTTAGGAGATGCCTTAAAAGGCGTTTTTGTAGTATGGATCGCTCGTTATTTAGAATTTTCCGAGCCTATCGAGCTGCTAGGGTTAGGAATGGCAATTATCGGTCACCTCAAGCCGGTCACCTTAAAGTTTAAGGGTGGGAAAGGAATCTCCACCTTTATTGGGGGTATAATTATGCTTGAACCACTCCTAATCCCTGTCATTATCATAGGATTTCTGGTCCTTTATCCTTTTACCAAAAGCTTTACTTTTGCAGGATTGGGGGCATTTCTGCTTATTCCTGTGTTCCTAGTAATCAACCATACTGGTTGGATTAGCTGCGTCATTGCCGGGTGTCTCCTTGTGATTATTCTATTGGCGCATTCTGGGAATATTAAAGAGCGGTTGAATAGATAAATCGAAGGATAATCCGTCCCATATGGACAATTGCCCACGGAGGGTGTCAGGCACCAAGCCTTCCACCCTTACCTGGTTCTAGACAAATTAAGTTCCATTGCCTCAGCAATACTTTCGTCTGTAATGGTAGGACTTTCTTGCAGGTCGGAGATAGTGCGGGCAAGCCTGATAATTTTAATTTGGGTTCGATTACTCAGATCTTCTCTGAACGACAGCTGTTGAAGGTTCCATTGTTGTTCTTCATTTAAGGGGCTTGTTTCCATTAGTAAATCAACCGGAACTCTACCATTAGTAATCTCTATCCCATAACGGTCATACTGTCTTTTCCTAGCTTCCTCTACTCTCTTCTGCACCACTCTGGATGAATCACTCGCCTTGATATTCATACCAGTATGAATATCAACAGGTCTTAAGGAAAGCTTGATATCAAATCGATCCCTAAGTGGACCTGAAATTCTGTTTTGATAAGAGGTAATCTGCTTCTGAGTACATGTACAATAATGAGTATTTGAACCAGAATAACCACAAGGACAGGGATTCATGGCCGCAACTAAAATAAATGATGCGGGATAAGTAATAGTAGCATGCGTACGACTAATAGTAATCGCTCCATTTTCTAAAGGCTGTCTTAGCATATCTAATGTTTTTTTCGTAAACTCTCCAATTTCATCAAGAAATAGTACACCCCTATGCGCTAAGGATATTTCACCCGGCATTGGATATTGACCACCTCCTACAATCGATATCCCTGATGCAGAATGATGGGGATTTCGAAAAGGTGGATTATTTGTATGGGGATAGGCTGTTCGACTGAGCTGATACAGGCTCAACACTTCAAGCTGTGCTTCCTTTGTTAGAGGAGGTAGAACAGAAGGAAAGCACCCAGCCAACAAGCTTTTACCACATCCCGGAGGTCCTGTCATCAAGACATGATGTTCCCCCGCTGCAGCTATTTCTAATGCTCGTTTTGCAACACTATGACCTATGATCTGCTCTAAATCAATATAATCATGACTGCAGATTTTAACCTCTTCTTGTTGTACTAAAGATGGAGGTTCCCATTGTCCTTCCAAATGCGCAATCACATCCTGCAATGAAGACACATAAATAATTTCCATTGGTGCAAGGTCTAACAATGGCAACTGTCTATCAAACGGAATATAAAGCTTTTTGATACCCAATCTTTTAGCAGCGAGTACAGCAGGCAGCAACCCTTCAACGGGCTGAATGGCGCCATCCAATGATAAAGAACCTAGAAAACCGGTATTTTCAGGGATAAAAATAATTATTTCATGCAAACTCAACAAAACCCCTATGGCCATCGGCAGGTCCAACAAAGATCCCATTTTCTTTTGGTCGGCTGGCGAAAGGTTAATAATAATTTTATTGCCTGATAAAATAAACCCTAAGGTACGAAGTGCTACATTGATGCGTTCCTTCGCTTCTTTAACAGCCGCATCAGGTAGTCCAACAATTTTAAAAGAATCACTCCCCACATACGAGCCTACCTCAACATTCATCCGATACCCTTCCATCCCCTTTAAGCCGATACTTGTTACTTTTGCCCACATGGCAAGTCCATCTCCTTTTCAAAATAAATCTTGCCCTCTTTCCAAAAAAACGTATCCAATGGAGAGGAGCTCATATATTCTTGGTATTGTAGGCTTGCGGGTTCAGGAAAATGGGAAAGCAGTGTTTGGGTGTAAAGAATTGGGGAGTGTTTTCCAAAGGCGTAAGCGTGATAACTGCTCCATATGTAATCTTCTGGAGCGGCTGTTATACCTGCAGTTACTGGGTTTAAATGAATATATTTACTTACATCAATTTCATACTCTGGTGTGGTGATTAATTCTGCCCCGTAACGCTTTTCAAAAACATGACCAGAGAATTCATATTTCTTGTTAAAAAACTTTGCGTACTTGGTATTGAGATTTTTCATAATGATACTAAGTGAGGTTTCAACGGTTTCAATTTGTAGGTGGGTGTGATTAGTCATAAGGCAGTAGGTATGGAGAAAAAATGGGTAGGTGCTTTTCGTATCTTCTAGTAATTCTAGGTACTTCTTATAATCTTTCTCTTCAAAAAATAAAGGACTTCGTCTAATTCCTCTACTCGTAACATGATATTTCGCACCCTCGAACCAAGTGCGTCCTTTTCGGACCATCACAATCACTCCTTTAATTCTCTATTTATAACCACTAAAAAAAATTCGACACCATTCCCAAAAATCCTCCAATCTTATCAAATTAAATAATCCATTATAATGTCCACCCTAGAAAGACAATTGTCCACGGGTGGTGCCTGACACCAGATAAGTTGCAATCAAGTTACGATTCCCTAAATAATGTATAAAAAGTCCTAGGCGGTAATATTTATTTGTATATGGCGGATTGTTTTTTGACTACATCTGGGGGGGATGCTTCTGAAGGCGATTAGAATCATACAATGGTTGATTGGGATTTTCCTTTTCGTGTATGGGGTGTATCTTATTTTTGGTGTACAGGAATTCTTTGGTACGTTAGCCATCATTGCCGCGTTTTTAATCTTCCCTAGCCTTGAAAAAAAAGGCCAAACCGCTGCAGCTGCCTCTAAAAGTTATAGCAACGACCCTTATCACGCCTCTGCCTTTAACAGTATTGATTCCGACGAATCCGATGATAACGATAATGGCAACTCTAACAATGACAACGATAGAGACTATGGTGGAGACTCAAATGACGACTAACTACGAAAAGCGCTGGAGCTGGACAATTCTCGAAGTCGAATTTTTCACTTTCCTATAGTCAAAAAAAAAACAGGGCTGAACCCGTGAGAGTATCCTCCAGAGTCAGCCCTGTTTTTTTCTTATTTATTTTTTGTAAAATAATACAGGAACCACACCGCATGATTTTGCTCGTCTGCTGCCGCCCGGCGAAAAACTTCCTTAATGTAAGGATCCGTCGCTTCATCGGCTATATCCAGATAAAAATCTACTGTCTCCTGCTCATCCACTAACGCAAACTCCAGACCCTTTACATACGTATTCGGACACTCCTCCGTGATTTTTGGCTGAGGTTGCCTGCCCATAAGACTTGTATAGATCCTGACGAATTGATGGTAATGCTTCTTCTCATCTTCACGTATTTCAAGTATTTGTTTCCGCTGCTTTTCCTTTGTTGCCATTTTAGCAATTTTTTCATAACACTGAATCGCACCATATTCCCCATTTATCGCTTTTTCAAGATCCTGGATCAGCTTATTTTGTTGTCTACTTAATGCATCAGAGTAATTTGAATAAGGATACATAGCTCTTCCCCTCCTTGTTCCTACCTATCCCTATCTTACTAATGACTTGGTCATTGGGTGCCTGCCCAAGTCGGATAATTTTTTAAAAGGCACGTTTCGTGGTTATTCAACAAAATTCCCACCTAATCAACTGTTTTATTAAATGGCCCCAATAACGTATAGATAAGCGTTTTCAAAACTAAGGAAGAAAAAAGATTGTCGATTTGCGCTTCACAATCTTGAAAATACAGTTTAATATAAAATTAACAAATTTAGGATACACTCGTAGTTTTTGGTAAGTAACTACACAAGACCTCTAGAGCAAAAGGAGTGTGAGAAATCTAGTAGAGGCAGGAATACAGTTCTGAATCTCGAGACTGTAGCGACTCTTTAGAGTGACACTTAGCACAGAAAGGGAATTTTAGCGTTGAAGAAGAAAATTTTACTCTTATCAATTTTTGCATTATTACTCATGAACTTGGGGATAGGTTTTTCTCCGTCCTATGCAGCGACTACAGGCTGGAAGCTGGAAAACGGAAAGTGGTTTTATTATCAAAATGATGCTCCTGTAAAAGGATGGATTTTCATAAGGGAAAAATGGTATTACCTTGATGCCAAAGGGGTTATGAAGACCGGGTGGCTCCTTGACAAAGGAAAATGGTATTACCTGCAGGCAGATGGTTCAATGAAAACGGGCTGGGTGAACATCAGTAATAAATGGTACTTCCTTCAAACAGATGGTTCGATGAAAACCGGGTGGTTGTTACTAGGAACGGATTGGTATTACTTAAATTCAAGCGGTGAGCGAACGAGCGGCCTTCTTTCCATTAATTCCAAGCAATACTATTTGAACAATGATGGAGTTATGCTTGCAAACAAATGGCAGGATGTGAATGGTAAGAAGTACTACTTTAAGAACGATGGGTCTGCTGCAACCAATGTAACCGAAATTGCTGAAAAAAAATATCTGTTTACCACAGATGGAACTCTAGCCTTCGGGTGGAGACTCGTAAATGGAAAATGGTATTTTTCAAACACAGAAGGACTTGTTCAAGCTGGCTGGATTATCGACAAGGACAAGAAATACTTCTTAGATCCAAATGGAGTAATGTTAACAGGTTGGGTTGAGGAGCAAGGGAAGAAATACTATTTTAATAGTAGTGGCGCGTTAACCACAGGAATGACCACATTGGATAGTAAAACTTACTACTTTAATAACGAGGGAGTTCTGAACACTGCAGGCTGGGTTATAGCAGGCGCCAAGAAATATTACGCAGATAATGCCGGTGTTCTAAAAAAAGGGCTGGCTCTTATTGAATAACACCTGGTACTATTTAGCAAGTGATTTTTCCATGAGCACAGGCTGGGTGCGTGATGGCGGAAAATGGTACTATCTTGATAATCAAGGCCAAATGCAGACAGGCTGGGTACTGGATAGCAATAAGAAGTATTATCTAAATGGCAGTGGGGCTATGCAAACAGGCTGGCTCAAATTAGATGGAAAGAGGTTCTACCTAAACCAGACAGGAGCCATGGTAACCGGTTGGTTCCAAGATAAAGGGCTTTGGTACTATTTTGATACTAACGGTATCATGCAAACAGGCTGGGTTACCGTGAATAATGAAAAATTCTTTTTAGATCCAAACGGTGTCTGGGTCCCGATTACAAATGATTTAAATGGGAAAACAATTATCATTGATCCCGGACATGGCGGATATGATAGCGGTGCTAATGCTGAAGGAGTATATGAAAAAAATATTAATTTACAAGTAAGCTTGAAATTTGCGGATGCACTAAGAAGTCATGGTGCAACAGTGTATATGACAAGAAGTAAGGATGAATTTATTTCATTAGATAATAGAGTGATATACTCCAACTCTATTAAACCGGACGCTTTTATCAGTATTCACGTCAACTCCTCTACCAGCACAAGTGCATCAGGTATTGAGACCTATCACAATTCTGAGGACGGTGTCATGCCGGTGGAAAGCAAGCAATTAGCGACATTGCTCCAGAACGAACTCATTAAAGCAACTGGAGCCTTTAGTAGAGGAATAAAGGATGAGAGCTTCAGAGTGATTAGAGATAATGAAGCACCAGCTGTCTTAGTGGAAATTGGCTTCGTCTCTAATTCGACGGAACGAGCCAACCTGACAACCGACACCTACCAGAATAAATTAGTCACTGGATTGATCAATGGCGTATTGAAGTTTTTCAATCTGTAAGTAAATTGGACAAGCATTGGGGACGTCCATGACGGGTGCCTGATAACACAGATGATACCAAAAAGAAGATACCTCGCCGGATTGGCACGGTATCTTCTTTTTATTTGTTTGTTTTTAGGTTTTCCTTCAAGAAAATTTGGAACACCGCTCCTCCCTGCCCCCGATTAAACGCAGTAATCGAACCGCCGTGTCCCTCAATGATGGCCTTGGTTATAGCAAGGCCAATTCCCGAGCCGCCTTCATCACCGCTATAAAAACGGTGGAACACCTTTACCTCTTCTCCGGGTGCAAATCCCTTTCCATCGTCCGCCACCTCCACCACGACAGAAGTTTCATCCTCTGATACTTCAGATATGACGGAAACAGTGGATCTCGCATATCGGATCGCATTCCCTAATAAATTGATGAACGCCCTTTTCATCTTTTCTCCATCCACCAAGACCAGTTCCTCCACTCCACTATCAATATCGATCTCAATCCCTCGTTGTTCAGCCAGTGCCAAGACACTCTCTACAGCCTCCCCAACAATCACATCTAGTGACTCCCGCCTAAACACAAAGCTTTCCTCGACACTCTCCAGCTTCGCTAAATAAGTGATACCTTCGACAATCCGTTTCAAGCGTTGACTTTCGGCAATGATTACATTGAGACTGGCAGTCACGTCTTCACCAGTCACCACTCCGTCCAAAATCCCCTCAGCATTTCCCTGAATCGCCATTAACGGAGTCTTTAACTCATGTGAAGCATTCTGAAAAAAGATTTTTTGATCAGCATCATACTGCTTCAACCTTCGAGACAACGCATTAAAGCTGGCGGCTAATTCTCCCACTTCATCCTTTGACTCCAGCTTAATCTCCTGGTCCGCACCTTTAAGCGAAAAATGCTTCATATGCTCCGTCAATCTTCGAATCGGCCGCGTTAAGCTCTTTTTGAAAAAGACACCCAAACCAACGGCAATTAACGCTGAAATAACTAAACTAAATAACTGTGACCTTCTCATAAGACGATTAATTTCTTTTATTTCATCAAGTCTCTGGACCAGAGTGACATATCCCTTTGTTTTCCCATTCTTAGAAGAAATCTTTACGGTTTCGAAGATAAACCTTCTCTCCGGATCCTTCCTAAATTCATTGAGGGCCGCATCTTTTAAATCCGTGTAAACAATTTCCTGATTCTTGTTCCAAATAATCAATTCCGAAGAAAGCAACCGTTCCGACAGCACCAGGGCCTTGCGGTTCACCAGTTGTTCTTTAACCGTCAGACTTGATAGAACCGTCTTCCCTAGTAATTGACTCACCACACTGGCTTCCTTATGCAGCTGCTGCTTTGTTTCATGAATTAAATAACGCTGGGCAATGAAATGAAAAGTTAGGCTAGTAATCAAAAAAATACTAATAATTAATAGAAAATAGGTGAATAAGAGCTTTGCGCCAATTTTCATTTTAATCATCCACCCTGTATCCATAACCCCAAATTGTTGAGAGTTCAACCGAAGACTCGTGCTGCTCTAGCTTTTTGCGAACGCGCTTCACAAGATCATCAATCAGCCGACCATCCCCGGTATATTCATACCCCCAAATAAACTCAAGCAGTTCTTCCCTCGTGAACGGCTTTCCTTTATTCCGTGCTAGAAAAATAAATAAATCATATTCTTTGGCTGTTAATTTGATTTCCAGCCCATCTTTTTCTATGTATCTCCGCTCAAAATCTATCGTTACATCACGGATTGATAGCATTTGCGGTTTACTTACCGCTGTTTTTTCCATCCGTTTAAATATATTTTTAATTCGAACCATCAATTCTCTTGGACTAAACGGCTTCGTTAAATAGTCATCGCCGCCAAGCTCTAGGCCTAGAATCCGGTCAAACTCCCCGTCCCGCGCCGAGACAAAAATAATCGGGATCTCGCTCGATTTGCGAATTTCTTTACAAAGCTCGAGCCCATCCATATGAGGAAGCATGATATCAATCACCAACAAATCCGGTTTTAAACGCAGCATCTCCTGATAGACATTCTCCCCATCTGAAAAAAGTGTGACTTTGTAGCCTTCATTTTCCATGTATTTTTGCAAAATATCGCGGATATTCTTTTCATCATCTATCACAAAAATATGCTTCATAACGGCTTCACCTCGTCCCTATTATATAGTAAAAAAGAGATAGCATTCTAACACTATCTCTTTTCGAACGATACTATTTTAAACCGGCAATCATTTGATCTAGCAGGGCCAACTGCTCTTTCAATATCTCGTTGACTTGTTTCTGAGCGGCAATGACCTTGTCGAACTGTTCCGTTGCATCGCCCGTTTTTACCGCCTCCTTCAGTACCTTCCTCTCATCCTTTCCCTTTGTTATTAAGGCATTCAATTCGCCATTTTTTGTTTTCAACTGCTTCTTACTTTCCTTGACCTGCTTCAGAGCCTCTTTATTTCCACTCTTTTTTGCAGCTACAAATAGATCGACTAACTGGTCCTTTTTCTCGACCATTTGTTTTTTCAAGTCTAACCGCTCTTCACGCAGTTGGTTGACCTGATGGATTTGCTCCTGGTATTTCTCTAGCTTCTCAAACTTTTTCCCAGCAAGAGCCTTTGATTCTTTTGCTTCAACAGTTTGAGGGTTTTCTGCTGCATATGCACTCTGAATTTGATAGGTCCCGCCTAACAGCAACAAGGCGCCAATTCCAACAGCCAATCCTTTTTTCAGGTTCATCTTTATCTCTCCTTCGCTTGTCTTACTTACCCTCTCAGTATAGCCAAAGGGTTAGGCAGAACTTCGGAATAAATGTGTGAAAAGTGTGTGAAAAAGTTAACCTCTTCTTCGAGGAAAGCGAGGACCTTCAACAGACATTTTAACAAAGCCTTTACAGAGAAATGGTACTATTAAACTTAACAGGGATTTTTCGGAACCTAAACCACTTCGCTTCGTCTAAGTTTGTAGGAAAGGGGGAAATCAAAAGTGTATGTAATAAAAAGAAAAGAACATTCGACACCTAATGAAATTAGCTATTTATCTAAGGATGATCAGCTTGCATGGTTAATGGATGAATATGGAGATATGGTCGTCCGACTGGCGTTTACATATGTCAAAAATAAAGAATTGGCCGAGGATATCTCACAGGAAGTATTTATCAGCTGCTATAACCACCTAGACGATTTCCAAAACCGATCGACCTATAAAACCTGGCTATATCGCATCACTGCCAATAAATGCAAGGATGTCTTGAAAAGTTGGTCGTATAGAAACCTTCAATACAAAGACTTTTTACAAATGATTTTAAAAAGTGGGGCACCTACAGCAGATATGAAAATGATTGAGAATGAAGAGAAAGAGTTAATTTTTCAACAAGTGCTCACTCTCCCACTTAAATTGAGAGAAGTGATTACCCTTTACTATTATGAGGAATGTACCGTCGATGAGATTGCCAAGCTTTTAAATCTCAATACCAATACAGTAAAAACCAGGCTTCATCGCGGAAGAAATTCATTAAAAACATCATTAAAGGGGAGCAATATTTATGAAAAATAATGTGAAGTACCCTAAATCTGTATTGGATGAACTACAATTTAAGAACGAACATAAGCAATATGTTTTAGATAAAATCAAGCAGCAAAACGGTGATGACCGATTGGTGACAAAAAAGAGAACCTCGAGGAAAGTGCTCTTCTCAAGCATCACCGCTGCCGCTATTTTTGTCATCTTAATTGGGTCTGCCAACTTGTCACTCGGTGCGGCCAAAGTAGCAGCGAAGATCCCTTACTTCCATTTGTTTATCCAGCAAGAAGAATATAAACATGCGGCTGCAGAAGTGATTGGCGATGTCGCCAACGCCAAAGGGTACCAGCTAGGCTCATTTGAATTATCCATACCTGATAAAGAAGTGAAATTGGGGTTGCGGTATTCAAAGAGTGATTACAACAACATCAAGGGCCATGTGGAGAAAAATGTGAATAAAGCTTTAATTGCCAATAATTTTGGAAGCTTTGATATTATCACCAAGCGTGAAAGAGTCATCGTTCCTGAAAAGGAAGATCCAAAAGTTGAGAAGTATCAAAAGGAAAGTGAAGCCCTTCAGCAGCAAATTATCGCCTATCTTGAGAAAAATCATTACGAGATGCCCTTCCCAGTAGAGGCTAGAATTAATCAGTTTGAGAGATTCATCTATGTAGCGATTCCAAAAACAGAAACAAGAACCGAAGAACTGAAGCAGTTCCTCGACACCACAACCGCTTTGTATGGCGGCAAGTTTAAGTATCGAATCAGTAAAATCGATATGAAAGCGCGCGAACAAGAATTACGCTGGGGGAAAAATAACATCATTAGTATTCTTGTAGGCGGTCTTATGGCGAACAAAGAGTTTAAAGTGAGTGGCTTTTCTTATTCCTTCCACCCGCTTCCACTGCAAATTACGATTAAGACATCCGTTGATTCATCCGACGACGAGGCGAAGGATCTCGCAAAACGTATTGAAGATGAGATTAACAGCTTTATTCAAACCGATGACATAACCAAAGAAGTTCGGAACGACCCATACGAAATTACCATTTTGAGTAAAGATAAAAAGAAAATCAATTAAGACGAAGGGGGCTAGACTTGGGGTCAGGCCCCCTTTGTCATGGGGACAGACCCCCTCTGACACATTTTCTGATAAGATAGGAGGTAAGATTACATTTGTTTAAGGGAGGTTTGGTTTATGCAGCAAGATGGGGTGTTCCGCTCTGTTTGCTCCCTCGATTGCCCTGATCAATGTGGGCTGATCCTACATAAGAGGGACGGAAAAATTGTGAAGGTTGAAGGCGATCCGGAACATCCGGTGACGAGAGGGCATATTTGCAACAAGGTTCGCCATATGACTGAACGGATTTATGACGAAAAGCGATTAAACTATCCACTCAAGCGAGTCGGAGCCAAAGGCGAAGGAAAGTTTGAGCGGGTCAGTTGGGATGAAGCCATCCGTACGATTACAACCCGTTGGGAGGATCTGATTACATCCGATGGTCCTGAGAGTATCCTTCCCTACAGCTTTTATGGAAACATGGGACGGCTTACTGCAGAGGGCATGGACCGCCGTTTCTTCAACAAATTAGGTGCTTCCCAGTTGGACCGGACGATTTGTTCCTCGGCCGGCTCTGTTGGCTACAGTTATACCATGGGCAGCAGCGTAGGAATCGACCCTGAGGACACCATCGAATCCAAACTCATCCTCTTTTGGGGGATTAATGCGGTAAGCACCAACATGCATCAGGTAGCCCTGGCCCAAAAGGCGCGGAAGCAAAATGGCGCCAAGATTATTGTGATTGATGTCCACAAAAATCAAACGGGTAGATTAGCAGATTGGTTTATTCCGATTTTACCAGGGACGGACAGCGCTCTTGCCCTTGGTGTGATGCATATTTTGTTTGCGGAAAACCTAGTGGATCACGATTTTTTACAGACCTATACGATTGGACATGAGGAACTGCGCGAGCATGTCGGCCAATACGATCCCGACACAGTTTCCACCATTACAGGTGTACCGACAGAAGATATTTACAAGCTTGCCCGCATGTACGGAAAAACCTCTCCTTCTTTTATCCGGATCGGGAACGGACCGCAGCATCACGATAACGGCGGCATGTTCGTCCGTACGGTTTCCTGTTTACCAGCCCTCACCGGCCAATGGCTTTTAAAAGGCGGCGGTGCAATTAAAGGAAATTCTGCGTATCTCGCATTTAATACGAGTGGTTTGCAGCGGCCGGACCTTTTGAAAAAGAAAACGACACGAACAATTAATATGAATCAAATTGGGGATGCGCTACTGACGCTTGACCCGCCTATTCAATCCCTGTATGTATACGGCTCAAACCCAGCCGTTGTTGCACCTTCTAGCCAAAAGGTGCGCGAAGGTCTTGGACGGGAGGACTTATTTCTCGTGGTTCATGATTTATTTTTAACAGAAACGGCCATGTATGCAGACCTTGTTTTACCAGCGACCTCCTCCTTTGAGAATATGGATTTTTATACCTCCTACTGGCACCATTATATTCAGCTTCAGCAACCCGTGATGGAGCCATATGGGGAGTCCAAATCAAATATGGAGGTCTTCCGATTGCTGGCAAAAGGAATGGGCTTGGATGAGCCTGCATTAGAGGAGACTGAAGCTGAGATGATTGCTACAGCCCTTGATTATCCGCGGAACACAGGCCTCAAGGGAATCAATTATGATGCCCTCGTCGAGCATTCATATATGAAGGCAGCCGTGAAACCGATGTTTCCTGGAAGACTTGCGACACCTAGCGGGAAAATAGAGTTATATTCTGAGAGAATGCGTGAGGTTGGGCATCCACCGTTACCAACATACCTACCAGTGATAAATGATGGGGACCATCCCTTTCAATTTGTTCCAGGACCTAATCACAATTTCTTAAACTCTACTTTTTCTAATAATGCAAAACACGTCACACTGGAAAAAGAACCACGTGTGCATATCAACCAAAAGGATGCCCTTCCGTTAGGAATTGGGGATGGAGACCTGGTGCGTGTGTGGAATAATCGTGGGGCGTGTGAGCTTAAGGCTTCTGTTGGAGACAATGTTCTTCCCGGAGTCGTGGTTACCCAAGGACTTTGGGTCGACCGAGATGATGCGAAACAGCTAGTCAACCAACTCACACCCGACCGCATCGCAGACATGGGCGGCGGCGCCACCTTTTTCTCGGGAAGAGTGAGCTTGGAGAGAATTCACAAATAAATATGAAAAAGGAAGGCAGCTTCTCTTACAATAGCTGCCTTCCTTTTTTCATAAAATGATGCCTATTCTACATTCAAAGTAGAATCCTTTTTCGCGAGCTTCAAGTAAATCATATAAATAATTCCGATAGCCATCCAGACGAAGCCTAGCTTCTTCGAGGTTGGGTCAAGATTGAACCAAACATACCCGATAATCACAAAGCCAATCAACGGGAACACAAGGTGATTCAAGTAATCTTTACTTTTTTGCTTACGTACAAAATAATTAATAACCGACAGATGCAAGAATAAGAAAGCAGTCAAGGCACCAAAATTCACAAGTGAAGTAAGACTATTAATCTGTGACGCAAATCCTATCGTCACCACAAGAGAAATGGTAGCTACAAGAAACGTACTAACATACGGTGTTTGATACTTCGGATGAACCTTCGAAAGAATCTTCGGCAGCTTTTTATCGCGAGCCATACTGTATAAAATACGAGAAATTGCAGCTTGGGCCACCAATGCATCGGCAATTCCCCAAGCAAGGGCTGTCGCTAAAATCGTTGTCCATTTTAACCATGGACCACCTGCAATTTCAGCAATCTGATAGAACGCAACATCGGCATTTTCAAAAGAAGCATAATCCGGCCAAATTAACGCTGCTACCCATGTCTGGATGATGAACAATACGCCCACGACTAACAACGAGAAAATAATCGCTCGGCCAACGACCTTCTTACCGCCCTTTGTTTCCTCTGCTAACGTCGAAATTGCGTCAAATCCAAGGAAGCTTAACACCGCAATGGAAACAGCACCCATAACAGCACTCATGCTGAAATGCTCTTTATCATATAGCGGCTTGAAATTAAATTCTGCTCCATTAACGCCCTTTGTAATAGCGATAATGGCAGCCACAACAAAAACCACAAGGACAATTAATTCAAGCACCACAATAACTTTATTGGCTTTAGCCGTAAATTCAATCCCGAAATAGTTAATCACTGTGTTAATCCCAATAAACGCAACCAGCCAAATCCAAATCGGAATCTCTGGTGCCATGTCATGTAAGGCTGCTGCACTGACTAAATATAACAAAGCGGGTATTAAAATATAATCCAATAAAATAACCCATCCTGCAAAAAAGCCGACGTGCTCGTTAATTCCGCGCTGTGCATAGGAATAAACTGAGCCAGCAATCGGAAACGCCTCCGACATCCTCGCATAACTTAACGCAGAAAAAATCATCCCGACCATACCTACCAAATAGGCAAGGGCGACCATTCCGTTAGATCCCTGGGCAACATACCCATAGATTCCGAACGGAGCAATCGGCACCATGAACACAAGTCCATAAATGAGCAAATCCCAAAAGGTTAAAGCACGTTTTAATTCCTGTTTATAACCGAATTGTTCTACATTTGTCTGTCCACCCTGTGGATTGGTCTGTTGTTTTGTTGGCACGACTGGTTCCATATCCTTTTCCCCCTCCCTATCCGAAAAGCTTCACATCGTAAGCTTCGAGAATGGATTTTGGTACCACAAATCTTGCGGTTAACAGTGGGTCAACAATTTGCGAAACCTGAACCTCTCCAGCCGCACTGAAAAGCATCGTCAGTTCAGCCAGCGTCAAGTCCGTATGCGGAAGCAGGGTATCAACAAAAATTTCCACAGCAGATTTTGCGGCTTCATCAAGCGTTCCCTTGGATACAATGACTGCTGTCCCCTCTTCATTTTCAAGAAACGGGAACGGAATGGATTTCCCCTTTAGCACTTCTAATGTAACCGTCACTTTTCCAGGAATCTCAACGCCCGATACGCCGATTTCTCCATCCCCCATTGCGGCATGTAGATCGCCAAGGCCGAACAACGCACCCTCTTGGAATACAGGAAAATAAAGTGTCGCTCCCGTTGTAATTAACTTTGTATCCATATTGCCGCCATGTGCACCCGGTGTCCCACATGGAACGGGTTCCCCTTCAGGTGCAACCCCAATCACGCCGATCATTGGATTTAATGGCAGCTTTACTCGCTCATTAAACACCGCTTTTCCATCAACAATCGGAACCATCTTGACGGTGAACTCATCAATTCGGTGCCCCATAACGCCCAGTCCCGGTCCGGTAGCTAGTACGCCGCTATCACGAAGCTCAATGTTGTCTATTTTAACTTTTAAAACGTCCCCCGGCTGTGCACCCTCTACAAAAATCGCTCCCGTGGCCGGATTAATTTGATTCCAATCAATCGCATTAAATTCCGTCTCCGTGGATTGAATTTGGTCCTGAAAGCAATCAAAGGTTTCAACTACTACCTGTGCCCCAGACGGTACACGTAATCCGACCTTGTTCTCTTTACTAAAAGCATAAAAATACTGTTGTTTTTCCAGCGTTTGTACCATATGCTCGCCTCCCTTTTTTCTCATTATATCGGAGGGGTGGACGGCTGTTTTGCAGTTTCTTGATGTGATTTTGCAGTATTTTTACATTGTTCTAACTTTTCTGATAAATAGGAAGAATAATACAGCACTTGATATGCCTAAATTTACACTAACCCCGGTAAGAATTTCACTGGTAAAAGAAATCCAAAGACCCAATCCGTTGGAAGCGATAAGCACAAGGGAAAGCTCCCAACCCCAGCGTACACGGTAACCAAGAAGCAGCCATAGAGGTAAACAGATCGAGACAAACAAATGAATATAAAAAATAAATACTGTCGTAAAGTCCAAGGCGAAAGACGCTCCATAGAACAATAGGCAAAGGACAAGGCTCGCTGCATATCCCTTATACGTCGCTCGCTCTTCTTTAAAAAGGGGAATCAGCAAGCCCATCAAATGATGAAGGGATACCCCAAGACTTAAAGCCAAGCAGGATAACACACTTACCGCCAGGACATATAAAAGAGGGGTAGAAAAAGCATGACCCATCGTATTCAGAAGCCCGTTTATTCCATTCCCGCCACCACGGGACATTAAATAAACGACTATAACGGACACAGCCACTGGCATACTGCTCCAGCATATCGCTGTTAGTCCAATTGTCGCTTTTAATCTCGTCCGCTTTACTGCTAATAGATCACTAGATAAGAGAAAATAAACAAGCAAATGTCCTGCAGTGAATACCATAAATAAAAGGGCAGCAACCACTAGTTCTCCCTCATCCCAACTAGCTCCTGGCAGCCGGACAAATCTTTCATGGATCGAGGCAACGCCATGGTATAGGATGGTTGCAACCGGAAGAATAGTAATTCCGGTAAAAAAGCCAAACAACAGCCATCGCCCCATTTTCTGAACTCCACCAGCACCGCCCATGCCTGAAAACACAAAAACAAAAAAGAACAGAATGCTACTCGTCCATATCGGCTGGATTGAAAAAACCGTCTTCATAAACGAGTTAGCCAGGGCTGTACTAAGAAGAAGTCCTTCACTACCCGCAAGAAACAGCAACACATAGACGGCTGCTCTCCCTCTTTCTGGCATACGCTCCCGTAAAAGTGCTCCTATATGTTGAAAAGGCGTAAAGTTGTCGTTCATTTGGCTAACTTTGCGGCTGAACCAAAGCAGGACAGCCACCCCTGCTATAGAAACAACCAGTCCCGCCAAGTATCCGCGGCTCACAGTCAAATAAACGGGGACAAATACAAAGGTCCCTGTTAGAAACCGAAAAAGCATCGAAACGGTCCCCGTCGATACTTTATTTTTACCGGCGAGCCGTACATAGGCAGCAGCATCCTTATGACCGGCAAATTCCCCCATATGGAAAATCAAGAGGACGATCGCTAAAAACAGAATGACATACCAATCAATCATTGGTTTTTCTCCTTAAATAATTGGCTCCACGCCTGAGTAAGGGAACCTCATCCCCGTTTATCCTTATACATACTCGGCGTCATGCCCTCTACTTTTTTAAAAATATTGCTAAAATGATGCTGGCTCGAGAATCCGGCAGCTTCGGCAATTCTGTTCATGCTCCAGTCCGCTTTACTTACGATTAACTTTTTTGCCTGATGAATCCGGTACGTTAAGAGATACTCCTGAAAGGTCGAGCCGATTTCCTCTGAGAATAAATGGCTCAGGTAGGAGGCACTCACCGGTATTTCATCTGCAATCTCCTGGAGGCTTAATTTTTCAGAAAAATGGAGTTCGATTTTCTTGATCACATATTGAACATGTGCCGATTTTGCCACTGCATGTTTATTGACCTCAAGGTACTTTTCAATCACCGCTAATAATTCCTGTTCAATGACAGGCTTCACCAGGTAATCCATGACTTCTGCTTGAATCGCCCTTTTGGCATAGGAAAAATCCTGGTGTGCAGAAACAATGACAATCTCAATGCCGCTTTGTTTTTCCTTTAAACGCTTGGACAGGGTCAAACCGTCCTCCCCTGGCATCCGAATATCAACAAAGGCCAGATGAATGCTTTCCTGCTCCGTTATTTTCCAGGCAGATACGCTATCCTCTGCTGAAAAGATATTCCATAATGGATATTTACGGTGGATGAGAAAGCGTAGCTGTTCAATTTCCAAGTATTCATCATCAACAATTAGGATGTTCATTTAATCATCTCCAGGTAAGTATGGCCAATAGGCATGGGCCAACGTTCGCCCATCCTTCGTTTCCGATAATCGAATCTTCGACGGCAGATCGAAAATAAGCTGAAACCTTTTTTCGATATTATGAAGCCCTGTTCCCTTCCAGTAAGCAGGCTCCAGGATTCGGTCAGGACCGTTATCAAACACTTTTAAGGACACCCAATTTCCCTCCCGCTCGAACACAATCGTCAATTGCTTGTCCCCCGCCTTTTTCTCAAGTCCATGCTTGAAGGCATTTTCCACAAGTGTTTGCAGGGTGTACGGAGGAATTTTACTGTTAAGCAAAGTCGAATCCACCTCGTAGGTAACGGTTAACCGTTTTCCGAAACGCAGCTGCTGGACAGCTAAGTAGTTTTTCGTGTGGTCTAACTCTGTTGAAAAAGGAACAAGCACCTCATGATCCTGATACCGGTAGCGCAGAAACAGCGAAAACTGTTCAAGTCCTTCTGTCATATCTTGATGTCGACCAATCCGACTTAGCGATAAAAACGCATTAAGGGCGTTAAATAAAAAATGTGGCTGAATCCGCTCCGACAACTGCCGGTATTCACTCTCCTTCAGCTCTTTTTCTAGTCGCACCTTAATATTTTCTAGTTCCAGTACATCCAGCTCCTGGTCGAGCAATCCCAGCATCACTAAAACGACGAACCCGACGATGGGCATCAACACACCAAGAAACATCACCAGTACAAACACAAACACCACCACACATATATGTTATCTGAATATTATTGTAAATGAAAAAACGAACCAGGTCATCACATAGAAAATATTGGCTGGCTCCTAATTTTAAAAATAAAAAGCTGAGAATCTATCAAAACATCTTTGATGACTCTCAGCCCCTACCCTATTATTATTTATTACTTCACTATAGTAATCTACTATTATAATGATAGCAATAAATGTCTGTTGTAGGCGGACAAGTGTCCACGAATGGTGCCTGACACCCTGCTAACTCGCTTTGTAGCCCTTGCCCATCATTTCGTGGACGTTGTGGATGGTGACGTAGGCGTTTTGGTCGATGTCGCGGATGATGCTTTTTAGTTGGACGATTTCTTGTTTGTTGATTACGATATAGAGGACTTCTTTGTTTTGTCCCGAGTAGCCGCCGCGACCGTCTAGGACAGTTAAGCCCCGTGACATTTTACCCGTAATATTTTCCAAAACGAGTTCTGGTGAATTGGAGATAATTAGGACAGCCACCCGTACATCTAATCCCTCAACAATGAAATCAATCGCTTTTGCCCCAATATACACGATCAATAACGTGTACATCGCCTTCTCAAGACCAATAATAAATACCGAACCTGCCACTACAATGATATCAATAATGAGCATCGCCTTCCCGATGCTCCAACCTAGCAGCTGATTTGCTAATCTTGCTAAAATGGTGGATCCCCCGGAGGTTCCTCCAGCGCGGAAAATCAAGCCCAGACCGACACCGACCAATAACCCCGCAAACACGGAAGCCAAAAAGGTGTCATTAGTCAGTTGCCTTCCTATATCCTCCGTCAGATACAACAAACCGGAGCAGGCGCCAATCGAAAATAAGGTATAGAGCATCGTTCTTTTATCAAAGAACTTATAGCCGATTGCTAACAGGACAATATTTAAAACAAAGTTCACCACACCCGGCGACCAATCAAATAAATAGTGGGCAATAATCGTGATTCCTAAGACTCCACCTTCAGACAATCGATTCGGAATGGTGAAAAAGTTAACCCCTATGGCAAAAATAAGTGCGCCTGTTATAATAAGCAAAATATCTTTCCATGTTTTTCTCATATAAATGCCACCCTTAAATCAATTACTTGCGTTAACTCTTGTTTCTATCTCAACAATTGTATCGTTAAGCACCTCAAAGGTTAACGGTTTACTAATAAAATAACCCTGGATAATGTCACAACCCAGATTCTCCCACACCAGAAACTGTGTAAGGTCTTCAATTCCTTCAATAATCACCTGTAAGCCCAGATTATGGGCCATCTGAATAATCGGTGCTATGACACCTTCATGCTGTTTATTTTTCAATAAACTTGAAACAAAATGGCGATCCAGCTTAATGAAATCAACGGGTAGCTTAATAAAGTCCGAAAACGAGAAATAGCCGTTCCCGAAATCATCTAAAGCCACCGTAAAGCCCATCTCTTTCAGAGAGCGTAACGTATCATTCACCTTTTTTACTGTATAAACCTCAATGTTTTCGGTAATTTCCAATGTAATTTGGCTTGCCGAAACCGAATAGAACCCGATCAACTTAGTGATTTCGGGTAAAAAATAGGAAAGGAGGAGTTGATTTACGGACAGATTAATCGAATATTTCAAGTTCCTCTCCGTTTCACTTTGAATTTGTTTACATACCTCTTCAAACATCCAGAAAAAAAGACTATGGCTCATGCCGGCATCATCGGCATAGGGAATAAATTCAGCCGGTGAAATGTCACCAAGACTGGGATGATTCCAGCGGATTAACGCTTCTACTCCCTCAATGGTTTTCTTTTCCAAATGATACTGCGGTTGGTATTGGACATAGATCTGGCCCTTCTTTAATGCATACGGAAGATCATTTTCAATGAGCACTTTCCGGTGGGCTGTTTGATTTAATTCCCCCTTGTAAAGTGCAAATTGATTATCCCCCATCTCCTCTGCTTCATACATGGCCGCTTTGGCAATCGACTGCAGCTCCTCAGGTGCCTCCGCACCATACGGAAACATACAAATCCCCATATTGCTGTTAATGGAAAAATGATGAAAGTCGATGGTATAAGTATCCGAAATCGAGAGGAGAATCCTCTCGCTTATGACCTGAATATCATGCTCAGTGATGTCTGCAATCAAAATAGCAAAATCTGTTCTATTTATTTTCACAACGGTATCAATATCCCGAATCGTCCGCTTTAATCTCACTAGTATCTTACTAGCAAGAGTCTCTTCGATGTCGTCGTCTTTATGTTGGGATAGCTCGAATGGAAGATGTAATCGGAGATAACAAACAGCTGCCGACATTTGATATCTTTTGCTGAAGGCAAGAGTTAAGTTGAGGCGCTCCTTTAGTAATTCACTATTCCATCGTTCAGCCTTGTTATCCTTATTATCTGTAGGATTATGCTCCAAAAATGAACACCTCATTTTTTCATTGACATATTGTTTGGACAATTAAATCTTAACCCAAAACACAAAAAAGGAACAGAGCAATTCACTCTGTCCCCTCGTTGAATTAATGGGTATTAAAATATTGGTGTCAGGCACCAAATTAAGACACTTGTCCATATCCAGTGGACACCAAGTTATGGGACCAGCTTTTTAAATACTGGAACTTTACTTAAGACATAACTACCAAACCCACTTAAGGTTACGACAATCATTACATTTACCGTTGTGGCAATGGCCGGATGAAAATGATTCCAAATAGGATCAAATATTTCATTTGATAACACTTGCATAACCAGGATATGGGCCAAGTAAACACCAAAACTCACTTTGTTTAACACTTTAAATAGGAAGGGCAATTCTTTTGTCTTGGTTACAATAACTCTAAAAAATAAAAATATTCCAATTGATGCTATTACCACATTAGGGGAATAGTATTCATACCAAAATTCCTCAAGAGCGCCACCATTTCGTTTCGTATCAAAGTACGTTAGCAGGAAGGTAGAAAGAATACCCACAACTGAAAGTCCAAACGAAATATATTTCGCCTTCGTAGTTAATGGCAGATTGGCTAAATAATAGCCTAAAATAAAATAGCCAACATAATTAGTTACGAAGAAAAGTTCCAGATTCATGCCTAAACCAAAGTGGTACTTAATAAATCTCACAACCACTGAAGCAAACAGCCATAACAATAGAAAGTATTTCAAGTCTTTTTTAGAGGCACCCTTAACAAACACTTTTATCAATGGAGTCGTTAAATAGATACCTAGAATCATATACATGAACCATAAATGTGTGCTGATTCCATTGGTAATCAACAGTTCTAAAAACTGTTTGACTGAAAAACCGTCAAAATAGTCCCCACGATAAACCAGATAGGAGTAATAAATTAAACTCCAGCCCAACAACGGGATCGCTATTTTGCTAATTCTTTTTTGCAAAAATTCTTTGTAGCCAAGGTCCCGTTGGTCGCCAAGCAGCAGGGCTCCACTAATCATCACAAAAAGCGGAACTGACGCTCTCGATATCGATTCGAATAAGTTACCTGTCATCCAATGTGAAAGTGGAGTTTTTTCAAGATGTGTTCCAACGAGCCACGCAGAAACATGGATAGAAACCACCATAATGGTAGCAATCACACGAAGCCAGTCCATATAATATACTCTTTTATTCATCAAATCTCCCCATATGTATAATATTTTTCTATTAATAATAAATTATATTAATAAACTTCTCTACCTTATTATGCAGTTTACCAACATGTGGGTAAACTGGGCATAGAAAAAGGGAGAAAAGCTTTCAAGCTATTTCTCCCTGACTATAATAATCTTAGTATTGTTGATTTTGATGCCAATTCCAAGCATCAGCGATGATTTGCTCGAGGTTTCGTTCTGCTTTCCAGCCTAGCTCGGTGAAAATCTTTTGTGATGATGCTACCAATCTAGCAGGGTCACCTGCACGACGGTCTGCCATTTCAACATTCGCCTTCACACCGGTTACATTTTCACATGTTTCAATGACTTCCTTAACCGAATAGCCCAGACCGTTGCCAAGATTATACACTTCAGCCGATTTCTTCTCTGTCAACAAAGCTTCTAGTGCCAGAATATGTGCTTCTGCTAAATCAGTCACATGAATATAATCCCGAATACATGTCCCGTCCGGAGTATCATAATCGGTACCGAATACGGCTACTTTTTCCCTTTGTCCTAGTAACTGCTGAAGGACGATCGGAATCAAGTGAGTTTCTGGGTCATGACTTTCGCCGATAACAGCAGATTTATGCGCACCAGCGGCATTAAAGTAGCGAAGAACCACATAGTTCAATCCGTAGGCTTTTGAAAAATCAGCAAGAATCTTTTCTACCATTAGCTTAGAATGGCCGTAAGGATTGATTGGTGCAGTGACACTTGTTTCATCAATAATATCCACTTCTGGAATTCCGTAGGTAGCGGCCGTAGAAGAAAAAATAAAGTTTTTCACTTTAAATTTCATCATCACTTTTAACAGAGTTAATGTCGCAGCCACGTTGTTTTCATAATATTTTAATGGGTCCACAACTGATTCCCCGACTAAACTATAAGCAGCAAAATGCATAACGGCCTTGATTGGATAGCTTCTAAAGACCATTTGTAAGTCATCTTCATTACCAAGGTCCCCTTTTACAAAAATAGCTCGGCTATCAACGGCCGCGCGGTGCCCAGTCGACAAGTTATCAAGCACAACGACCTCTTCTTTTTCTACTAATTCCTTCACAAGATGGCTACCAATGTAACCAGCTCCGCCAACAACGAGAATCATATTCATTTCCCCTTAGCTAGAATTTCATTAACCTCTCCATTATAGCATTTTTGGAAAAAGGACGGCTTGTTATTGGTTCCTGCCAATAATTCCCTCTATATCCATGTACAAAAACTTGATTAATCGTTCGAAGTATATTGGGAGAGCACCAAACCATCTACTTTCTAGTGGGGGTTTCAACTAAATGAAGAGGTGATAAATGTGGTTCATCAATTGACCATTCAATGGCACAAATGGCGTTATCATTACTTTCACCGTATTTCACAGGACTGTTTAGACTCTAACCTAAAACAACAAATCATTGAAAAAGCAAAATATCATCAAGAAAGACTGTTAAGGTGCTATGAATCATAGCACCTATTGATTTTTTATATAGTTGTAGAATTCTTGCAAACTTGTGTAGAAATCCCTCTTAAATGTGTAGAATCTGACCTTATCGGAAAAATAAATCCTTGTGGCAGCTCATTAATTACTAGGCCCAGTGCTTTCTCCTCCCTTTCCACCGCCATTTGGAGGCATATTACCGCCCTGCGTGCCACCCATGCCCTGCATCATCCCGCCTCGTTGGTTCGTTGAGGAACTTCCTGATGTGAGCTGTGGTAATTGAACAACGTCACCTTCGCTTACTCCGTCCGTAATCTCCACATATTCCTCTGTTGCAAGCCCTGTTTTTACTGTTAGTTGCGTCGCGGCACCACTGGCTTGATTAGTTCTTGCTCCCGCCGAAGCAACGACAACATATTTCTCATTGTTGTTTGTGTATAAAGCATCCACTGGAACATAAAGTGCATCCTTTTTGCTGGCCGTAAGAATATTGGCTTCCGCACTCATCCCGACTTTTAGATTGACTGGGTTTTCAATATGAATGGTCACATCAAAGGTAGAGGATCCATTCGCTGATGTTCCTTCATCTGCAATAGCAGTAACCTTACCTGTATATGCCTGATCAGGATACGCACTGACCGATAATTCAACTGTCTGTCCCTCTTTTATCTTCGGAATGTCTGATTCATCCACTTGAACAACCGTTTGTAAATCCTTGTAATTGGTTAGGTGCGTCACTACTTGTCCATTCGTCACTCGGTCCCCAGCCGCTACGGCAATGGTTGTGACCAACCCATCAACCGGTGCAGTAATCGGATCACTATCATCAGTAAAGGTTATCAATTCATCTCCAGCATTAACTGTCTCACCTGCTACAACCAGTACTTCATCAATTTCGTTATTATCGATGGTCGATTTAAGATCTTCACTCGTAACTGGCTGAATGGAACCGGAGCCACTGATTTTCACTTCTAAATTCCCTTTTTGAACGACTGCCGTTCGAACCTGGGTTGTTACCTCCTGACTACTTGTTCTCGAGTTATACCACTGGTACCCTACAAACCCAATAACCAAAATACCAATCACAATCCATATCCACTTTTTCATCTACCACTACTCCTTCTCCATGGCCTGACTACGCCCATTGCAACCATGAATAAAATAACTTGATGCACCCATTATCATGTGGATTCCTTAACTTAACCTTAAGAAAATAACGTAATGGGTAATGCGTTGCACGTTTGGGGTGGTGGAATTATAATGGGGGATGGAATATGAAGGTTTAGAATATTTCAACATGGAGGTACATATGAGGAAATTGGGATTATTAGTGTTATTAGTGTGTTTAGCTGTAATGGGAGCGGGCTGTAACAACAGCGATTCGGACAAGGCTAAAGATATAGACACTACCAAAAAGGAAACGACTACACAGAAGGATACAAACAGCACCACCAACAAAAAGGAGAAAGTAACCGAACAAGTTTCTGTCGAGGCTGGGCTTGGTGATACAGTAGATGCTTTCACGAAGGAATACGGTGAAAACAAAGGAAATGAACAAATGGGCAGGTTCAAAAATGATTACTTGCTGCCAATGTTTATCAACAATCGCGCGATAGACATCACTGTTCAATTTGAAACAACTGATCAAAAAACCCGTTCAATAGAAGAAGCTAAACAAATAGCTGCAAAATTAATACCGAAAGATGCAAAATTAGAAAAGGAATTCACTGATACATCAGACTTACCTCAAAAAGCCATGCTTTATCATAGTGACACATTGGCCAAGCTGTTCCCTGAAATGGAGCCAGTTGGGAAGTTTGTCGTAATCTTCAACTATCATGATGGCAATGAAAATCAAGTCTTCTCCATTACCATTGGTTTGGGTGATACACCTTAAACACAATAAAAAAGCAACTCCAAGCATTGGACAACAAGATACACGAATAAAAAGGGACAGTCCCCCGTTGCGCTAAAGCGCCGGGGGACTGTCCCCAAAAACTAACTTTTCTTTTTCGGGATATATTGAAAAATCTCCTTTGATTCAAAGCTATCGACTAGCCTGTTCAGCCAATCGTAATATTCTAGTGCATCAGTTAGCTTTTCTATATCCATTTTGGCTTCTGCTTTGATTTTTGAATCAACATTTTCATCCTCTAAAAGGGATTGTAATTCGGAGAGAGACTTTTCCATTGCTGAAACATTAATGGAAATTCCAGTTCTCCATTTAATAGAAAAAAAGTCAATAAAGGTTTGATACCAATCTGGCTCAGCCTGATATAAATCTTTCCGGACCCCTTTTTTCCAAACCTTCCCCACCATTTTTAATTCCAGCAAGCTTCGGACCGATGTACTCATACTTGTTTTACTCATTCCGAGCTCATCTTTCATTTCATCTAATGTTAATGGACCTTCCTGAAAATATAAAGCCCCATATAATCGGCCAATGGATTCAGTCACTCCATATAAATTCATATTTTGAGATATCGCTTCAATCACTCGTTCACGAGCCTGTTCTAACTTCTCTTCATCATTCATTTTGATATCACATCCATTTTGAATACATGTACCTATTAAGACTATCATGATTTTTTTAAAAGTAAAGCAGGCACTTTAGTAGGAATCAGGAGCATAAACGAGGAATTTTAAGAATACTCACTATTCAGTATGTACAGTTTTTTCTGTACAAACTTTACGGCCGAATATGCCCAATTACCAACTTTGCCCTCTTTATCCAAAAAGAACTACAATTAAATAGTCCTACTACTTCTGTAACAGCAATTGAGGTGAATGAATGAGTACACATGATAAAAAAATTAGTGTTCGCAACGTAACAAAAGTCTTTGGAAAATCTAAAAAAGCCCTTCAGCTTCTACAGGAAGGAGAAAGTAAAACATCAATCCTAAAGAAAACAGGGGCAACGGTTGGTGTCAATCAAGCGACCTTTGATGTTGAAGCTGGAGAAATCTTTGTCATCATGGGCTTATCAGGAAGTGGGAAGTCTACCCTAGTCCGTATGCTCAATCGGCTAATTGATCCAACAGCAGGTCAAGTACTCATTGACGGCGTGGATATAGTAAGCATGAACAAAGAGCAGCTTAGAGAAGTTCGCAGAAAGAAAATCAGCATGGTCTTTCAAAAATTTGCACTCCTTCCCCATAGAACGGTCTTAGAAAATACAGAGTACGGTTTGGAAGTCCAAGGAGTAGCAAAAGAAAAACGAATGGATAAAGCCATGAATGCCTTAAAGTTAGTCGGACTTGAAGGCTATGAACACCAATACCCTAAGCAACTAAGTGGTGGAATGCAGCAAAGAGTAGGATTAGCTAGGGCATTAGCCAATGAGTCTGACATTTTACTTATGGATGAGGCCTTTAGCGCACTAGATCCTCTTATTCGTAAAGACATGCAGGATGAACTGCTTGAACTTCAATCTACAATGAAGAAAACCATTGTATTCATTACCCACGATTTAGATGAAGCCCTTAGAATTGGCGATCGAATTGCACTAATGAAGGATGGATCCATTGTTCAAATAGGAACTCCTGAGGAAATTCTTATGAACCCATCAAACGACTATGTTGAGAGATTCGTAGAAGATGTTGACTTATCGAAAGTATTAACTGCCAATCATGTGATGAAACGTGCCGAAGCCGTTTCAGTTGAAAAGGGCCCAAGGGTTGCCCTGCAAATGATGAGAGATTTAGGAATTTCGAGTATATATGTCGTGGATAGAAAGAAAACATTACTAGGGGCGATAACAGCTTCAGATGCGAAAGAGGCCATTGATCGGAATGAAGGTATTTTAAGCATCCTACAGACAGGAGTTTCCACAGTCTCTCCTGATACACTGCTAACTGACTTATTTGATAAAGTTTCTTCGGCCTCCATTCCAGTCGCGGTTGTAGATGAATATAGCCGCCTGAAAGGAATCCTTGTAAGAGGTGCCGTCATTGGTGCACTCGCTGGTAATAATGAGGCTATTAACAACTTTGAACAAACAAAGGCTGAAGTAGCCGCCGATAAAGAAAGCAAGGAGGTGAAAATAACATGGAACAATGGTTCCCAAAAATACCGTTAGCCGAATGGGTAGATGTCTTTGTTAACTGGTTAACCGTGAACTTGGAGGTAGCGTTTGATGGCGTAACGAATGTCCTTCAATCCATTGTCGATGGAATGGTTCTTGGATTTAGCTTTGTTCCCTCCTATGTATTTGTTATTCTATTAACCTTACTTGCCTGGAAGGTCTCTAATAAAGGGATTGCACTCTTCACATTTATAGGTTTATTCCTAATTGCTAATCTTGGCTACTGGGAGCCCATGCTCCAGACCCTTGCACTTGTATTAACAGCCGTTATCATTTCAATTGTCTTAGGAATACCATTGGGGATTTGGGCCTCACAAAAGCAAACGGTCAAACAGGTCGTGACACCTATTTTGGACTTTATGCAAACGATGCCTGCCTTTGTATACTTAATTCCTGCTATATTTTTCTTTAATATTGGGGTGTGGTCCCAGGCGTCGTAGCCTCTGTTATTTTCGCCATGCCGCCAACAATAAGGTTAACGATTCTCGGCATCCAACAAGTTCCCGCAGATATTATTGAAGCAACGGAGGCCTTTGGTTCGACGACAAGTCAACGATTACTTAAAGTCCAACTTCCACTTGCCATGCCTACAATAATGGCTGGAATAAACCAAAGCATCATGCTCGCTCTTTCCATGGTTGTTATTGCTTCTATGGTTGGTGCTCCAGGTCTTGGTGCGGATGTATACCGAGCGGTTACGCAAATTCAAATTGGTAAAGGGTTCGAAGCTGGCCTTTCCATTGTCGTCATTGCGATTATATTAGATCGGGTCACTCAAAATATAGGAAAATCCAAAAAACAAGGAGGAAATGCTTAATGATGAAAAAATGGATGTTTATATTATTAGCCGCATTACTAACAATAGGACTGGCAGCTTGTGGATCAGACGAAGCTAGTAACAAGGAAGACAAAGGGGATACCACTGTTGGTGACAGTGTAGATTACAAAATCATCGGGATTGATCCTGGTGCCGGCCTCATGAAGGCGACTGCTAAAGTCCTTGATGAATATGAGTTAAACGATTGGAAACTTGTTGAAGGCTCTAGTGCGGCAATGACAGCCACCCTGAAAAAAGCATATGACAAGAAAGAACCTGTTATTGTTACCGGATGGACTCCACATTGGATGTTCGCAAAATTTGATTTAAAATACTTAGATGATCCCAAAGGCGTTTTTGGTCAAGAGGAAACAATCAATACCATCGTAAGAAATGGCCTTAAAACTGATATGCCTGATGCATATAAGGTGCTTGACCAATTTAATTGGACACCAGATGACATGAATACCGTAATGAATAATATCGCTGATGGCGATGACCCTGAAGATGCAGCCGCCAAATGGGTAAAGGACAATTCGGATAAGGTAAGTGAATGGACGAATGGCGCCAATAAAGTGAATGGTGACAAGATTAACATTGGGTATGTAGCGTGGGATAGTGAAATCGCAAGTACGAATGTGATTGGTAAAGTCTTAACGGACCTAGGCTATAAAGTCACTCTTACTCAATTAGAAGCCGGTCCAATGTGGACGGGAGTGGCTGATGGAAGCTTAGATGCACATGTAGCGGGCTGGTTACCTTCTACCCATGCAGACTACTATAAAAAGTATAAAGGAAAGTTTGAAGATTTAGGTGAAAATCTAAAAGGGACAAAACTTGGCCTTGTGGTTCCAGCTTATATGGACATTGACTCCATTGAAGATTTGAAATAAAACGTTCTAGTAAAAAAATTGAACAGAATAGTAGGTAGAGAAGACCATCCCTCGTTTATGAGCAGGGATGGTCTTCTTATTTAATGATTGTCTATTAAAACTTGTCGAAGAATAATAGAAGGAAGAACGGGAAAAATAAAAAATACCTATTGAAAAACAACCATAAAACGAATATTATATATAAGGTCTTAATATAACGTTCGTGTTTTGGAGGAAACCTCATGTTTAAGCTAAAAGAAAATCAAACAAATACAAAAACAGAACTACTGGCAGGCATCACGACCTTCTTTACCATGGTATATATCGTCGTTGTCAATCCAGTCATTCTTGCGGATGCTGGCGTTCCTTTTGAGCAGGTGTTCACTGCCACTATTATCGCTGCTGTGCTGGGAACCCTTTGGATGGGCCTTTTCGCAAACTATCCGATTGCCATCGCACCTGGGATGGGGCTTAACGCCTACTTTGCCTATTCCGTAGTGGGTACGCATCAAAATATCAACTATGAAACAGCCTTTGCAGCCGTTTTTATCGCTGGTGTCATCTTTATCATTTTGTCACTCACACCGTTAAGGGAAAAATTAATTGAGGCCATTCCCGAAAACCTGAAATATGGAATTACAGCTGGGATTGGTTTATTTATTGCCTTTATCGGTCTGCGTCTCTCAAAAATCATTACCGCGCACCCGACCAATCTCGTGGGACTTGGCGATCTGCATGCTCCGTCCGCTTGGTTGGCTCTTCTCGGCCTTGCCATCACTCTTGTTCTCATGATGCTACGAATCAACGGGGCATTATTTTTCGGCATGGTGATTACAGGGCTAATCGCATTCTTTACCGGTCAGTTGCACTTCGATCAAGGATTTATGTCACTTCCTTCCCTTCCTAATGGACTAGTGGTCGCAAATCCATTGACAGCATTGACTGATGTCATTCAGCACAGCTTATATGCCGTTGTTTTTTCCTTTATCCTTGTTACCATATTTGATACAACTGGTACGATGATTGGAGTTGCTAATCAAGCAGGATTAATGAAAGGCGACAAATTGCCGCGTGCACGTCAAGCATTGCTGTCTGATTCCATTGCTACAACAATCGGTGCCATGTTTGGGACGAGCCCGACAACCGCTTATATTGAATCCACTTCAGGGGTAGCAGCCGGTGGTCGAACGGGTTTAACCTCTGTGACAGTTGCCGTTTTATTTATTCTGTCTGCATTCTTCGGACCACTCGTTGGTGCCGTATCCGGGCTTTCTTCGATTACTGCACCTGCCTTAATTATTGTCGGTAGTTTGATGATGGGAAGCATTTCGAAAATTCGCTGGAACGAACTAGATGAAGCCTTTCCTGCTTTTTTGACGATTTTGAGCATGCCGCTCACATCAAGTATCGCGACAGGAATTGCTCTTGGCTTTATCAGCTATCCGCTGTTAAAAGTAGTCAAAGGGAAGGGACGTAAAGTTCATCCTCTCCTTTACGTATTCGCCGTACTATTCTTTTATCAGCTGGCATTTTTACAACATTAAGCACTTAGAGACATGCAAAAAAACACAAAAGAGGCTGACATCCTGGTAGGGTGTCAGCCTTTTGGCCATTAGAAAAATCAGTCTGCATTACGTATAGATAAAGGTTGTTCTGTTAATTCTTCTAGTTTTAAAGTAACCGAAATGTCTTTTGCTACCCCAATCACATGGATAACCTCGCCGCTATTATCCAACACCGGAGTCAGTTTTACCTTAAAATGCTTCCAACCACCTTTTTGTGTGGCTATGCGATATTGAATTTGGCATGGTTGTTTGCTCTTAATCGTGCTTACAAAGGTACGTTTGTAAAACAACTGATCTTCAGGATGTAGGTTCGAGAAGGAGTTAAAGTTTTCATAGTAACTCGATGGGTATCCAAGTACCGATTGGTGGGAAGGGGATGCATACTTAATTTTACCTTGCAAATCGAAAATTGTGATTAAATCCGTCATATTCTCAGCCACCAGCTGGTACATTTCTTGGCTTTCCCTTAATGCTTTCTCTGTTTCCTTGAGATTCGTAATATCACTGCACGAAACAATGACCTCTACCACTTTTCCACGTTTTTTTAAAGGGCTTAACGCAGCCATATAATAGATTCCATTTATTTTCGCCTCATAGGTGATATTTTCTTCACCCTCCCAAGCTTTTTGATAGAAGGGAAGTTTGTCCTTTGCAAGGTGGGCAGGGATAAATTCATGCAATTCCTTACCGATTACCTGCTCTGGAATGATACCAAAGCGATATAATAATTCTCCATCACACATGGTATGAACAAACTTACCGTCAATCTTTTTATATTTGATCGTCAAACCCTGCTGTCTCCGAAGGGTATCCTGTAATTCCTGACGGGCAATCCTTACGGTTTCTTCCATCCACATTCGCTTGGTCGTGTCTTGCGAAATGCCAAATGTACCTACAATCTCTTCCATTCTAGTAAAAAACGCTTGATTCCAGTCTGTTGCTGGCAGGGGCTCACTAAAGAAATAACCTTGTGCCGTGTCACAAAGATGCTGCTGTAAAAACACCAACTGCTCTCTTGTTTCAATTCCTTCTGCAACGACATTTAATTGTAAGGTATGGGCCATAGAGATAATTGTTTTGACTATGGTTTCGTCATTTGTTTGGTTGTATAGTTCGCGCACGAAGGATTGATCAATCTTTAATGTATCAACTGGAAACTGTTTTAAATAATTTAATGAGCTAAATCCTGTCCCAAAATCATCAATACTAATTAGGAGTCCGAGCTTCTTTAATTCCTGTAACGTGACGATTGTCCGTTCAATATCCATTGTCATACTTTCTGTTATTTCTAGCTCTAAATATTGAGGCGCTAACCCTGTCTGTTCCAACACCTTTTTGACAGTCTTTACAATTTGACATTGCGAGAATTGACGGGCGGATAAATTCACACATATGACCATATTGGAGAATCCCTGCTCCATCCATTTCTTTTGCTGCCTACAAGCCTCTTGTAGCACCCATTCACCAATTGGAATAATTAATCCGGTCTCTTCTGCAATGGGGATAAACTGTGAAGGCGGAATCATTCCCCGATCAGGGTGATTCCAACGAATCAGTGCTTCCGCACCAATTACTTTGCCCGTTTTCAAATTGATTTTAGGCTGGTAATGTAAAATAAACTCTTCACGTTCGATCGCCTTATGCAAATCCATTTCCATAAGGAGGGGATTGATGTCATCCACTGTTTCTACATTAGAATAAAAGCGAAACGTATTTTTCCCTGCCTTTTTCGCTTGATACATAGCAAAATCTGCATGCTTGATCAATGTTTCCATTGATTCTCCATCTTCTGAATAGAGACTAATACCAATACTCGGAGATATAAATAGATCACTTTTGTTTAAACTAAATGGTGAGGCCAGAACCGAAAGAATCCGAATCGCTACCTTTTCTGCAATCGTACGGTCAGCCTCGTCTAGAATAACAATAAACTCATCTCCACCCTGTCTAAAAACCTGGTCTTTTTCAAGGACAGAGGATTTCAAACGTTTTGCCACTTCTTTTAATAACAAATCACCGACTGAGTGACCAAACGTGTCGTTGATTGCTTTAAAACGGTCGAGGTCAATAAAAAGAAATGCCAGTTTTCGATTCTTATCCGCTGCTAAATTAAGCTCCTTGGATAAATGATTTTCTAGGAGATTTCTATTCGGCAAACCTGTTAGATAATCATGATATGCCAAATGTCGGATGGTTTCTTGGTTGTGGATTTGCTCTGTGATATCTTTAGCAATTCCATAAATGCCAACTACCTGTTCGTTTACTATAATCGGTACACTGGTAACGTTAAGGTGAATCCTATTTCCCTCTTTATGATTCAAACGAATGTGATGGTTTTGAGGACTTCCCCCGTTTTTAGAAGTGGATTCAAAGATATCGATGGTTTTCTGTAAATCATCTACGTAGATAAAATTTGTAAAATGTTTATGAAGGAGTTCATCAGAACTATATCCCGATATCGTCTCACATGCTTTGTTGGCACTAGTAAATTTCCCATTTAAATCAAAGCTATAAACGGCATCTGAATGATACTCGAATAAGGATTTATAGCGCTGTTCATTGATATTTAATTGTTCCTGCAAGTTCTTCTTTTCTGTGATATCACTACCGATTGCCATAAGAGCTGGTTTCCCATTAAACATAATTGTTGAACCGACAGCCTCTATGAAAATGGTCTCACCGTTCATCGTATTAAATTTATATTCATGGAGTGCAACAAATTCACCGTTAAATACTTTTTGTAAATTGGTAATCAGCTCTTCCTTACTTTCAGGATGAACCAAATCAAGAAGTGATTTCCCTATTAGTTCATGTTCGTCAGTCGATTTTAACAAGCTCAAAGCTGCTGAGTTGGCGTAAACAATTTTGTTATCTTGAAATACTAGTATGCCTTTAGGAGACAGCTCAACCAAGCTTCGATAACGGTCTTCACTTTCGATTAACTTGGCTTCCGTTTGTTTACGTTCTGTCTGTTGTGTAATAATTCTCCGTCCCACATAGATTCCACTTGATGCAATAAAAAAGATGCCTAGTATAAAAAAAAGTGTAGCAGTGCCCAAACAAATCCACCCCAGGATTCCAATTAAAATTTATATGGCTAAATATATCACCAAATAAGACCAAACATCACTGTAAAATTATTTCCATCTTAATAAAAGAAAAAATCCAACCCCTAAAAAAAGATAGGAATTGGATTCTAGTAACAATACTATTCAAATAAAGGACTTACTGGTTTTTCATTGTGAATACGGTTAATCGCTTCCGCGAGCAATGGAGCAACAGATAACGAAGTGATTTTACTAATCATTTTCTCTTCTGGCAGCTCAATCGTATTTGTCACGACTAACTCCTTAATCGGTGAAGCTTCAATTCTACTGACAGCCGGTCCTGAAAGAACAGGGTGTGTACAGCACGCATAGACAGCTTTTGCTCCTTTTTCCATTAACGCATTCGCCGCAAGTGTGATCGTTCCTGCTGTATCAATCAAGTCATCAATTAGAATCGCATTTTTCCCTTCGATGTTACCTACAATATTCATGATTTCAGCCACATTCGGTTTTGGGCGGCGCTTATCTACAAAAGCAATTGGCGCATGTAAGCGACTTGCCATCTTTCTCGCTCTCGTTACCCCTCCATTATCTGGTGCGACCACGACAATATCCTCTAATCCTTTACTTTCAAAGTAATCCGATAGAATCGGAACACCTAGAAGCTGATCAACAGGGATATCAAAGAAACCTTGAATTTGTGGAGCATGTAGGTCCATCGTAAGAACTCTATGTGCACCCGCTTTTTCTAAAAGATTAGCAATTAGCTTAGCAGTAATCGGCTCACGTGAGCGTGCCTTTCTGTCTTGACGAGCATACCCATAATACGGAATGACTACATTGATCGCTCTAGCCGACGCTCTTTTCAATGCATCTATCATAATAAGGAGCTCCATGATATATTCATTCCCTGGTTGTGAAGTCGATTGAACTAAATACACTTCACTTCCCCGAACACTCTCTTCTATGTTAATATGAATTTCACCATCACTAAAACGAGATACAGAGCTTCTTCCTAACTCACAACCTAGAATCTGCGCCATCTCTTCTGCTAGCTTACGATTAGAATTTAACGTAAACATTTTAAAACATTCTTTTGTTTGATAAGCCACTGTAAGTCCTCCAGCTGTCTTCATGATTTGAACCTTGGTCCTATATTATCTTACCATAATCGTTTAGTCCGTTAAAATGTTTATACTATGAATAACTTGTCAATATGTACCACATTTTCAAGCTTATTGGTTATAATCCCAAAGGATCCTCCACTTTCCCTTTTCCTCGGTCACAAATACCTCTTGCTCCAGGTCAAAATTCCCATACTTTCCTTTATAGGTTTGTGTGACCGGTACTTTATATACATTTTTCAGGGAAGGTCCTGTTTTAGACATTTTCCAATCCTTCAATTCCTCAAGCTCCCCGATGGTATAAGAAAAGGTCTCGACCCCAAAATGGTTCATAAACACATGGGCTCGGTCCTGTATGTAGTTTCCCTTGCTGAACTTTTTCTTCATTGAGGAATGAAAAAGCGCCCAGGAATTCGCAAAGTCGCCGTCTTGTTCATATCCATAAAATTCATCGACCACTTCCTTCGCCTCACTTGTAGACGAGATGAAGACTGATCGTATGATTAAAAAAACTGCAAAAATGCTCGCAAGTACCAAAATGCCGCTTAGCAATCTCTTGGATGAAGCTGATTTTTTCCGCATAGTGCATACTCTCCTTTATTCTCTCCCTTTTACCAAAGAATATGTCCCACCATGTCCAAATAGTAGCTTAATTTTATGCTGGTTTGGTTAATAAAATCTGCTTAATCTTCGTCTTTTTCCTGAAATATTTGTAAAGTAATTCTTCTGATGCGAACGTTGTCAATCCCCTTTTTCTGCACAATAAATGGTATTTTTTATAATAACTAGTAGAATCAGATGATGCTATTTTTAAAAGAAAAATAGTCCTCGAACCTCATAATTGGGCAACTTTTTATAGGATAAGGCCTCTGGAAGGAGTTTGCACTGTAAAATCCTGGTTGAAATATGACAAAAATCGTATGGTACGATGTTGCTGTTAAGTCACAGCAGTTTTCATCTTAAGGAGGATGGTTTCATGTTGAAGAAAAAAGCAATGTTAACGGTAGCTGCGGCGGCAGCCGTGGTGATGGCAAACCCAATTTTAAATAAAGCACATGCAGCAACCTTTACCCCTACAACACAGGAAAAGGTGTATGTGTATAAAGCATCAAATATGGATGAGATTAATAGTATCATTGAAAAATATTTAGCAAGTCTCGGTATGACTGTTACTCAAAATACGGTGAAGCAGCCTGCACCAACAACTGAGCTGACAACCCAGGTTTCCACCACACCGGTACAGCAGGAGCCTGCACAGGCAGAGACTACTACTACATCGGAATCTACTTATAGCTTAAGTGCATATGAGCAGAAAGTGGTTGATCTAACGAATCAAGAACGTGCGAAGAACGGTTTATCTGCGCTAAAAGTAGATCTAACGCTGAGCAAAATGGCTCGCGAAAAATCACGTGACATGTCTGCAAATCATTATTTTAGTCATACAAGTCCAACCTACGGCTCGCCATTTGATATGATGAAGAAATATGGTATTACCTACCGCTATGCGGGTGAGAATATCGCTATGGGACAAAGAACGCCTGAAGAAGTAGTGACCGCTTGGATGAATAGTGAGGGTCACCGCAAAAATATCTTAAGCCCGAACTTTACTTCTATCGGGGTTGGATATGTTGCTGATGGAAATTACTGGACCCAGGAGTTTATTGGAAAGTAGAACTTCCAATTGAAAAAGAGCTTGGCGAACCGAGCTCTTTTTCATGTTCTATTCTCTTTAAAAAGAGACCGTAATTCTGACTTAAATTACGCCCCCCTGAAATTAATTGATGGTTTTATTTGAATTCTCTTTTGCTAGCATCACTTTCAAATTAGCCCATTTGAATTTTTCTCCGTAAACCATAACGCCTTTTACATAGATTTTGGAGGCCAAATAGGCAATAATTAGGATAGAACCCACTAAAATGCTGCCGCTCAATATAAGTTGTCCAGCTGTCAGTTCTCCCATGACATATTTGGAGAAGGTAACAATCGGTGAGAAGAATGGGAAATACGTACCAAAGGTAACCAGCCCACCTGTTGGGTCCATCATGGTTTTCATCCCCATAAACAAGGCCCCAATGACAAGCACCATAACCGGTCCCATGACACTTCCTAAATCCTCTGTCCGTGAAATTAGAGAACCAAGTGCCGCAAAGCATAGAGCGTACACAAGGTATCCACAGGCAAAGAAGAAAACAAACAGCGCTATTAATTTCGCATCAATTTGCGATAGGTCAAAGGTAAACCCAACAATGCTAAGCTGGTCGGCCTTGATCCAGCCCAATAAGTATCCAATAGATCCTGATAAAAAGAAAATCGAAACTTGAATTAACCCTGCTGTCAGATTAGAAAGAACCTTAGCAAACAGCATATAGATTGGTTTCATTTTTGTAATCATGACTTCCATCACGCGAGTGGATTTTTCCCCCGTAATACTCATCGCAATTCCTTGACCAAACATGAGAATAAATGTATACATGAGGAATATGAACACGTACACAATCCCAAGACTCCCGTTATTCTCCGCAAGCATATTCTCTTCTACAGGAATACTCTGAAACAATTGCGTAATCACATCGTTAGACAGTTCATTTTCACTCGTTACTTTTGCCATATACTGTTGCTGCAGTTGAGAAGAAAAGGCATAAAGAACATTTGCATCAGGCGAACGATTGTAATAATAATTCATCACTGGAAGAGAATCCTTCTCTTCGATGACCACTAAATAATCCAAATCCTGATCTTTAATTTTTTCTTTTTCCTTATTAATCTCTTTTTCATCTTTAGTAAAGAGTGTTAACTCAGAAATACTTTTTTTCAAAAGAGCTTCATCGACTTTATATGAGGAAGAATTAATTATGGTGACACGTACTTCATCCTTCCCTGTAGAAAAATGGTTATAGGCTAAAAATCCAAGGATTGCGACGGAAATCACTAGAGAGGTGATCTGGAACCCTTTTGAACGAATCTGTTCCTTTAAATGAAAGAAATAAGAAATCCATAATGCTTTCATTCTATGATCCCACCTTGTCTATAAAAATCTGATGAAGGGTAGGTTGAAGGAAGGTTAACTCACTTACAGGTACTTCCTCTTCTTTTAATTGGGATAATACGTGAAGTGGATCCTGATCATTTGCTAAAGAAACAATGACACGCTTCAATTCCTGTTCAAAGGAATAGTTATGGTGTAAACAGAAGACCTTCAATTTTTCGACATCACCGTACAAAGACAAATACATAATTCCATAGGATTTCTTCACCGCTTCTAACTCTCCACCAATAAGAGCTTTGCCATCCTTCAACAGGACCACATTTTTGCAGAACTTCTCTACCTGGTCCATTTGATGGCTCGACATAATGATAACCTTGCCCTTTTCTTTTTCTTCCATAATAACCTCTGTTAGGAGATTCGTATTTACTGGATCGAGCCCACTGAACGGTTCGTCTAAAATGATTAATTCCGGATTATGTAAAAGTGTCGCAGCTAACTGTACCTTTTGTTGATTCCCTTTCGACAATTCGCCTGCCAGCTTGTTTTTGTACATACCAATATCGAACCGGTCAATCCAGTAATCAATACTTTTTTTAATCTCCGTGCGACTCATTCCTTCTAATCTCCCAAAATAGGACAGTTGATCAATAACCTTGGTTTTAGGATATAACCCTCTTTCCTCTGGTAAATAACCGAAAGACGTATGTTTTAAGCCTCGTTTTTGATTCCATAAAACACTGCCGTGATCAGGAGCGACAAGCCCAAGCATCATTTTAATCGTTGTGGTTTTTCCTGCCCCATTTCTCCCAAGGAGACCGAATACTTCGCCTTTTGAAACCGTGAACGATAAGGATTCTACGGCGGCTTTTTCACCATAATATTTTGCTAGGTTTTGTACCTCTAACAACCTGTTTCCCCCTTTATCTGTCCCTTGTCGGGATAATATTCCTATTTTATCGTAATTGACATATTGTTCACTTTCAAGGAATTTTTTCCATTTGACTGAAATGACTTCAAATAATTCCCACTCGCAAATTAACAATTATTTTACAATTAACATATACAAACTCAATAAACGGGCACTATAATTAGTCTTGTAATCAATCAATTCCTAAAGGAGTGGTTGTTCATGCTAGATATGTTGATAAGAATAATGATCCTGACTTCTTTTTGTACAATTCTCGCTCCTTAAGTCTTTATCTATAAAAATTAGAGCCGTAATCTCAAAGATTACGGCTTTTTTGTGATCATTATTATTATTATTGGTGTCAGGCACCATGCATTTTATAGATTTTCCTCAAACCATCCGACAATATAATCCAACCGGCTTTTTCGGAGGCTTGGCTTGCCGCTTCTTGAAAGCTCGTGGTTTTCTTCTGGAAAACGAACAAATTTCGTTTTCTTGCCTAATCGTTTTAAGGCGATAAATAGCTGTTCAGCCTGCTCAATCGGGCAGCGAAAATCCCTCTCACTATGCAAAATTAATAACGGTGTTTCTACCTTTTCCACATAGGCAAGCGGAGAATGTTTCCACAGTTTTTGAATATCGCGGAAATCAGTATCGATTTGCCACTCCGTGAAATAATAGCCGATATCGCTGACTCCATAAAAACTAATCCAGTTGGAGATGGACCGCTGAGTCACCGCGGCTTTAAAACGATTCGTATGGCCGACAATCCAATTCGTCATAAAACCGCCGTAGCTTCCGCCGGTAACACCGAGACGGTTTTCATCAATAAAGTCATAGGTTTCTAACACATAATCCACAGCACTCATGAGATCCTGATAGTCATTGCCGCCATAATCTCCGCGAACGGCATCAACGAATTCTTGGCTATATCCATGGCTGCCCCTCGGATTCACGTATAAGACTGCATAGCCCTTTGCCGCTAAAATTTGAAACTCATTCATATATGTATTTCCGTACATCATATGCGGACCACCATGAATTTCTAGTAATAATGGATATTTCTTCCCTTTTTCAAAACCAACCGGCTTGATCAACCATCCATGAATACTCCATCCGTTCGCGCCTTCAAACTCAATGGATTCAGGTTGTGACAGGGTCGTTTCGGATAAGAATACCTCGTTCACATTTGTTCGCCTTTCTAGCGTGCCTTCTTTTCCTGTTAGACTGAACAGGTACAAGTCGCCCATTTCGGTCGGCCTACTAATCGCTGCTAGCGCCTTCTTCGATTCAGAATGAATGGAATAGCCGTATACATGCTGCTCACCCACAAGCACAGGATCGATCTTGCCATGTAAATCGCAATAGTAGAGGTTGGTATTTCCTTTTTCCGACGCTACAAAATAAAATCCACAGCTTTCACTGTTCCACAACAATCCCGGGGAAGTCGCGCCCTGGTGGAAGTCTCCCGTCATAAAATCCCCAACTAGTAGATTCCTTTCGGCTGTTAGGCACTTCATTTCCTTCGTTTGGAAGGAATAAACCCAGATTTTCGTATGCGTGGCATTCTCAAATTCCCGCTTATGCCCGAGCATCCCAAGATATTTTCCATCAGGTGAAAAAGTGGCACTGCCAAAGAAGCCACTAGAATCAGTCACTGCCGCTAATGTCTTTTTAGTGATGTCTAATAGAAAGACATCATAGATAAATGAGGCATCCGTGTCCTCTGCTAAATCAGCACCAACCGCGAGATACTTCCCATCCGGGGACCAGGCATAGAGTGAAACATCATGTTGACCTTCAGTAAGCTGCGTTAATTCTCCGTTTTTTACATCTACCATCACAACCTGTTTGAAGTCCCCCTGCCAAAAACCGCTGGCATCTGACTTATAGCGCATATTCGTCACTTCGAGCGGTACCGGCTTTTCTTGCTTATTCTCTTCTTTTTTATCAAAAATGCTTTGCTCTGGTTTGACGGATGTAGTAAAAGCAAGCTTGTTTCCGTCTGGCGACCATACTGGATTACTCGCCCCACTCGGAAGAAACGTTAGTTGCCTAGCTTCTCCACCACTGGTACTTAGAATATGAATCTGATTTTTTCCGCTTCGGTTGGAGACAAACGCAAGCTCCTTTCCATCCGGGGACCAACACGGTGAATGGTTTTTCCCTTTTCCAAACGTCCATTGAACTGCCTGTCTATTATTTTCAGTTTTTTGGTAAAAAATATGTGACTGATATTCATCCGTTTCTTGATCAATGGTCGTTTGCACATAAACGAACGATTGACCATCCGGAGAAAATTGTGGATTCACCACTGACTTCAATTGATATAAATCGTTTGATTCGACTCCTCTACCTGCCATCATCGCTGCCTCCATTAACTTAATTAATCTTCACCTCTACTTATTTCGACGATAGAAATATTTTTCCCTCCCAGCTTGAAAGGTATTATATGGAAAACAAAAAGAAACCGAGGAAAATTCCCTCGGTTTCTTCTCAATCTTGCTTATTATTTTTGTTGTAGCTTACCGGTTGCTTCGTTGTCAGCTACAACTTCTACAATGGTTGAATCTGTTACCACTTCAACGAAAGCATCTGCATTAACTTTTTCACAAATAATACTAAAGTATTTACTGCAGAGTCTAGTTTTGCATCTTTAATTGTTTCAGATGGGCTAACTACTTTTGTTGCATCTTCAGTAGAATCGTCTGATTTAACTGTTGCTTCTTCTTCAGTTGTACCTTCTTCTTCAACAACTGTAGTTTCTTCAGTTGTACCTTCTGTTTCAACAGTTGAAGTTTCTTCTGCTGGTTGCTCAGTAACAACTTCAGTTGACTCTTCAGCTGGTTGCTCAGTTACAACATCAGTTGCTTCTTCTTTTTCACCAGCTAATACTGCTGAGTTTGGTGCTGCATGTAATTTTGCTGTTTCACTTGCATGAGCACTTGCTTGAGACTTTGCTTTGTTAGCTGCAGAAGGGTTTACTTTTTCAGTAGTTTCTTCAGCTGTAACATCTTCAGTAGTTTCATCTGCTACAACATCAGTTGCTTCTTCAGTAGCATCGTCAGCTTCAACAACCGCTGTTTCTTCTGTTGCATCGTCAGCTTCAACATCAGTTGCTTTTTCAGTAGCATCGTCAGCTTCAACAACCGCTGCTTCTTCTGTTGCATCGTCAGCTTCTACAGATGCATCTTCTTCAGTAGTACCTTCTGTTTCAACAGCTGTTGCTTCTTCAGCTGGTTGCTCAGTTACAACATCAGTTGCTTCTTCTTTTTCACCAGCTAATACTGCTGAGTTTGGTGCTGCATGTAATTTTGCTGTTTCACTTGCATGAGCACTTGCTTGAGACTTTGCTTTGTTAGCTGCAGAAGGATTTACTTTTTCAGCACCTTCTTCATCTTCTAAAACAGCAGCTGCTTCGTCTTCGTCATTTGACTTAACAATGACATGAGTATCTTTTAACATTTTCTCAGACTTAGACTGCTCATCTTCATCTTCTTTTTCTTCCGTCTTTACTGCTGTATCCGCATCAAGATCGGCGTCTTTTTCATCCTCTTTAACTGTTACTTCTTTTTCTTCTTCCTTAACAGCAGCGTCTTCCTTTTCAACATCTGCAGTTTCAGTGATTTCAGAATCAGTAGTCACAACAGGTTCAGATGTTACCTCTTTTTGATCCTCAATAACTTCTGGTGTAACAGGCTCTTGAACGGGAGTCTCTTCTGTTACTTCTGTTTCTTCTGCTTTTGGCTGTTCTACTTTACTACCATGAACCGCTGAATTAGGGGCCGCATGCATTTTCGCAGTCTCACTTGCATGTACACTCGCTTGTGATTTGCTAGCATTGCCTACTAGAGGCTTAACAGTAGCTTTTACTTCAACTTTTTGCTGTACCTTAACTTTTCCGATAGCTTTTGTGCTATTTACATTGTTTACATGAACACTGTGCACAGCCTTCGCATTTCCGTGACCTGCTGCTTCAGTGAAATGGCCTCCTGCAAATACTCCAAAAGATACGGCTCCAGCCAAAACAAGAGATTTAAATACTTTATTGTAATTTAGATAATGTTTCATTTTATTATTCGCTCCTTTTATTATGTGTTCCGTTGGCTTTTAGCTGCGGGTAACAGTTTCTAATAAAGGAGCTGTCTGCGGTGGTGGTGAAGGTGGAGCATTTTCCCATTGATGAATCATCCATGCAATCCGAGAATGGAGTGGTTGAACAAGCTTGATGTCATAAAGATTATTCCATTCAAACCATTTATCCAACATACTTATCGTATTTAATCCCTGATTACCTCGATCATTGGACTGCCCACCGGAACTATTCGTCCGTTGGCTAGAACTCCACATCTGGCTAACCTTTGGAATTTCTTCCTTACTCTCTGGGATTGGTCCCTGTTTGAGCGGTTCCTTTACAGGGGGTTCAAAACTACTTTCCTTTTTGGATAGTGGTACAAACGAACCCTTTTGTTGAGATGGCAACCAATTGTCGTCTCTCGTGATTCGGGTTTTATTTATAGCCACGGTATCATTATGTAAGGAATGTTTGTCAGAATTGACGGTACCTTTTACGGAAGCCTTCGTTTCCTGTACTTCTCCACGTTTCGCTTCCTGTATAGCTGCACCCTTTCCATTACCGCGAGAATTAACGCTTATCTCCGGCTTTGTTGCCTGCGGATTCACGTTCACTTTTGCCTGTACCGGCAATGCGGTTGGTTTGTGAGCAACAGCTTGTTGAGGCGTCCTGTTGGAATTCTGCTGTTTAGCCCCGCCCTGATTCGATTGAGCGCTGTTTGGGACGACGATAGATTTTTCCTGGGATTTTGCGCTCTCTGCTTTTACCGGAATGGTTTTTTCTGAAGCTTGATTAGATTTTGCAGAACTTTGACCTTGGACAAACTCTTTCGGAGTCGTTTGAAGTCCACTAGGGTCATTTTTTTCTGCAAAAGCTTGATCTGGTAAAAACATAGCTGCTCCGACCATTAATCCCGTGATAAGAAAATGTCGGAAGTGCAAGATTTCACCTCCTCTCAAATAATCGTAGCTTTCATGGACAACATTCGAGGTTGGAAAAAAGTTTCTGACCGTTTTCGTCACTTTACGCAAGAAACGCTTCTTTTCACCTAAAAGTGCATGAATCAAATTGCCCTTAATTTTGGTATTTTTTAATACCTGGAGACTATTATTGGGATTAGATGAGATTTTTTCTAACGCGCTTTTGTCGAAACCTTTATTTTTTGGCTAGCATGATTTTCATTATCTTTTAGAGTTTATTTGATATGTTAAAAGGGTATATATCCATCGAAGAGTTACATAATAGCGCTTTGTTGGCTAGTCCTACAGTAAAACCAGATCTGAAATAGTTAAAAACCCAACATTATGACCATACTGATGAAAGCAATGATGGCACTATCAACTTTCAGGTAGGAGTGGATTTCATGGAAGAAAAGGGGAATTTTTTCGTGGGGTTAATGTGGGGGACAACTTTAAGTGTCCCACTGTGGATTGCTTTTCTCGGATGGATAAAAATAGTCATTGGTTTTTTCTATAATTAAACCTTAATAAAGATGAGGCCGGACCCATGTGTTTGGGATCCGGCCTCTTTTATATTTACCTATGTACGTATACAACAAGATACTTATACTTTTAGCTGTTTTTTTCTTTGAAAAGTAGCTGTAGAGCCTGCCTACTTCTACTTTTTGCTTCTTCTTCCTGAGAAAAGTAGATCTAGAGCCTGGCTACTTCTACTTTTTGCTTCTTCTTTCTAAAAAAATAGATATAAATACACCATTTCTATTTTTACCCTCATTTCCATCAGGTTTTTGCCCATTACTTTTAATTACCGTTTTCACTTTTATTCTTAGGCCACCCTGCCAACCCATTAAAGTTTTATTTTATTACTAATAAACTTCACAATTAACAAGGGTATTAGAAAAGTACAAAAGCTAAGGATCGAATCTAATACGATGTTATCCGATCGAACGATACCAGCAAATTTTAAACATACATCAAAGGCAAGAAATGCAAGAATCGATAGAAAGTACCAAAAGCCTGGGGCCCTAGAAATGAATAAGAAAGTAACAATCGTTCCAAATAGGAGTCCAGTCGGACTATTAATTGTTGTACTTTCGCGATTTAACCGTTCAATCCATTCCACATGGATGGTTCTTATTTTTAATACTCCATATAAAAAAACATTTAATTGGGTATATAGTACATAAAAGACCGAGAGTATGCTAAAAAAGACGATCCACTTCTTAGGATTCCATGCGAATTTTCTCCACCAAAGCTTACAAAACGAAAAAAAAGGAGCAAGCAATAAAAAGGTATACCATTCTTCCCACCAATTCGCCTTAAATATTCCCAAATGTTTAAATAAGTACTCTATCCCTGTGAAGAAGCCGGCAAAAATAATACTCCAATACCATTTACATTGAAAAGCAATGTACAAAATGGCAAATGAGGGGAGAATTTGAGCATTCGCCAAAGCTCCCATATGGGAATCGAATTCTCCTTTAATTATTTTCGGATAGTATCTATATGCTTTTCCCCAAGTATAAATCAAATAATCGAAAAATAAAATCCAGCCTGATACGGCAAAATAATGGACAAACAATAATCTATTTCGATATTTCCAGTACCCCAAGCTTAATGCCACTACTGATAGGATAATTAAAGAAATGTAAGACAAAGGCCCAACATCCAAGCAGTATTCCTCCGATGTTTGAAATAGTAAATCCAGAACAAACAGTAATTTAAATGTATTGTTCCCTAACTTTTTTCTATATTCTCCTATTCTTTTACTTGAATACAAAAAAGCAGTGTAATTCCTTATGAGAATCACACTGCTTCGAATTCCGCTCCGCGTCTTAAACCACGGCTTCACTCCGCTGTTTCGCTTCACGGCGTTGTTCCTTGATCATGGCTCCCCCAATCAAACCAATAACTGAAAAAATCACTGGAATGATAAATCCGTAATGATAGCCTACATTAGGCGGAGAAGAATGAAAATGATCTAATACCTTCCCAAAAATACCTGGCAACAGGACGGCACTTAGAAAACCGCCGGTATTTGCTACCCCAGAAACCACACCGACTACCTTAATATCAAACGACTTTCGAACGACAGCAAACGTTAATGCACTCGCTCCATTCCCATAGCCAATCAGAAAAAAGATCAAAACGAGCATAGAGTAGGTTGGCTTCCCGTCTAACACAAGAAACGAAGTCCAACATATCAGGACAATCAAATGAACCACAATATATGGACGTTTGATCGATCCGACGCGGCTTGAAATCCAGCTGGTCAGCGGAGCACCCAATAAAGCACCAAACAGCCCAATCATTATAAGCTGACTGGCACCGGAACGCGTCATTCCATAGACATGCATCCCGTAAGGTACCGCCCACGAGCCGATGAAACCGACATATGTACCAACCACTCCAAAGTGACAGAGAAAAGTGGCCCATGCCTGCCGTTCTGAAAAAATACGCCGTAACAGAACGAGCGTTTTTTCGCGGTCCTTCTTTACTTTTCCAGCAGTCGTACGGTCATTCTTAAACAATTGCTTTGGTTTTCTCTCCAACACATAATATAAAAGAATCCCTGCAAGACATAACACAATACCTGTTGTGAAAAACGGGGGGCGCCAGCCGGCTTCAGCAATCCAGGCCGAATACGGAACGGTCGCTAGCAGGAACCCAAAGCTCCCCGCCATTCCCGCAAAACCGAGCAGCTTGACAAACTCATTTACCTTAAACCACTGGCTCAAAATTAACACCAAATTGACCCATATAGTCGCGTCCCCAATTCCCGCTAAAAAGCGAGCAAAAAGAAGGACAAACTCATTCGGCGCCAAACTATAAATCAGCGTTCCAATCCCATTAAGAAGCGCTCCAAAAACAAGAAAAAAGTTAGGCCCAAAACGGTCGGACAGGATTCCAATCGGAATCTGCAGCCCGGTGTAAGCCAGAAATTGAATACTTGCTAATAATCCGATGGTGGATGCGGTCAGGTTGAAATCCTTCATTAATTGGTCGGAAATCAATCCCGGGGCTGTTCGTTGGCTCACAATGATAAAGTAAGCAAATAAAACCGTGGCAAAAACCACCCATCTATACCTACTATTCTGTTTTTCCAATATTCTCGTCTCCCATTTGCGATATTCAACCTATTATACACTAATTTTTCCAAATGGATGGCCAACGGAAACCTCTAGCCTACAGGAAAAATTTGCTATACAATTTACCTATGTTTGAAAAAAGTTGGTGAGTAATATGTTTAAACTCTTATTAATAGAAGACGATACAACGCTATTCCAAGAAATAAAGGAACGGTTAATCGGCTGGTCCTACGACGTGGTGGGGATTTCCGACTTTAGTAAGGTGCTCCAGGAATTTACCGAGCACAATCCAGACTTAGTCATTATTGATATCCAATTGCCTAAATTCGATGGGTTTCATTGGTGCCGTATGATTAGAGCCCATTCCAATGTGCCGATTCTATTTCTATCCTCACGTGACCATCCCACCGATATGGTGATGTCAATGCAGCTTGGCGCAGATGATTTCATTCAAAAGCCGTTCCATTTTGAGGTGCTCATTGCCAAAATACAGGCGATTCTTCGCCGTGTGTACAATTACAATACAGACCAAACTGAACTCAAAACCTGGTGCGGGGCAACGATCGATTATCCGCGCAACACGGTCAGTAATGAAACGGGAACGGTGGAACTGACAAAGAATGAAATTTTTATTTTAAAATTGCTCATTGAGCAAAAAAATAAAATCGTCAGCCGGGAAGATTTAATCAAAAGCCTATGGGATGATGAGCGCTTTGTTAGCGACAATACCTTAACCGTTAACGTCAATCGCTTGCGAAAAAAATTAGAGGAGCTTGACCTCGGACAGTATATTGAAACAAAGGTCGGCCAGGGATACAAGGCTGTCGAAGAGGAATCCTTTTTATGATAAAACAGTTTTTAATTGAAAGGCGCAACTGGATTCTTCTATTTGTATGCCTTCATGCCTTCTTCCTGTTTGTCGCCTCGATTGATTCGGCAATCCCGTTCACACCGATTCTGTATATTGTATTTTTATCAAAGATCATCTTTATTATTTTTTTGATCATCAGGTTCCATAGAGAAACTAAATTTTTTAAGAGTCTGGAAGAATGGGAACAAGATTTAGATGTTTCGGCAATTACACCGGCCGAAAGCCCTTTTGAAAAAATAATTGAACAAGCGATGATGAACCAGACCAGGCGTTTGAAACAAGAAGCCTCCCAAAACCTAGTCACCCTAGAGGTGGAAAAGGATGAACTGCTCGCCTGGATTCATGAAGTGAAGACCCCATTAACAGCGATGCATTTAATGATTGAGGACATGAACGAGGACACGCTTAAAGCGAAACTAACCTACGAGTGGCTGAGGATTCACCACCTTCTAGACCAACAGCTTCACCAACGGCGCATCCCTTTTATGGAAAATGATTTGTACATTGAACAGACAGATCTAAAAACGGTCATTTTTCCAGAGATTAGAGCATTGCAATCCTGGTGTTTGCAAAAAGGAGTGGGGTTTGACGTTGATTTACAGGTATCCTCCGTGTTAACTGACAGCAAATGGCTCGCTTTTATCATCAGGCAACTCTTAACGAATGCGGTAAAATATAGCGAGGAATCGGATATACTCTTAGCCAGCTTCGAGCGACAGGGCCAAACAATCCTGGAAGTAAGGGACTTAGGTCGCGGCATTGATCCGAAGGACTTGCCGCGCATATTTGAGAAAGGCTTTACCTCCACTACAAATCATCATGACAACAAAGCCACCGGGATGGGTCTGTATTTAGCGAAAAAAGCGGCAGCACCTTTACTTATAACGTTTGACGTCCAGTCCACACTTGAAGAAGGGACAAACTTTACGTTATGTTTTCCAAAAAGAAACGAGTTCATCAATCTTCAAGGCATGTGACAACATTGTCACATGCTTCTCTTATTTTGTTAGACCAATCGAAGGATGCGAGTTCCGCCTCCTTTTATAATAAAGCTATCGAATGAAGGAGTGTGTGTTGGAATGACCATTTTACAAGCAAGCAAAATTTATAAAAGCTACGGCAATAAATTTAATAAACATGAAGTGCTTAAAGGCATTGATTTAACTATTGAGAAAGGCGAATTCGTGAGTATTATGGGTGCGTCAGGTTCAGGAAAAACAACCTTGCTCAATGTTCTATCGTCGATTGATCAAGTCAGTCAAGGATCCATCCAAATTGAGGGCAAGGAAATGACAGCCTTAAAGGAAAAACAACTAGCAGAATTCCGCAAACACCACTTAGGATTTATTTTTCAAGAATATAACCTGCTCGATACGTTGACAGTTAAAGAAAACATCCTATTACCCCTATCGATTGCTAAAGTGTCCAAACAAGAAGCTGATAAAAAATTTACACAAGTCGCCAACGAGCTCGGCATTTATGAGCTTAAGGATAAGTACCCGAATGAAATTTCTGGCGGGCAGAAACAGCGGACCTCTGCCGCCCGGGCGTATATTCACGAACCAAGCATTATTTTCGCTGACGAACCAACGGGTGCTCTCGATTCCAAATCTGCGTCCGATTTGTTAAACAAGCTAAGCCAATTAAACCAAAAACGACAGGCTACTATCGTCATGGTTACCCATGATCCTGTGGCAGCCAGTTATTGCTCCCGGGTGATTTTTATTAAAGACGGGCAGATGTATACACAATTGATTAAAGGGGAGCAGTCGCGACAGGCGTTCTTCAAGGATATTATGAAAACCCAAGGGGTATTGGGCGGGGTGCAATATGAGCATTAATCAACTCATCCTTCGTAACCTCAAGAAGAACCTTAACAATTATTTTCTCTATGTGTTTGCGTTAATTTTTAGTGTGGCCCTATATTTCTCGTTTGTCACACTGCAATATGACCCCGCATTGGATCAAACTAGAGGAACGATTAAGGGTGCGGCAGCGATTCGGGCAGCCTCCATCCTGCTTGTTGCGATTGTAAGCATCTTCGTTTTATATGCCAACACTATTTTTCTCAAACGGCGCAGCAAGGAAATTGGCTTGTTTCAATTAATCGGGATGACCAAAAACAGGATTTTCCATATTCTTAGTGCTGAAAACTTTATTCTTTATTTTAGTTCTCTACTCGTCGGAATCTTTATTGGCTTCTCTGTTTCAAAGATAATTATCATGATTTTATTTAAAATCACGAAGGTTGATGCGATTGCCACCCTGCACTTTTCCACACAGGCATTGGTTCAAACGCTTATCGTCTTTTGTGCGATTTATTTGATTATCATGTTAATGAATTATGCCTTCATTAAAAGACAAAATATTTTAGCACTATTTAGAGTCCTTTCGTCTACGGAAGGAAAAGCGAGCAAACTGTCGGTGATGGAAATCATCATGGGGACGTCTGGAATCATCTTAATAGTCTTCGGCTATTACCTTTCCTCGAAATTGTTTTCCGGGGACTTCACTGCCATGATGGAGCTATTCTTGGCGATGGCGGGGATTTTGGCATCGGTGATTATCGGAACCTATCTTTTTTACAAAGGGTCTGTCAGCTTTCTCTTTCATCTCATTCGTAAAAAGAAAGACGGTTATCTGACCATTCATGAGGTCCTCTCTCTTTCTTCCATCATGTTTCGGATGAAATCGAATGCTCTTTTGTTAACAATTATTACGACGGTTTCCGCCCTTGCCATCGCTCTATTGTGCTTAAGTTACATCTCCTATTATTCAGCTGAGAAAACAGCAAAAGATCAAGTAGCTGCTGATTTTGCTTTTACCAATAAAGATGCAGCTAGACAATTTAAGAAAGAACTTGAAACAAAGAATATGAAGGTTAGTGAGAAGAAAATTGATGTCGTCCAAATCAACTCCAACCTGAAGTCACTCATGGATTCAAAGCTTGAAGGAATGAAAATGGATCCGACGAGCATGTCGATTTCAGTGATTAGCGATCAAGCGGTCTCTGGGCTTGATGTTGAGCCAAAGGATACCGTCTTTACTGGCTATAACGACTTATTGCAAAAGTTCATACCGCTGAAGGAATCAGGCAAAATTGAGTTGAAAGGGAAAGCCGAGGTCATTCCACTGGACTATTTAGGGTTAAAGGATCTTCACCTTATCTCATGGTATTTCACCAATGGCGGTCAGCCCGTAGCCATCGTGGATGAAACGATTTTCGAACGATTAAAGAAAGATGCGGATCCTTCTCTTCAGAAAGAATCCTCTATATATATTGGAATGACCATAAAAGATGAAGATCAATTAGAGGCGGCAAATAAGATATTTAAGGACATGAATTTTGATCAGAATCGGAGCTATGACTCTCGCCTGGAAATGAGTAACGATCAGAAAAAGAAGATGGGGCTTGTCATGTTTATTGTCGGCTTCCTAGGGCTAACGTTTTTGGTTACGTCCGGTTGTATACTTTATTTTAAACAAATGGGTGAAAGTGAAGAAGAACAGCCAAATTATACGATTCTCAGAAAGCTTGGCTTTACACAGGGTGATCTAGCAAAAGGGATTACAATGAAGCAATTGTTTAGCTTCGGCATTCCGTTAGTGATAGGGCTGGTTCATAGCTACTTTGCCGTCCAGTCCGGCTGGTTTTTGTTCGGAGCGGAGCTATGGACACCCATGATTATCGTCATGGTAATGTACACCGCTCTATACTCCATTTTCGGCGTACTCTCTGTTAACTACTATAAGAAAGTAATAAAAGAAGCTCTATAAACATTTTAGGGTCAGACATGGGGTCTGACCCTAAATGTGTCTAACGGGGACAGTCCCCCACTCTGCTAAAATTTTACCATTTTAAAATGTTGATATTTATTATACCCTGAGTCATATGACATCATGACGATTTTACTAGGAAGGGGTTCGCACATTGAAACCGAGCAAATGGCTTGTCTCAGCACTGTCATTATTACTTTTCTCCTCAACGTTTTTCACGAACAACGCTTCTGCAACGAAAGAAGAAGCTTTTACTGAAAAGACTCTTGTAAACTATCAAGCAGACGAATTAATTATTAAATATAAAAATACCAACGCGGCCGCTTCTTTTAAAAAGAAACATCCCTTCAAAATAAAAAAGAAGCTCTATTCCATTGGTGCGGAAATTGTGAAGGTGGACGAAGGAGCAAATATTGATAGTCTAGTAAAAACATTAAAGACGGACCCCTCCGTTGCTTACGTTCAACCAAACTATAAATATACGATTGCAGCTCTTCCTAATGACCCTGGATTTAGTAAACTATGGGGATTAAATAATACCGGACAGGCCATTACCGGCACTTCCGAGGTAAACGATATCGATATCGACTATCCTGAAGCAATGGAGGAGTTCGCGAAAAGCGTCAATCAACAGCAGGTGGTTGTTGGTATGATTGACACAGGTATCGACTTGAACCATCCAGATTTGAAGGACAGCATTTGGACGAATCCTGCTGAAATCGCTGGTAACGGCATTGACGATGACCAAAATGGCTATATCGATGATGTACATGGTTGGGATTTCTACCATAATGATGCCACTACCTTTGATCCAGAGGACGGTGATGACCATGGCACGCATGTGGCTGGAACGATTGCGGCTAAAAACAATAATAGCCTCGGCATCACTGGGATTGCTCCTAATGTAAAAATTATGTCGCTGAAGTTTATTGGACCAGACGGTTCCGGAACCACAGCGGATGCCATCCTAGCGGTTGAGTACGCCAATAAAATGGGCGTAAGAGTGACCAATATCAGCTGGGCAGGTCCTGAATATGACCAGGCTCTAAAGGATGCCATCGACAAATCTTCCATGCTTTATGTCGCCGCGGCTGGGAACGAAGGGGTAAACAACGATCAAGTGCCTAGCTATCCTGCTAACTATGACAGCCCCAAAGTGATTTCTGTTGCGGCCATTGATTCTTCTGGCAATCTAGCAGACTTCTCAAACTTCGGTGTAAACAGTGTAGATATTGCCGCACCTGGGACAGGCATCTTAAGTACAATACCAAGAAAAATAGAAGAAGGGGCAGCGGCGCAGATTTACAATCGTGCCTCTAGTTACAAGGCCATTTTTAACGGATTTGGCTTTGAAAATGTTTCAAGTACGGACAGACAAGCGGCCTTTAATCAGGCAGTCAGCTATCTTGGCTTAACTTCTTCCTCTAAAATTTTATTGGTACAAGATGATGAATCTACGAGTGGCGGCGATAGTTTTGCGGATGTCTATACGACTCTATTAAAAAATGCGGGATTGGCTTATACCCTTAAGACCGTAGCAACCGGGGTGAATGGTCCTAACTATACAACGCTTTCCGGCTACGATTCAGTCATTTGGTTTACCGGAAACGCCATAGGCGAAAACACACCGAATTTAACGTCTACTGACCTTAGTTCTTTAGGACAATTTTTAAAAAATGGCAATAAAACGCTGATATTAAGTGGACAAGATATTTTATATCAAAACGAGGACACTTCCTTCGTTACGGATACGCTTGCGCTCACGATAAAAGCGGAGGGTGAAACGAGAGCCCGGGTTACAGGTGTAGCGGGGACCGCTTATGACGGAGCATCGTACAGCGTGGGCTATGCCCCGTACGCAGACTATATTGCCACCAACAATTCTTCTGTGACAAAGGTAAATTTAGTTTTTCCAGGGGAAACCTCCTATGCAAGTGCCTACGCGTTTGCGGATGGTACCTCAATGGCTGCTCCGCATGTTTCAGGAGTCGCTGCACTAGTGGCAGGGAAATATCCTGACGCAGGACCGGAAAAGTTACGAGCGATTATTCTAGCATCGGGGGACAGACTCGGCTCCTTGTCAGGGAAAATTCAAACCGGCAAAATGGTGAATGCTTGGAAAGCTTTAACCATAGATTTTACCGCACCAGTTAAGCCCGTTGTGAACGAAGTAAATGATGAGGATACTGTTGTGACGGGCCAAGCGGAAGCTGGTTCTACGGTTGACGTGAAAGTGAATGGTACACTGATTGGTTCAGGAACAGCAGCATCGGTGGACGGCCGGTTTGCTGTAGAGATCCCTTCCCAAGAGGCGGGGACTGAACTTAGAATAACCGCGATGGATAAAGTCGGTAACTTGAGCCAAGAAACAATAGTAAAGGTTCAGAAGACCATGTCAGTAGTAGTCGGTTGGGTTTTTGCTAATAATCACTGGTACTATTTTAATGCTCAAGGGGATTTAGTAACTGGCTGGCAAAATATTGGTGGCAAGTGGTATTACTTTGATCGTAACAACGTGATGATGACGGGGTGGCTACAATTAGGAGCAACTTGGTATTATCTAGAGAACAGTGGGGCTATGAAGACGGGCTGGCTTAAGTCCGGTTCGTCTTGGTATTTCTTAGAAGGCAGCGGGGCCATGAAGATGGGCTGGCTCAAGTCAGGCTCGTCCTGGTATTACTTAAACGGCAACGGAGCGATGATGACGGGCTGGCTTAAGTCCGGTTTGTCTTGGTATTACTTAAACAACAGCGGCGCTATGATGACGGGCTGGGTAAAAGTCGGGACGAGCTGGTACTACCTCTATTCCGACGGCCGCATGGCCTACAATACAACGATTCAAGGGTATCAACTGGGTGCAAGCGGGGCTTGGGTGAAATAAGATTTGATCGTATTAGCAGACGACTAGATTACATTACGAAATTTGACCTTCATAGACAAAGCATTTAACCATATATTTCAATAATAATAATCTTTTAAATTTTGCTACGTTTTTCTTTGAAATGAGCGTGACATCCACCAGAAAAGAGATTAAAATCATCAATAAGTAAGAAAAGCGCAAGCGCCTTGATCAGCCCAGACAGGCAAATGTTCTTCGGCAATAAAAGTCCGCCTTTCGACTTTTCTTGCCGAAGGTTATTTGACCCGAGGGGCTAGGCGCTGGAGCTGGACAATTCTCGAAGTCGAATTTTATATATTCTGGTGTATGAAAACGAAAGTGGAGGTGGACCCACACATGCGACTTAGCAGTGAGGAAATTGAAATCTTAAAAATCATAGAAGAAAACCACAAAATCTCTGTAGAGACCATTGCATCGATGGCATTATGCAGCGAAGAAACCGTTAAAAAAACCATCGAAAAGCTGGAACAAGCGAAAATCATAATGAGCTACCCAACCTTAATTGATTGGAGCAAAGTAGAAGGACATGATAATGTTGTCGCCATGATTGATGTGAAGGTTACACCTAAACGGGGTGTTGGTTTTGATGAAGTGGCCGGCAGGATTTCCCGTTTTCCGGAAGTATCCTCTTTATATCTCATGTCTGGTGCCTATGACCTCTCCATTACAGTTGAAGGTAAGACCATGAACCAAATCGCTACCTTTGTCTCAGAAAAATTATCGACGATTGAAAACGTCGTTTCGACCACGACCCATTTCATGTTAAAGAAATACAAGCATGATGGCGTGTTGTTTAGCAGCGAAAATGAGGACAAAGATAGAAGAATGGTGGTCACACCATGAGTCTCGAGTATAATCGCTACCTTTCCCATACGGCTAAAGAGCTGCAGCCCTCTGGCATACGCAAATTTTTTGACCTTGCCGCAAGTATGGAAGGTGTCATTTCCTTAGGGGTGGGGGAACCTGACTTCGTCACGCCTTGGAGCATTCGTGAAGCAGCGATTCTTTCCATCGAACAGGGCTTTACCTCCTACACGGCAAACCCTGGATTGCTAGAATTAAGGCAGGAGATTACTTCTTATCTTGGCTCTCGATTTGGAGTCGATTATGACCCTACAAATCAGATTATTGTAACGATTGGAGCTAGCCAGGCGATCGATCTTGCCTTTCGGGCAATTTTAAATCATGGCGATGAAGTGCTGATCGTCGAACCGGCCTTCGTCTCCTATGCCCCATTGGTTTCCATTGCAGGAGGAAATCCGGTTGCCGTAGCTACATCACCTGAAAATGGATTTAATGTGACAGCTGATCAAATCGAATCAGCAATTACAAATAAAACAAAAGCGATCCTCCTATGCTCACCAAACAATCCAACAGGCAGCACGCTAACCAAGGATGAGCTCTTAGAAATCGCAAAGGTTATTCAAAAACATGACCTCCTTGTTGTATCGGATGAAATTTACGCTGAATTAACCTATGATGAAAGCTTTACGAGCTTTGCCTCCATTGAGGGCATGTATGAACGAACCATTTTAATCAACGGTTTTTCAAAAGGGTTCGCGATGACAGGTTGGAGATTAGGCTTCTTAGCAGCCCCGAAGGAATTTGTCGAGGTCATGCTGAAGATTTTTCAATATACAACCATGTGCGCCCCAAATATGCTTCAGCACGGTGCCATTGAAGCATTAAGGAATACCTATCATGAAGTGGAATCGATGCGTAATAGCTACAGAAGAAGACGCAACTACGTTGTCCAGGCATTGAATCAAATGGGCCTCGATTGCCATACTCCTGGCGGTGCCTTCTATGTATTTCCATCGATTCGTGCAACCGGCTTAACTTCCGAGCAATTTGCCGAGGAATTGCTGATGCAGGAAAAAGTCGCGGTTGTTCCTGGTCATGTATTTGGTGACAGCGGCGAAGGGTATATCCGTTGCAGCTACGCTAGCTCCATGCCGCAACTGCAAGAAGCCCTTAAGCGAATCAAACGATTTATTGAATCCCGGGGCGTGAGTCCAAAAATAGAATCTGAAGAATGCCAAACCCAATCATGAAGAAACAGCCCAATTCTAACTATACACAGAATCTGGGCTTTTTTATTTTAATCGTTATTCTTGAAACGATTATTTAAATCGTGTAAGATTAAATCGCAAACGATTTATTTTATTTAAATTAGAAACTACACCCAAATGAATGTGATTGGAGGAATGAACAATGAAGACAGTTTATGATTTCACAGTTAAGAAGACAAATGGTGAGAAAAAATCATTAAAAGAATACGAGGGCAAACCGTTATTAATTGTCAATACAGCGAGTAAGTGCGGGTTAACCCCACAATTTACCGGCCTTCAGGAACTATATGATAAATACAAGGACAATGGATTGGAAATACTGGGCTTCCCATGTGATCAATTCAACAATCAGGAATTTGATAACATCGATGAAACCACTCAGTTTTGTCAAGTAAACTATGGAGTCACCTTCCCCATCTTTGCCAAAATTGATGTCAATGGTGTCTATGCCGATCCACTGTTCAAGTATTTAAAGGATCAGAAAAAGGGCCTATTAGGTGGCATGATTAAATGGAATTTCACCAAATTCCTTATCGACAGCAATGGTCATGTGATTGAACGGTATGCACCAACCACGACACCAGACAAAATCGAAGCGGATGTAGTTAAATTATTGTCCACTTCCGCATCACTTTAAAAATGAAGAGTTCAAATGATAAATAAGGTGAGATCATCATGAAAGACTTTTTAACGCTAGAAAAACAACTATGTTTTGCCGTGTATGAAACGGCTAGTGAATTTAATAAACTTTATACAAGTGTATTGCAGCCATTTGGATTAACCTATCCGCAATACTTGGTTCTATTGGTTTTATGGGAACAAGACGGACTTCTCGTGAAAGAATTAGGAGAACGGTTAAATCTAGGCACAGGAACACTGACGCCGATGATATCTAGGATGGAAGCAAACGGTTGGCTTCGTAAACAGCGGTCCAAATTAGATGAACGTAAGGTGTATATTCATTTAGAGAAGAAAGCCTATGAAGAAAAACAACCTATTACCACAATGGTCGGGAAGGAAATTCAATCCTGTAAAATTGAACTCGACGAATACAAACAACTTATGCAACAATTACAAGTTTTAAGCAACAAATTGAAGAGACGGAAGGAGTAAATTCCACTACCTTTTCCACCTTAAAAGGGTTCTTCTTATATCCCAGCTGACTCGACAGCATGGGATATTTTTTTTGTACTTTTACGTATGTTTTTATATTATTGATGGAAATGAATAGATTAAAGTAGTGACATGACAAAGGAAGTTGGACAAACATGTTTGCAGAAGTGGTAAAATGGCGGCAACTCAAAATAATTCCGGTGATCATCTGGAGTTTCATATTATTGCTGCATACGTGGACCAGTAATTTAGGAGCGCTCTTACGGAATCAAACATTCAGTTTTACATGGATTGCATCTCCAGATTATTTATCGTTCTTTTATTTACAGGATATCAACACGATTCATCACTATTTTATCATCGTAAAAACGGGACATTTTGTCGGTTTTGCGATATTTGATTACCTGCTTTTTAAATGGCTAAGAAATCATAAGCAGTCACTGGTACTCTCAATTTCATTTGCGTTAATGACGGAGATTCTCCAGTTGTATTTCGGGAGAGACGGTCGGATGTATGATTTGGTGATTGATACAATGGGGATCTACAGTGTTTATTACCTCTTAAAATCCCACCTGCTCGTAAAACAAAGTCATCTCACCAAAAGTAACTAGGAAAGCAGCTAGAATGCGGCTTTCCTTTTTCATTCAATTATTTGGGTTCCGTCGAAACCTGCCAGGTAATTCCGAATTTATCGGTGACTTGTCCGTAAGAGGAGCTCCAGAATGTTTCTTGTAACGGCATAATTACTTTACCGCCATCCTCTAATTTCCCGAATACTTCTTTTGATTTTTCAACATCACTAATAGAAATAGCAATCGTTACTTGATCACCTAGTTGATAGGGATTTCCTGGAAAGTTATCAGACAGCATAAGGTGTACATCTCCAACTTTTAATTGGGCATTTAATACACGATTTTTTGCTTCCTCAGGCAAGTCAGATTTCCCGGGCATGTCACCGAACGTCTGAACTGAAATGACCTTTGCATCCAATGCATGTTCATAAAACTTCACTGCTTCTTGTCCATTTCCGTTTAAAACCAAATAAGGGAAAACTCCTAAAATCATTTAAACACCTCTTTTAATAGATTTTTAGCATAAACAGAACTTGTGTTCGTATTTATATTACCATAAATTTCTTATAGGCACAACACCATTTTTCCCAAAAATGCCACAGAAAAACCTACGGGTGTAAAGCACTACAAAAAGACACTCCCACTTCCAGAAAAGTAAGAAAATAGTCCTTTTTTGTCGTATAATGGATGAATACGATTTGTTAAGGGGAGAAAGAGAAATGGGATGTGAAGTTTGTCTGCCAACTGCAAGGGGCTATACTGTCTATTTTGCTGAAAATGAAAGTGTTTCAAAATTAACAACTTATTTCCAAAAGTTCTCTGGACAGTCTTGGAAATATATAAACGAGCGGATGTTTTGGTTACAAGAACCGGTTTTTTTTGCTGTACTTGATTATCTCGAAGTCCATATGGACCATCATCATATTTTCGCCGTATTAACTAGCCCAGTCGATCCATTAAAAAATCTACATGAGTTACGACCAATTCTTTCCTATAAAGAAGAACGCAATGCCAGCTGGATTGATAGATTAATAGAAAGCAGCTCCATCAAAACCCATTATCAGCCAATAGTAAAGGTTGATAGTGACGCAATTCATGTTATTGGTCACGAACTTTTGTCTCGTGGACTCGATGAAAACGGAGAAATCATTCCACCTTTTAAAATGTTTGAAGCAGCCAGAATTAGAAATCGTACGTTTGCATTAGACCGCGTCTGTAGAATGCAATCGATTCGAAATGCCTCCGTCGTGCAGGATAAACTGATATTTATAAACTTTATCCCCACGGCTATCTATGTCCCTGAGCACTGTCTCTCGACCACCTTTGCCTTAATCCAGCAATTGAATATAAAACCAGAACAAGTTGTGTTCGAAGTGGTCGAAACAGACGAAGTAGAGGATCTGGAACATTTAAAATCAATCTTAAATTATTACCGGGCACATGGCTTTAAGTACGCCCTGGATGATGTGGGTGTTGGCTTCAATAACTTGGAGAAGCTTGCACAAATGGAACCGGATATTGTGAAGCTTGCCTTTGAATTTACAAACGGCGTTAGTGGGAATCCAGCGAAGCAAGAAGTAGCACAATCCGTTTTGACCATTGCCCACAAGATGAATGCATTAGCTCTTGCCGAAGGTGTGGAGTGCGAAGAAGATTTACACTTCTTAAAAGAAATGGGCTACGACCTATATCAAGGCTACTATTTTTCCAAGCCGCAAGAACAACCTGTTGAAGTCATTGAAAAGAAATAGAAGTAGAAAGGTTCTACGTCCACTTTTCTGTTCAGAAAGAAGATAAGAATGGAAAGTTAGATACATATAAAAAATTCAAGCCCTGCACGACAGCAGGGCTTTTGGATTCAAACTATTCAAACAAACGTAAAAACTGACCATATCCCTCTTCCAGTAACTTGCTCTTTGGTACAAACCTTAAAGCAGCTGAATTAATGCAATAACGGGCACGGTCAGGTCCTGGTCCGTCATCAAACACATGACCGAGATGAGAATCCGCAGTTTTGCTCCGAACTTCAATTCTTCTCATTCCATGTGACGTATCAAACCTTTCCTCCAGCTCATTCCGGAGGAGCGGTTTGGTAAAACTCGGCCAACCGCAGCCTGCATCATATTTATCCTGGGAACTAAACAGCGGTTCCCCAGAAATAATATCCACATAGATTCCCTCCTCCGTATGATTCCAAAATTCATTACGGAAGGGTGGCTCTGTTGCCTTCTTCCTAGTCACTTCAAACTGGATTGGTGTTAACTCCTGCCTTAACTCTTCATCGGTTTTCCGTTTCTTCCACTTTTCACGAATGAACCTCGCACGTCCGGATCCCTCCCGATAATGGTTATAGTGGAAGGGAAATTTTTTATAATATTCCTGATGTTTTTCTTCAGCCCTGTAAAAAGGGCCTGCCGGAAGGATTTCCGTCACAATCGGCTGTTGAAAGCGTCCACTAGCCGCAAGCTCTACTTTAGATGCTTCCGCCTGCTTCTTTTGCTCTTCATTATGATAAAAAATTGCCGTCTTATAGGAATACCCACGGTCATTAAACTGGCCGCCTGCATCAGTTGGATCAATTTGCTGCCAAAACAACTGAAGTAACTGTTCATATGGAAACACATGTGGGTCAAAGGTAATTTGAACGGCTTCCAAGTGACCAGTAGTATCGGAGCATACTTCTTCATAGGTAGGATTTTCCTTATGACCGCCAGTGTAGCCTGATATGACTTCCTTAATTCCCGGCTGCTCATCGAAAGGGGCTACCATGCACCAAAAGCAACCACCTGCAAACGTGGCTAATTCTATTTTTTCAGTCATTCGATTCCATCCCTTACTTTAAACTACTAACCGAATTTGATTACCCGCCGGATCATTGGTTAAATAATAATCATGCTCTTTCGTTATAGGTGCACCTAATTGTTGAAGCTGCTTCACCACAGCTTCTCTAACAGACGTATCTAGGAATACAAGTGTATACCAATTTAAGCCGATGCTGTTTCTTGGCGGTGTCGGTGCCCCCACTCCCTGCCAAGTGTTAATCGCAATATGATGATGGTATTTACCAGTCGACAGAAAAGCTGCTTGAGGATACGTAGCAACCCGTTCAAACCCGAGACCTTTTGTGTAATATTCTTCTGCTTGCTGCAAATCTGCTACATGGAGATGGATATGACCCATCAACGTTTCAGCTGGCAGCCCCTTCCACTCGGCATCACTCGCAGCGAGAATTCCCTGTGCATCAAGTTGTTCGGTTGCCATATCTACCATTCCATTTTTCCAGGTCCACTCATCTGCAGGGCGGTCGCGGTATACTTCAATCCCGTTGCCATCAGGATCATTTAGATACAATGCTTCACTTACATAATGGTCGGCAGCACCCAGTGGATACCCGGTTTCCAGTAAATGACGCAAAAAGACCGATAAATCGGCTCTTGTCGGCAATAATATGGCGAAATGGTACAAACCTGTTGTACGGCCGGCTTTGGAAATTACATCTTCAGGCTGTTCAAGCGTAACTAAGGGAGTTTCCCCGTCTGCAGTCAAAACTGCGCGACCCTCTCCTTTTTCTAAGACCTGTAAACCAATAATGGTTTCGTAAAAAGCAACCGAGTTTTCTAGGTCTTTCACCTTAATATTTACTTCTCCAACATATACATAGGGTTTACTATGAAATTCTCCCATGATGTTCTTCCCTCCATTTTTTTAATAATTTTACTATCCCCTAAATACAGTTCAACATATTGGCAAATTAAATTATATATGATACTATCTTGATTTGGAGATAATTTAGTTCAAGATTATTTGATGTCAAAAACATATTGGCTCACACCAGAAGAAGTACTTGTAAAAAAAAAGAGGAAAAAGTGTCTCATGTATAGTTCGATTATGATTGGCGCGATCCTGCTTAGTGCCTTAGTTACAATTCTCGTAAACCAAATTTCATAATATAGGTAACTACTGATTGGTTAGTCCAATTAGTATTTTTTTATAAAACAGGACTTCATTTCCCAGGAAACGACAAATATTTCTCCATCTTGCCGAAATTTCTCAGAATATCGCCTAGTTGAGAGCCAAGAAAAAGCCGAGTATAATAGATAAATAGTTTTGTTTCATCACGTAAAAAATAGGGGGAGAACATGAAACAGGAAGAAGCATCAAGGTCCATTGCCCTGCCGCTTACCATTTCCATTATAGCCATCTCGTTTTCAGCTATCTTTGTCAAATGGTCAGACGCGCCAGCCTCAGTTTTAAGTATGTATCGAATGTTATTTGCAAGTATTTTAATGCTTCCCATTGTATGGAAACATCGAGATGAATTTAACAACATCGAGAAAAGAGATTGGTTCTTTTTATTTTTTTCAGGCTCGTTTTTAGCTTTACATTTTGTCCTTTGGTTTGGGTCATTAAAGCTAACGACAGTAGCCAGTTCGACAATCATTCTAGCTTTGCAGCCAATTGTGTCCTTAGTCGGGGGCTTTTTACTGTTTAGAGAGAGAACCACCTTATCCGCCCTAATGACAATGGGAATTGCAATTATTGGCGCGATGATGATCGGCTGGGGAGATTTCGGATTGAGCCAGGATGCCATTATGGGGGATGTACTTTCCTTCTTAAGTGTGATTTCGGTTGTAGGCTACCTATTAATCGGGCAAACCATCGTGAAAAAAGTATCTCATTGGCTATATAGCTTTTGTGTATTTTTCTCTGCTGCTCTTATTTTAATTATTTATAACTTTATAACTGGTGTGGACTTCGGCGGCTATCCAGCGAAGGAATGGGGAATCTACCTGTTACTTGCGACGGTTCCTACCGTAAGTCACGTAATAAATAATTGGCTCCTCAAATATGTCAATGCCACTACCATTTCTATGAGTATTTTAGGAGAACCTGTGGGGTCGACGTTTTTAGCCTTTATCTTATTACATGAACGGCTTGTTCCATGGCAAATTGCAGGGGGCTTGCTCGTCCTTATAGGAGTCTTCTTCTTTATGACCCAGAAGCAAAAGCCACTTCCACAAGTCATTGAAAAAGAGACGTACCAATAAAACATGAAAAAAACTGCTAGAATAAGGATTCTAGCAGTTTTTTTGCTTAAGCGGCTTTATGATTTCCACTTTTATTTGATTGCTTATTAAAAATCACTTGGTCAAGCGCAAACAATTTGCTACCATTGATCGCAATCACTACAGCCATCGCTAGGAAAGCTAAATCTAGTTCGTAGCCTGCCATTTGGCCATTTCCTAAAAATCCGACAGCTAATTTCACTTTAATCATAGCACCAATCATGACAAGGGATAAAAGAATAGACACGATTCTTGATCCTAAACCAAACACTAAGGCTAATCCACCAACCACCTCAATAACTGCCACTACATAGGCCAATCCACCAGGTAAACCGATACTGTCAAACCAACCAACGATATTTTCTATTCCGCCTTGGAACTTAGTAAGCCCGTGGATAAAAAAACTAATCCCTAAAACTACTCGTAAAATGAATGTACTGACTTCAAATTTATTATTCATAAAAATTCTCCTCCTGTATTTTGTAAAATTAATTAAACTGCCACACACTATGGCTTAAACTTCCATATCGGTAGCTGCGGTGCAGTAATTCTGCTTTTTTTCCAGTATCCGCTGCACCAAGCGCATAAAAAATAGGAATGAAGTGCTCAGTTCCATATGAAGGCACCGCTAGGTTTGCTGTTGGAGCCAACGTCTGATAGTTAAAAAGTGATTCTACATCCCAATTTTTCAGATGGCGTGCTAGCCATTCATCAAACGCAAGTGCCCAATCGTCAATACCTCCAGTAAGGTCCTTATCCCAATTTAAAGCCCGAAGATTATGCACTGTTCCTCCACTGGCAATGATTAAAACATCCTTTTCCCTTAAACCTGCTAAGGACTTTCCAATCTGATACTGTTCCGCAGGTGAAAGGTTTGGATTAACCGACATCGAAATCACAGGTATATCTGCATCTGGATACAGCATTCTCAATACGACCCATGCACCATGATCCAATCCGCGCGAAGCATCCACTTCATATGAAACACCTTGGCTAGTGAATAGTTCGGTAATTTCTTTCGTGATGTCATGATTTCCCTTTGCTGGATATTCTATTTTGTACAAGGCTTCAGGAAACCCGCCAAAGTCATAAATCGTTCGGTATTCAGGGGCACTGCTCACCTGTTGCATATTCGACTCCCAGTGGGCAGAAAATAAAACAATAGCCTTTGGTCTTGGCAGAGTACGGCCTAATTGATTTAAAAACTGAGTGTACTTATTGTTTTCAATCGCAAGTAACGGAGCTCCGTGTGCGATAAATAATGATGGAAGCATATGATCCTCTCCTTAAAGTTTTATATAAAGGGGTTTGTGGATTTTCATAAAAATAATATATTCATATTAGAAAACCATTAGACAAAATTAAGTTTCCTATTAGGAATAATTATTATCTATAAGATAACTCTAATCGCTATGGATTGTCAATCGTTTTTTTGCTAAGATAGAATTAAGTTTTTTATTTGGAAACACTCGAGGTGGATTACGTGGATATTGGATCAAAGATTCGCGCAATACGTAACAGAAAAAAAATCACCATTGCGCAAATGTGTGAAGGAACGGGACTATCGAAGGGCTTTATCAGCAATGTTGAAAACAATAACACGTCTCCTTCCATTAACACACTGCAAACAATAGCGACTTTTTTAGGCGTGCCTTTACCTTATTTACTATTGGAAAAAAAGCAGCATATGCGCGTCATCAAAAAGGGAGAAAGAACGTATTCGACCTATAACAACTTAAAAATTGAACATTTAACGTCACAAGGCGGATTACGCATGATGTTGGTCGAGTTTCCTCCGGGTGCATCCATGGGGGAAGCCAATGCCCATGAAGGCCTGGAAAGCCATTTAGTGTTAGAAGGAAAGGTCCTTGCCGAGCAGGGAGAAGACTCGGTCCTCTTGGAAGAAGGGGATACATTTAGCTGGAACGCAAGCGTCCCACACTTTGTTAAAAATGTGGGTGAGGAAAAAGCGATCGTGCTCATCTCTGTATACTCAGATACGGAACGGAATGATGTTTTCTAGCAACATAGAAAATTGAGGCTGACTCCTAAGTGTTCAGCCTCATTTTTTTCTCCATTTATTTCAAAAAGTCCTCGCGCTGTGGAGTAAACACATCTAAAATAATAGAGTCTTCCTCAAGTGCCCTCACACCGTGCAACATATCGGACGGTATATAAATGCTATCCCCTTTGGCGACCTGTTGAATTTCCCCACCCAAGTTGAATTCAAAACTCCCCTGAATGATGTAGCTAATCTGTTCATGTGGATGGGAATGGATACTTCCAACTGCATCTTTCCTAAAAGTAACTTCCGTCATCATGAGGCTTCCGCCCTGGCTTAACAACTTCCTTGTTACGCCTTCCTCAGTAGCTACCGCATCTACCTGTTCTCCATATGTAAACATTCTCTTCCCCCCTATTTTGGCAATTCTACTAAATATAAATTACAGACTCCGTCACGGTCTGATGTAAATAAGATTTTTGTATTATCCCAGCTAAACGTCGGATGACAGTGGGTTCTTTGCGTGTTCCAGCTCGTGTAGTGAGAACATAACGTTTCAATGGTTGCTTGTTCTCCGCTTATATCAACTAACACGAGATTTTCCACCTCATCGCCGATCAGCAGCGTATTGTCACTGTTACTATGATAATGGTTACAGTAATACGGCAAGTCGATTTTTCGTAGTAATTGACCATTTTCATCCGCTAATCCGACGAAAGGAATCTGCCCCGTTTCCTCTTCTTTTTGGATGGTCGCTTGGGTCTTGTGAACCGTGATGGTTCCATCATGCCCTTTTCTACGATTATCAAAAAATATTTTTCCATCAGATGTCCAGAATTCATGTCCGATACAATCATCTTCGCCTTGCCTAAATACAGGCTGTACCGAACGTGCTCTAATATCTAAAAGCCATATTCGTTGATGGACGAGGTTCCATGGCCCTTCATGACAAAAGGTGGCCAGGCTGCTATGGGTAGGTGAAAATTGAAAATGGCCCAGCCAATGTGTATCTTCAAACACATCAAATACTTCCGCTCCATCCAGACTAATAAGGGTAATCCAGCCCTTTTTAGTAGCATACATCGTTTCCTTAAACCCTCTGTAATTCGCTCCTCTTTCAATAGGAACCCTTTCATTTCGCGCCATGCCAATATATTTTTTATCCGCTGAGATGTGTGGGTGTCCTAATTGAATTCCTGGCCTTTCGTCGTAAAGGACGGTCGTTTCAAGTGTGCTGACATCTAGTTTTTTAAGCTGTTTTCCCGTCACATACACGACTATGTCACTTTCAGGCGTTTTTGTATGAAAGCTGGGGGCAACTCCTTCAGGTTCATTCGTCAGTTGTACCATTTTCCCTGTCTCAAGCTCCATTTTAAATAGATTATAAACCTCAGGCTTATTAGAGGAACGATCCGATAAAAAATAGATTTCTTTATCATCTGCAGAAAATGAATTGTCTGTAAAATAAAAGTGATAGTTATTGGACCCATTGGAAGTCAATTGTTTAACCATGTTCCCTGTTTTCTGGTCCACATACTCTTTAATTTCTGAAGGAAATTCCTTCCCAATCATACGTATCCCCGCCTTTTTAAGGTTGAATGCAAGAAATCGATAGGTCGTCTGCCTATCAATTTTTATCTCTTGTGGAACGCTACAAAGTCACACCCTTTTTAAAAATAGCCATCTCTCTAAAATCATTTTTCTCGTTATTGACTAATTGGCCGCTTGCCACCTTTATGATGTAATCTATAAATTCTCCCAGGACTACATCGGAGTCCTTCTCAAGCAATACACCTGCGTTAAAATCAATCCAATGTGGCTTGGTTTCGAAAATAGGTGTGTTCGTTGAAATTTTCATTGTTGGCACAAACGTACCAAACGGAGTTCCACGACCCGTTGTGAATAAAACCAATTGGCAGCCGGCCGCTGCTAAGGCAGAAGAGGCAACTAGATCATTTCCAGGTGCACTTAACAAATTCAGTCCCTTTTGTTTTAGGCGCTCCCCGTATTTAACGACATCGATTACCGTAGAGGTACCGGCTTTTTGTGTACATCCGAGAGACTTATCCTCCAAGGTTGTAATCCCACCTGCTTTGTTTCCTGGTGATGGATTTTCATAGACAGGTTGTTTATTTTCAATGAAATATTCCTTGAAATCATTGATTAATTCCACCGTCTTTTCGAACACCTCTCCATCTGCCGCACGCTCCATCAGGATGGTTTCCGCACCGAACATTTCTGGCACCTCTGTTAGGACGGTGGTTCCACCCTGGGCAACTAAGAAATCTGAGAATCTTCCAAGCAGCGGATTAGCCGTAATACCGGAGAAGCCATCCGATCCCCCGCATTTCAACCCTACTTTTAATTCAGATAACGGCACCGGTTCACGCTGGTCATTTTTCGCCTGTTCATACAGTTCCTTCAGAAGCTCGACACCCGCTTCGATTTCATCGGACACTTCCTGAGAGACTAAGAACTTCACTCGGTCTTCATCAAACTCTCCTAAGCTATCCTTAAATTCATATAGATTGTTATTTTCACAGCCCAGTCCCAATACCAGGACTCCGCCTGCATTCGGATGAAGAACAGCATCGCGTAAAATTTTTCTCGTATTTTCATGGTCGTCCCCTAATTGGGAGCAGCCATAATTGTGCTTTAACACAAGTACATTTTCAAATGGATGGATATCGTCGACTTCTTTTTCAAACAGCTTGATCATTCGTTCCGCCACCCCATTGACACAGCCAACGGTTGGAACAATCCAAAGCTCATTACGAATACCGACACTACCATTCTTTCTTTTATATCCATTAAAGGTTAGGCTTTCATTTTTATAGGAAAGGGTTTGTAGCTTTTGATTAAATTGATATTCTTGAATGCCGTCTAAATTCGTTTTCGTGTTATGGGTATGAACATGTTCTCCCACCGAAATTTCTTTCACGGCGTGACCAATCGGATAGCCGTACTTTACCACATGTTCATTGACAACCATGTTTTTAATGGCAATCTTATGACCTCTCGGCACATCTTCCTTAAGCTCGATCACGGTATCATTTACTGTAAAAGTTTGACCCACTCGTAAATCCTTTAGCGCCACAACGACATTATCAATATCGTGTATCTGGATGATATCCAACACTATAATTCCCCCCGCAAGCTGGCTGTTTTTTGTCCTCCAACAGCCTCAACTGCCTTTTTCATTCCCCATGTTTCAATTTCATATAGATGCTTTGTAACCGCTGTTGTTAATCCGGGCAACTCATTTAAATCCTGCTCCCACAGCTTTTCGTAGCCTAACACACTCGTAACAATCGCCTTCACACTTTCAATTGTTCCATCGTATTGGCTCCACTGCTCCTTAAATAAATCCAGAACATCCTGATCATCAGAGAGTTGAATCGTTTCTTCCCCTCTTTTTCCTTTATAAAAAGAAAGCAGGGCCGCAAACGAGAAGACCAGTTTTTCCGGCCATGCTTGATTACGGTGGTAATACTCAAGCAAAGAAGGTAAATCTCTCGTCTTAAATTTAGACATCGAATTGAGTGAGATACTTAACAAGAAATGCTGGATAAACGGATTCTTAAATCGTTCTAATACCGCATTCGCAAATGAATGCAATTCTTCCACAGGCACATCCAATGTTGGAATAATCTCATCAAAAATCAGTTCTCTGACATATGGCCCAATCACCTCATGCTCAATTGCTTCTGCAACCGTATCTAATCCATATAGATAGGAAACAGGCGTCATGGCCGTATGGGCACCGTTTAAAATCCGAACCTTTGTTGTGCGGTATGGAGTCAAATCATCCACAACCAAGGTATTTAACCCTGCAAAGTGGGCAGGAAATTCCTCACGGATCCACTCAGGGCCTTCGATGACAAATAGGTGGAATTGTTCTCCCACTACCACAAAAGGATCAATATAGCCAAGTTCCTCTTGGACCTCTTCAATCGACTCACGTGGGAATCCTGAAACAATCCGATCGACGAGCGTATTGCAGAAAGTATTCCCTTCATGAATCCAATGGACAAACTCCTCACCAAGGTTCCAAAGTTCCGCATACTTCAGGATGATTTCCTTTAATTTTTCCCCATTCCGCTCAATCAGCTCACAAGGGATCAGAATACAGCCTTTTTTCTTATCGCCTTGAAAGGCATGGAAACGTTCATATAAGAATGCCGTTAATTTACCTGGAAAACTCTTTTGAGGGCGGTCTTCTAAACAATCATTCTCGTCAAAGGCAATCCCAGCTTCTGTTGTATTGGAAAAAATAAACCGTAGATCCGGATTAGAAGCCAATTCTAGATATTGATCATACTGTTTAAAAAGATTGATGCCTCTGCTAATACTGGTAATAACACTATGCTCCTTAACTGCTTGGCCTTCCTTCATCCCCTGCAGGTAAAGAGTATAAAGACCATCCTGTTTATTAAGCTTCTCGATTTTTTCCTGACCACGCGGTTGAACGACCACAACACTACCGTTAAAAAGATCCTTCTTATTCATGACATCAATTTGCCAGTCAACAAAGGCCCTTAGAAAGTTCCCCTCACCAAATTGCAGAACCTTCTCCGGGTATGTTTGAAGATTGTTTACTAAACTTTTATTTAAACGTTCCATGAATGCTCCTCCTCATTACTAGGGCCACTAGAATTGAAAATATTCTTTTGCATTGGTGTAAGAGATTCCTTGAGCTATTTTCCCTAAAAACTCGATGTCATTAGGTACCTCCCCATTTTCCACCCATTCACCAATAAAAGAGCAGAATAATCTTCTAAAGTATTCATGTCGCGTATACGATAGGAAGCTTCTGGAATCGGTCAGCATCCCAATAAAGCGGGTGAATAAACCGACATTAGCAAGCGCCTGCATTTGCTCCAGCATGCCTGATTTTTGATCATTGAACCACCAGGCGGTTCCGAATTGAATTTTCCCTGGAATTCCGCCACCTTGGAAACAGCCGATCATGGCGGCAATGATTTCATTATCCTTAGGATTTAGGGAATAGATAATCGTTTTAGGAAGCTTATTATCAAGCTCCAACGCGTTTAATAACTGGGCTAATGGCTTCGCAATTTTTTCATCATTAATCGAGTCAAAGCCTGTATCTGGCCCCATTTCCTTAAACATTCTCGCATTATTATTTCGTAACGCATTAATATGGAACTGCATCGCCCAGCCCAATTCGGAATACAACTTTCCGAGGAAGGTTAAGGTAAAGCTTTTATATTTTTTCTCATCTTCCAAAGACACTTTGTTACCCGCTAATGCCTCTTGAAAAATTTGCGCAGCTTCTTCTTTCGTTGCTTCCGCGAACATCATCATATCGATGGCATGATCGGAAACTCTGCCTCCTATGGAATGGAAGAAGCGAACTCTCGATTCAAGTGCCTGTAACAAGTGGTCATACGTAGCAATTTTGGTTCCGGCAGCCTCTTCCAGTTTGCTTACCCACTCTTGATAGCCTTCTCGATTAATTTCAAGGCCCTTATCTGGACGGAAGCTAGGTAATACCTTCACATTAAAATCGGTATCTTCTTGTAATAGTTGGTGATATTCAAGAGAATCCACAGGGTCATCCGTCGTACACACGACTTGAACCTTTGATTTTTTAATAAAATCTCTTGCACCAAAGCCGTCACTATTGAGTAAGGCATTTACTTTTTCCCAAATGGACGGGGCACTCTCTAAGTTTAATAGCTCATGAATACCAAAATATCTCTGTAGTTCTAAATGGGTCCAATTGTATAGTGGATTTCCAATGGTCATAGGTACCGTTTCTGCCCAAGCTAGGAATTTATCGTAATCACTGGCATTGCCGGTAATATACTCTTCATCTACACCATTCGCTCTCATTAAGCGCCATTTATAGTGATCACCTGATAACCAGATATCGGTAATGTTTTTGAAGCGTTTATTTTCATAGATTTCCTTTGGGCTTAAATGGCAGTGGTAGTCAATGATGGGCATATCCTTTGCGTATTCATGATACAAACGAATAGACGTTTCATTATTTAATAAAAAATTCTCATCCATGAAGTTTTTCATCATTCATCCAGCCTTTTCTATTTTTTTCATTTCAACTACGCGGTTTCGTATTTATCTTTTAAATAGGTAATGCTGCCGTCGATGTAGGGTTCTGTTGTGCTTTCCATTAGCATGGTGATATACGGCTTTTTCTTTTTTAACTGTTTAAAGAGGTAATCGTAATTCAACAGCCCCTGACCAACAGGTACCATTTTGACTTGGTCACCCTCGATGACAAAGTCCTTGGCGTGGAGAATAACCATCCTGTCGCCAAACAGGTCAAAGGCTTCTTCTATGACCGCTACTTGATCCTGGTAATTTTCCATAGAGATAAAGTTGGCAGGGTCATAGATGACTTGGAGGTTGTTCGATGGGACAAGATCGAGCAGCCTCTTCATTCGCTCAGGTGTATGGACCGGGTGGTTGATGCCCCCTTCAATACCAACGATAACGCCGAACTTTTCGGCCTCTTCCACAAGCTCCTTCACACTCTCGACTACCTCGAGAAACGGTTGTTCCTTAAAGTTCTCTTCTGTGTACTTCATTTCAGCTTGAACATTTCCTGTTTCCGTCCCGACGATGCTGCAGCCAAAATCCCTCGCAAAGCGTAGATGCTCCTTGAAACGGTCCAATTCTTTTCTTCTTTGCGATGGATTGGGATGAATCATGTTGATATAACAGCCTAAAACAGCAATTTGAAGATCCCGTTTTTTAAAAACGCTTCCAATTGTATGACCAAAACCAGGACTTAAGCTTCCTAAATCTGAAGGGATATCCTTTAGGGATTTTTTTAATGCTAATTGAACAGATGTGAGTCCTTTATTAACAACCGCATCAGCGACTTCCTCAATAGAAGGTTTTTCAATATCATGGGCTCTGATTCCGATGTTTGCTATCATTTCAATCCTCCGTTTTTTGGTAAAAGCCGTATCACTTCTAAAGCGATACGGCTTTTAATAGGTTTATCTAGCTAACCAACCACCGTCAACTGCTAGGATATGACCGTTCATATAATCAGATGCTTTGCTTGATAAGAACACGACGACGCCCATTAAATCGGCAGGTGTTGCCCAGCGTCCGGCCGGAATACGGGCGGTAATTTCTTTATGACGCCCTTCATCCTCACGAATGGGTGCGGTATTGGCTGTCTCCACATACCCAGGAGCAATCGCATTGATTTGAATGCCATATTGCGCTAATTCATTAGCAAATGCTTTCGTTACACCGGCAACGGCATGCTTACTAGCTGTATATGGCGGGACAAATTTTCCTCCCTGGAATGAAAGCATGGAAGCCACATTGATGATTTTTCCGCTCTTTTGCTCTACCATAACTTTCGCGACCTCTTGGCTTAAAAAATAAACAGAATTCAAGTTGATCTCCATTACCGCATCCCAATCCTCTGCCTTATACTCAAGCAGTGGAGCACGGCGGATGGTACCGGCATTGTTGACTAAAATATCAATTTTCCCAAACGCGCTTACGCACGCCGCAACAATCTCTTTAATCGCTTCCCGGTCTGTTAAATCAGCTTGGAAAAATTCTACTCGGCGGCCTTCCGCTTCAATGAGCTCTCTTGTTTCATCCCAATTCGTGCCGTGGGTCACAACAAATACATCGGCACCGGCATTGGCAAGAGCCACTGCATAGCCCTGACCTAATCCCGTATTACCCCCAGTCACGATTGCCACCTTGCCTGCTAGTGAGAAAAAATCTAATGAGAAATCGTTTAATTGTGTGGTCATGATTCTGCCTCCCCGTTCGTCATCTAGTATGCTATCTATCTCAAATCTTCCATTTTCACAAAATCCATGTCATCGTACGTGATATTCTCCCCGCACATTCCCCAAATAAACGTATAGTTGCTTGTTGCTGTTCCTGTGTGAATCGACCAGCTTGGAGAAATAGCTGCCTGCTCATTTTTCAAGACAAGATGTCTTGTTTCGTTTGGTTGTCCCATGAAGTGGAACACCCTTGTTTCTGGTTCCATATCAAAGTATAAGTACACTTCCATCCGGCGTTCATGGGTATGACACGGCATCGTGTTCCACACACTTCCTGGAGACAGCATCGTTAGTCCCATCTGAAGCTGACAGCTTTCACACACATTTGGATGCACGTACTGATAGATTTTTCTCTCATTTAATGTTCCTGATTCTCCAGCTTCAAGCGGCTTAATGTTATTAATATCAATCTTTACTGTTGGGTACGTATGGTGGGCAGGAGTCGAATTGATATAAAACTTGGCCGGGTTATTGGCATCCAATGAACCGAAGAGAACTTCCTTGGTTCCTCTTCCCACATAAAGACCATCTCGACGCTGCATATCATGTTGAACCCCATCGAGAATAACGAATCCGTCACCGCCAATATTAATGATTCCTAATTCACGACGCTCAAGGAAATAGTTCACCCCAAGTTGTTTATCCAGCGTAATCGATAATTCTTCCTCAGTAGGTGTCACTCCACCAAAAATCATCCGATCGACATGTGTATAAGTTAAATGAACCTTCCCTGGTTCAAAAAGAGTTTCCACTAAAAAATGCTTTCTTAATTCGTCCGTATTGTACCGTTTGATTTCTTCTGGGTGGTTCGCATAACGTGTTTCCAATCCCCATTCCTCCTCTATAAAAATTACCTATCTAACAATTTTTCCTGGTTCAAGACTAGCAAACTGGTTAATTTCATCTTCTGAGAACGTATTGCAATCACCATGAATCGTATGTTTTAGCACAGACGCTGCCGTTGCAAACGATACAACCTCTTCAGGAGCCTTCTTCTTCAGGATTCCGTTCAATATTCCTGCCGCAAAGGCGTCTCCGCCTCCAACACGATCGACGATATGATCGATTGCGTAAACCTTCGACTGGTACAGTTCTCCTTCTGTATAAAAGTTGCCTTGAAGGGTATGTGTCGAAGCAGACCGCACCTGGCGGAAAGTAGAACTTATATATTGAAGGTTCGGATACAGCTGTTTGATTTGTTGATAATAGCTTTCGAGTCTAGCAGCCGAATCCATTCCTCCGTCCACTTTTTTAATGCCTAACAAATAAATCGCATCCAACTCGCCACAAAAGCAGATATCCACAAATGGAAGGAAGGTCTGTATTGCTTCTGCTGCTTCCTGATGACTCCATAATTTGGCCCGATAGTTAAAATCAAAGCTGGTCGTTACCCCTAGCTCCTTTGCTTTTCTTAAAGCATGTAAAACGACTTCTTTCATACTCGGTGAGACTGCCGCCGAGATACTTGAAACATGGAATAGGTCTGCATCCTGGAACACTTCATCAAAGTTAATTTCCTCGATCGTTAAGGTGGAAAAACTAGAATACTTCCGATCATAGGTAACTTGCGCACTTCTTGGCCCAACGCCTGATTCTAGATAATAAGTGCCTAACCGCTCTCCACCCTTTAGCAGGTAATCCGTATGAACGCCAAAGGATTTCAGATGTCCTTCTACGGCCGTTCCAAGCGAGTGATCGGGAACCTTACTCACAACATAAACTTGGTGCCCAAAATGGGATAGGGAAACGCCGACGTTAGTCTCTGCCCCACCGTAATGCATGATTGCCTGATTGGCTTGGGAGAGCCGCTCCCCCACCTTTGTTGAGAATCTAAGTAAAATTTCTCCTAGAGTAATAATCTTTTTCATCATCTATGCCTCTCTAGCTATCTGTACTTTTTTCACATATTCTCTTGCATATTCTGTAATTTTTGCAAAGTCACCTGTTTTGGCTGGGGCTACTAAGTTACCACCCACACCGACAGCGACACAGCCATTTTTGATCCATTGCCCGACATTCTCCAGGTCCACCCCGCCTGTTGGCATCAGGTTCACCTGTGGAAGCGGGCCTTTCACTGCTTTCACGAAGTCCGGTCCAAAGGCATTGCCGGGAAAGAGCTTGACGATGTCCACGCCAGCCTCGAGCGCATGCTTCATTTCTGTGATGGTCATACAGCCTGGCATATAAGGAATTTGATAGAGATTACATAGTTTAGCCGTTTCTAGGTCGAAGCTTGGACTGACCACAAACTGAGCTCCTGCCAGGATGGCAATCCGTGCGGTGGTTGCATCAAGGACGGTTCCGGCACCAATGACTACATCCTTGTTGTCTTGATAGACTGCTGCCAATTCTTTGATTACTTCGTCGGCGCCTTGAACGGTAAAGGTCAGCTCAATCCCAGTGAGGCCGCCTTTCACACATGCTTCTGAGATCTTTATGGCTTCTTCCTTTGAGTCTGCTCTAACGACAGCGACGACTCCACAGTTCGAAATTTTGTTTAGTATGGTAAATTTTTTCACGATGTCACCCCTATCAGTGGTTTTCATTTTGAAAAATCATAACATTAGGAAAACCTTCACACGTTGATTGTATAAAAGCATGTAAGGGGTTACAATTCGATTGGGCAAAGTCCTTAAAATCTTAAACTATTATCTTAAAAATTTGAACACAATAAAAAAACTAACCACCCCATTGGATGATTAGTTTCATATATTATCTAAACTTCTTCTTATACTCCGCAGGCGTATAGCCTGTGAATTTTTTAAAACAAATGCCAAAGTATTGCGGATTGCTGTAGCCCACTTTATCGCAGACCTCAGAGGTTTTAATATCCTCCGAGCTTAATACTTCCATCGCCCGCTTCATGCGTAGCTCCAGCAAGAAATCCCCAAAATTAAATCCTTTTTCAAGCTTAAATAAGTTACTTAAATACGGAGTGCTCACATGAATCACTTCTGCCACTCGTTGAAGCGTTAAACTACTATCATGAAAGTTCTCCTTCATATACGTAATCGCTTGGTCCACGTGGCTGAAATAATTCTTCTCTCTCCTCTGATACATGGCCGTAGACCACTGCTCAATCAGCTGTTGTAGGATTTCTGCCATCTCGGTCAAAGTATGTAATTCCATGATTTCTTTATAGACTTCAGAGGAGTTGAAGCCGTTAGTCTCTTCCTTGATCCATTTCTCAATTTCCGAAAAAAGCATGGTGCTGAATTTTAAAGCAAGAACTTTCAAATCAGATAAAGGCACATTCTTTCTTTCCACAATCGCTGCACTTAATTGAGCCAACGTATCATTCGCCTTTTCCGGTAAGCCGGTCTTGATCTGGGTTTCTAATTTCGTCACTAAATCATGTAATGGTTCCTCTTCTGATTCTTCCTTCGACATCGTGTCATCTAAAGAAAACACAGTGCCTGTCCCCATAATATGTCTCATATCCATCGCAAGCCGGGCTTCTAAAAAGGATTTTCCGACTTCAAACAAATTGGCATACGTTCTACCAAGTGTAATTGTTACCTGATGGTCTACTTGTTCACTAAGCTGCTCAAACAACGCTTCTGCTAACAGTCCTTTTCTTCCATCATCCTCATTTTCGAGCGATAATAGAAGGGCAAATTCGTCGGTATCCACATTCATGACCATAGAGTTAATCTCTTTAAAAACAAAAGAAGTGACGTTCAACATCTTTTCTCGGAAGGCATAACCTTCGTCTTCAAGCTCTGAAGAATATTTGACCAGTACAGTGGCAAAGTGTGGACCTTCCAGCTGTACCCCAAGCTCTGATAATTCTTTTTCCACATCCAGCCTCTGCTCTCCATCCCTAATCAGCTTCTGAAAGAATTGCTGCTGAAGTAACGGCAAGGATTCGATAATCTTCTTTTCCTTCGCCATTTCACTCTCCCAATCAGCTGCCGCTTCCTTTGCTTTCATCAGTATATCTTCAGCGTCAACCGGCTTTAATAAATAATCAAACGCTTTCAATTTTACCGCTTCCTGAGCATATTTAAAATCTTCATACCCCGTTAGAAAAATAATCCTTGTATCTAAGCTTCTTTCTTTTATCTTTTTGGCCATCTCTAACCCGCTCATAAAGGGCATATTAATATCCGAAATAACCACCTGTGGCTTCTCTTTTTCTATCAAATCCAGGGCTACCTCTCCATCTCCCGCTTCCCCTGCAACAACAAAACCATGCTCTTCCCAAGGGATTGCCTTACATATGCCTCGACGAATAATTCTATCATCTTCCACCACGATCACTTTATGCATACTCCTTCATCTCCCCTTTTGTTTTGGGTATAGTAATGCTTACTACTGTCCCATTACCAGGTTCACTTGCAATAGTTAGACCATATTCTTTTCCGAAGTGAATTTTAATTCGTTCATTAACACTTTTCAGACCAATACCAATAAATCTCTTTTTGTCTTGATAGGAAGCTTCTATTTCTTGCAATATATCCTTTAATTTTTGCGGTTCGATTCCATTTCCATTATCGGCAACTTCTAAATGAATCGTATCTTCCGCCTGATACCCATTAATCGTAATTCTTCCTTGCCCCCGTTTTTGCTTTACCCCGTGGTAAATCGCATTTTCAATCAGAGGCTGTAAAGAAAGTTTAATAATATGATAGGATAGAATGTCCTCATCTACATTAATTTCATAGGTAAAATCGTCCCCATAGCGCATCTCCTGAATAAATAAGTAATGCTGAATATGCTCAATTTCATCCTGGATTGAAATAATCTCTTTCCCTTTACTAATCCCAATCCGGAAAAAACTAGAGAGGGCGGTAATCATTTGACTGGCATCCTTATTGAGCCCCATATCACATAAACCCTTAATCGAGTAGAGCGTATTATAGAGGAAATGAGGATTAATTTGGGCGTGCATAATTGCAAATTCTAATTGCCGTTTCTCCTCTTGCTCCAATCGGATTTGTTCCATCAATGTATGGATTCGGATAATTAAATCTTTAAAGCCCGTATGAAGAATTTTCATTTCCTCCGGTCCGGACATTTCTACGTTAAAATCCAGATGTTCCTTATCCACCCTCCCCATTTGTTGTGCCAATCGTTCAAAGGGTTTTGAAATGTATTTTCCAACGAAGTTCGTTAGAAAGACAACAGCAACAATCATTAAGGCAACAAGGAAAATCGTGAAATCTTTGATATAATTCACTTTTTTCAACATTTCACTTTGTGGAATAACCGCTGCTATTTTCCAATCATTCGCACTTAATGTATCGTAGATGACAATCATCTCTTCGCCTACTGCACTTTCATAAGAGAATTGTCCACTTTTCTTTTTCAGGCCTTGAAGAGAATGCAATGTCGCTTCATCTAGTTTGTATTCCTCTTTCACATTCTTCGATTCATATTTCCCGTCCGGACTGATGAGAGCTAAATAGCCATTTTCTCCAATTAACGATTTATTCAATACCTGTTCAAAAAACTCGGCTCGTAAATTAAATAAAACGATCCCTTTTGATTTTGATTGATTTCGATTTATCAACCTAAATACCGAAAGCACTTTGTCGTTTTCATTAAACACTTTGTCTTGATGAATATTTCTCCAGTAAAAGCCTTCCTTACTTCCACTGAATTTTGAAAAATAGTTATTATAATTGACCGATGGATTGGAGTTATACCCACTATGATAGAGCAGGAATTGCTTTTGATTAAGATCCACCAGCACGGAATTAAGGATAACATCATAGCGGGAATAAATAAGCTTTAGATTATTATCAATTTCTACATAAGAACTTGGTTTAATCTCTGACTCTTGTTTATCCATTAATGATAGAATCCTTGGATCATTCGATAAAGAGACTAATTGCTGAAAAACATCTGAGAGCATATTATCAAGGTAATTTTTCGTCTGGAATATGGTATCGTTTACATTTTTATAGGCATTTTCTTCGATTTGTGCGGTTGCAAGCATAGTGGATACCCAGCCAGTAATGAAAATAACAATGATAATGATAGGCAGATAGAGAGTGTTAATCGTGGATTTAAAAGAGTTGAAAAAATGCTTTCGAATAAATTGTTTTATCTTCATAGCCCTCATCGCAGGATCTCCCCGTTAGCAAAGTATGTATGATATTTCGATTCCCTACATAAAACAATAAACCAATTTTTCCGAACGGTAAACAAGTAAGTTTATGCAAATATCTTAAAATTTTAATAAATCATCTTAAAATCTTTAATTATACAAGAAACCGTTTTCATTTATTATGAGAAACAAGAGAGGAGGAAACTAGATGAATGCATCACAAAGTGCTACCGAGACTGCTGTTAAGAGTAAAAGGGTGGTGAACAAAAGGAATGTTAAAAAAGACAAATGGATTCCCTATCTTTTTATCCTACCATCTTTTCTAATTATCTTAGCTTTTCTATTTTATCCAATCGCGACTGTATTCTATTACAGCGTTCAAAACTATGATGTGTCAGCTCCCTACTATAACGGTTTTGCCGGCTTTGAAAACTTCGTTAACATCTTTACAAAAGATGAGATGTTCATTCCTAGCTTAGTTAATAGTTTGAAATGGGTGGTTTCAGAGGTAGGCCTTCAATTAATTTTCGGTATGATCTTAGCCTTACTCTTGAATCAAACATTTAAATTCAGAGGCGTCGTACGTGCTGTTGCTTTTATCCCTTGGGCCATTTCAGGGGTACTTGCATCAACAATGTGGTCCTTAATGTTCAACGAACACATGGGCGTACTGAATGACTTACTAATGAAATTAGGAATCATCGATGAACCACAGGCATTCTTAGCGGGTACATCAACAGCTTTCACCTCCGTTATTATTGCAGAGCTATGGAGAGGGATTCCGTTTTTTGCGATTACCCTACTAGCTTCCTTACAAAGTATACCGACTGAATTGTACGAAGCAGCGCGGGTAGATGGCGCCAGCAGATGGAAATCATTTATCTATGTGACGCTGCCGCAATTGAAAAATACGATTGTGTTAACTACCTTACTCCGTGTGGTTTGGGAATTTAATAACGTGGATCTCCTATTCAACTTAACAGGTGGCGGTCCCGCCCATTCAACCACCACCCTAACCATGTATATTGCTGATTTAGCTGTTCATGGAAGTAATTTCGGATATGGTTCGGCCTTAACGGTGGTTTCATTTGCTATTCTACTGATTTTCGCCATCCTTTACTTGAAACTATCCCGTTATGAAAAGGAGTGATTCTAGCATGTTTACAAAAAATAAAAAAGTCGACAAACTCTTAACTCTATATCTTCCTTTAATCATGATGCTGAGTTTTACGATCTTCCCTATTTACTGGACACTCAATACCGCGTTTAAACCTGAAGGCGACATTGTCAAACGACCGCTACAATATCTGCCGGTCAGCCCAACGGTTGATAACTTTGTCATGGCCTGGAGCAGTGTTGGTTTTGCGACCTTCTTTAAAAATAGTTTACTAGTTGGTGTTTTTACCGTCATCGCTGTACTCATTTGTTCCACCCTTTCTGGTTATGCATTGAGCAGATACCAGTTCAAAGGCAAACGAAGCTTCATGCTCATGCTGTTATGTACACAATTCATCCCAAGGGCCATGATGATCATTCCATTGTTCATCATTTTCAAAACCCTAGGATTAATTAGTAACCCACTTTCATTAATCATCACGTATACAGCCGTTGAGATTCCATTTACAACGATCCTGATGAGTGGATTTATCTCCAATGTGCCAAAAGAATTAGAGGAAGCCGCCATGATGGATGGTTGTACAAAATTGCAGTCCCTAAGACACGTTGTCTTTCCTCTATTAATGCCAGGTATTGTAGCAACAGGAGTATTTACCTTCATTTATACGTGGAATGAATTTTTAATCGCTTTGATGCTGACCAATCGACAATCCAAATTCACTCTTCCAGTTGGTTTAAGTTCCATGATGGGTGAATTTAGTATCAACTATGGTGCATTGGCAGCCGGAAGTATTATCGCTCTAGTCCCTGCAGTTATTCTTTTTGCCTACGCACAGAAACACCTAGTCAACGGTATGGGTGGAGCTGTCAAAGGTTAATAAAAATATAAAAATATTAAGGGAGGCAATATCATGTTTAAGAAAAAAGTTACAACCTCTGTTCTCGTATTAACAATGGCAACTGGTATGTTACTAACGGGCTGTGGTGGTGCAGAAGAAAAAGCATCCTCCACAACAAAAAAAGCAGCAACGAAATCAGATGAACCTGTTACCCTTCAGTTTTGGGATGAAAACGCAGGCCCAGCTCGTACACCTGTTTGGGAAGAAGTGATTAAACGATTTGAAGAAAAATACCCCAATATTGATGTTGAGTATGTCGGTATTCCAAACGCTTCCGCCAAATCAAAATATGATGCTGCCATCGCAGCGGATGATATGCCAGACGTAGGTTCTATGCAGACCACTTGGCTTCCTGAATTCTCAATTCGTAAAGCCTTACTTCCACTTGACTCGTATTTCAAGAAGTCTGATATCAGCACGAAAATTAACAAAGGTGCAACGGATGTAAACAAGAAAATCACTCAAGATGGCAAGCTTTACGGTATTCCTTATGCGCAAAACTTAGATGCTTTATGGATCCGTACAGACTGGTTCCAAGAAGCAGGCATCCAAGAGCCGAAAACATGGGATGAATTCTTCAATGTGATCGAAAAAATGAGAGATAAAGACAAAAACCGTTATGGTTTTACAATCCGCGGCGGAGCAGGTGCTTCCTTCACGATTCAAAGAGCGATGTTTGCTTATAGTGGTTTAGACTTCTTTGATAAAAATGGAAAAACAAACATCAATGATCCTAAACATGTAGAGTTTGTAGAAAAGTATTTCTCTTACTACAACAAATTAACGCCAAAGAGTGATATCACTAATGGTTATAAAGAAATGATTGCAGGCTTTGATACGGGTGTTGTCGCAATGGTACACCACAACCCTGGTTCTTTTGGTGAGCACAGTAAGGCGTTACCTGCAGGCTCCTTCAAGTTAATTCCACTACCAACAACAGAAGATGGTAAATATGTGGCTGAAGGTGGAAACGCAGTTAACCTAGGTATCTTCAAATCAACCAAACATGCAGATGAAGCTTGGAAATTTATCGAATTTATTAACTCAGAAGAAGCACAAAGCTACTGGAATGAAAAAACAGGTCAGATTCCAACAAATAAAGATGTATTAGATGATGAATGGGTACAAAACGCACAGCATATCAAGGTAGCATTTGACGTCTATAACAATAAAGATACAAAGATTTATATGCCTCCATTCTATTTACCAGATTACCGCGCCATCCTTGACGGTGTCGTAGACCCTGGTGTCCAAGCAGTCATGAGTGGAAAAATGACAGCAAAAGAATTCTTAGATCAATGGGCAAAAGCCATCGAAGAATCTAAAAAGAAATACGACGAAACATTTAAAAAGTAAACAAACTTCTGGGTGTTGATTCAATTAACACCCAGTTTGTCCATGCACGTGGGAGAAATTTTTTAAAAAAGGAGACTGAACAATGGGAATCACATCAGAACAAATTGGAATTGAAACACCATTAGCCATGGCCGAAAAAGCCTGCCAAGCCCTAATGAACAAATTCCGTGCAGAGGACTTACCTCCAGTTAATTCCTTTCATTATCACCAAGGGGTATTTTTATATGGAATGTTGCGCGTATGGGAAGCAACAGGCAAAGACGAGTACTTTGAATACATCAAAGCCTATATTGATAGCTTAGTAGATGAAGAAGGCAATGTATGCTTTGCCCGCGATGAGCTGGACTCAACGATGGCAGGGATTCTCCTCTTCCCTCTTTATGAAAAAACGAAGCATCCAAAATATATGATTGCTGCTAAGCGATTAAGAAGTGCATTAGATACAATTAACAGAACATCTGAAAATGGTTTCTGGCATAAAGAAAAATACCCTTATCAAATGTGGTTAGACGGCCTTTTTATGGGTGGACCATTCATGCTTCTGTACAGCGAGCATTTTCATGAGGAAGAACTGGTTCAGCATGTTCTGCTCCAAGAAAAACTTATGAGAAAGCATATGACAGACCCTAAAACTGGTTTACTGTTCCACGCTTGGGATGAGAAAAAAGTACAGCCATGGGCGGATTCCGAAACAGGCTGCTCCCCGGACTTCTGGGGACGTTCGGTTGGCTGGTACGGTACGGCATTGATTGATTTGTTAGAGATCTTAGGTGACAAAAAACGTGGTCAAGAGGACCTCATAACTTCTCTTCAAAACTTTATCCCAGCCGTGGTAGCGCAACAGAATAAGGAATCCGGTCTCTGGTATAAACGTGATTAATAAGGGCGATCGACCAGACAATTGGTTGGAATCGTCTTGCTCTTCCCTCTTCTTATATTTTATTGCGAAAGCGGTTAAGCATGGTATTGTCGATGATTCGTATCGTGAAGTAGCTAATAAAACCTATGCAGGATTATTGCAGCATATGGTAGATACGGATGATCATTCTTTTACCTTAAAAGGGATTGTCATCGGTACAAGCGCCGGCACTTACGATTACTACGTATCACGCCCAACTTCAGAAAACGACCTTCACGGGATGGGTGCCTTTATCCTAGCTAGTATGGCTCTATATGATCTGAATAAAAGCCAGCAATAGTTTTTAATATAGCAAAATGATTCGTTTGAGAGCTTCCAGTGAAATGGAAGCTTTCTATCTTATTTTTATAAGGAGGTTCTTACCGATGAATGTTCGTACGGTAAAGCTAGACGGAACAGCGCCAATTAAGTTAGAACCTACAAGGTCTTGGCGGACTTACTTAGGTGGAAAACTCATCGATGAATTATATGGAAACCCTGACCCGAAGGATAGCCATTATCCGGAAGAATGGATGATGAGCATCATTTCTACGACTCGAAACGCAGACCGTGAACACGTTAAGGACGAGGGATTAAGCAAGCTAGATGTTCCCGGTGTCGATATGAGCTTAAAGGAACTCATCGAGAAAAATCCGGAAGCATTCCTTGGTAAAAAACAAGTGGAGACATTCGGCAATGAGACCGGCGTATTAGTGAAGTTAATTGATACAGCAGAGCGATTAATCATGCAGGCTCATCCTGACAGGGAGAAAGCTAAAAAATTATTCAACTCTATGTATGGAAAAACAGAATGCTGGCACTTCATTGGCGGCAGAGAAATCGACGGCGAGGCTCCCTACGTGCATGTTGGGTTTAAGCCCGGTGTAACGAGAGAACAGTGGAAAGCTTTGTTTGATGAACAAGATATCCAAGGCATGCTCAATTGTCTGCACAAATACGAAGTCCAGCCTGGTGATACCTTTTTAATAGAAGCGGGCATCCCCCATGCTATTGGCTCCGGCTGCTTATTAATTGAAATTCAGGAGCCATCCGATTATACCATTCGTTTAGAAAAGGTTTCCCCTTCTGGATTACAAATCGATGATTTTTTAATCCATCAAGGTTTAGGCTTTGAAAAAATGTTTGATATTTTTAGGTACGAGACGTTTTCACGGGATGAAACATTGGAGAATTGGCAGGTTGCTCCCGTTGTTTTGGCGGAATCAGAAGGTCATCGGGAAATCGAACTAATCGGATACAAACGGACACCTTATTTCAGAATGACCCAGGTCGAGGTTCAGAATAAGGTGGACATTCAAGGAGACGGCGTATTTTCCGGACTGTACATTCTTTCTGGAGAGGCCACCATTGTTACAGGTGAAGAAGTTCAGCCAGTTAAACAAGGAGATCAGCTGTTCATTCCGGCTAATGTGTCCCATTTTTCAATTGTAAAAATGGGTGATAAAACAGTGAAAGCATTACGGTTCTTTGGGCCTGAGGTCTTATAATTTTTCAATCACCTTACATGGGAGGCTTTTAATATGAAGAAATATGTCATCTGCGGCGTGAGCAATCGGGCATTACAAATGTTTATCAAACCACTATTAAATGAATTTTCACAGAAACATGAGATTGTGGGTCTGCTCGATTCTGACTCACTAAGATTTACGATTTGCAAAGACCAATATCCAAGGCTGGCACAAGTTCCCACCTATTCTCCCGAACAATTCGAGAAAATGATTGATGAAACACAGCCGGATTATGTCATTGTCGCTGGTAGAGATGATACCCACGTAGATTATATTTTAAGAGCTTTACATAAACACGTAAATGTCATCACCGAAAAGCCGATGGTGACAAACGCTGAGGATGCCTATAAGGTCATACAAGCCGAGGCAGAAAGCAAAGGGAACGTCACGGTTACTTTTAACTATCGCTACAGCCCGTTCCATCGAAAAATTAAAGAGATGATCCTCGAAGGGAAAATTGGCCGAGTGACATCGGTTGATTTAAATTGGTATATTGATACTTTCCATGGATCGAGCTACTTTAAACGCTGGAACCGTGATCGAGAAAAATCTGGTGGATTATCGATTCATAAATCTACTCATCATTTTGATCTTGTTAACTGGTGGCTGGACCAAAAGCCTGAAGAAGTATTCGCTTACGGAAACTTAAATTACTATGGGCCAAACGGGGAATTGAATCCACGAAAGGAATCGGGGCGTTTCTGTGGAACCTGCGACGTTCGAAATGACTGCAGTTATTTCAGACGCTGGAACCCTAGAAGCGGTTCCTCATCGGTAAGAGACGACCATCTTTTAGCAGGCGTGTATGAAAAAGACGTTCCTTATTCGAATTATCGGCCTGATGCATGTATTTTTGATGAGGAGATTTCTATTGAAGATACGTATGTAGCAACCGTGAAATATGACGGTGGCAGCTTGCTCAGTTATTCGATTAATTTCTCTGCACCTTATGAAGGGTACCGGTTAGCGATTAATGGTACAAAAGGAAGAATTGAAACGACGGAATACCATGAACCGTCACGTATTCCATTTGAATATCCGGAACAAACCATCGAATACTACCCTCTTTTTGGCGGAAAAGAAACGATTGAACTGGTCAAAACCCCTGGCGGACATGGCGGCGGCGATCCGATTTTACTAGAGGACCTGTTCCTCGGGTCTGACCCCGCCCGGGACTATCAAATTTTAGCAGGTTCTGAAGCCGGTGCCTACTCTATCGCAGTCGGCGAAGGCGTATGGCGGTCAGTACAAGAAAAGAAACCAATAAACATCAAAGAACTCCTTTTTCACCCAGACTATCAAGTAACTAAATAATTTTCGGAAAACATACAATGAGTCGTGCAAAAGACTTGTCGTATGTTTTTCTTTGTATAGAGTCCATTGTTGATTGGAGCGGAAGTCAACCATTCCCTTTAACAAAAGATTTCTATTTTACAATGGAAATTTTGCTTTGACTTTTTCTTGAAAATACGTCATGGTATGGAAAGAATTACTTTAAGGCATCAATAAGGAGAATTAAGAATGCTAAGGAAGAAAGTAACGACCTCCATGCTTGCCATGACCATGGCTGCTTCATTGGCACTAACCGGGTGTCACGGAAAGGATCAATCAACACAGAAATCCAGTCAAAAAACAGAGCAAATCGTCCATCTCACTTTTTGGGATGACAATTCAGGGCCACAGCGTACGCCCATTTGGAAAGAACTAATAGACAAATTTGAAAAAGAGAATCCAACCATTGATATAAAATATGTAGGCTTACCGAAAGACTCAGCAAAAGCAACGTTCGATGCAGCGATTGCAGCAGAAGATACACCAGATATTGGTAGTGTCTATACCAGCTGGCTTCCGGAGTATTCCTCTCGACATGCGCTACTGCCCCTCGATTCCTATTTTGCTAACTGGAGTGAAAAGGAAAAAATAAATAAAGATGCGATTCGGTTTAATCAACAAATCGTAGTCGACCAAAAATTATATGGAATTCCTTATACACAGAACCTTGATATCCTCTGGGTCCGATCCGATTGGTTGAAAGAGGCACATATGAAAGTTCCTGAAACGTGGGATGAGTTTTTTCGTACCGCTGAAAAATTAACTGATCCTTCCAAAAAGCGCTATGGCTTTACCATCCGTGGAGGGGCAGGCGCGTCTTTTCAGTTGCAGCGAATGATGTATGCCTACTCGGGCATTGAAGCCTCCGTCATTAATGGAAAAAGTACCATTAACGATCCAAAGCATGTAGAATTTTTAAAGAAATATTTAGCTTTGTATCAAAACTACACCCCTAAGAGTGATATCACCAATGATTATAAAGCGATGCTTGCTGGATTCGATACAGGTGTTGCAGCAATGGTGCAGCATAATTTAGGCTCTTATGCCGAGCATAGCGAAGTATTTACACCAGATCAATTCCAGGCAGTTCCTTTGCCAAAGTCAGTTAAAGGGCAATATGCAGCAGAAGCCGGAAACGCTATTGGCATTAGTATTTTTAAAGAAACCAAGCATCCGAAAGAGGCATGGAAGTTTGTTCAATTCATGAATTCCAAGTTTGCCCAAAGCTATTGGAATCGAAACGTCGGTCAAATCCCGACGAATACGGATGTACTAAATGAAGCGTGGGTAAAGACTGCCCCTCACATTCAAATAGCTGCGAAAGTCTATAGTGACCCGGAGACCATTCTTAATGAGCCTCCCTTCTATCTGCCGGAATACAGCAGAATCCTGTATACCATCGTGGACCCTAGCATTCAAGCAGTGTTAAGCGGAAGCATGACGGTGGAAGAGTTGTTAGATCAATGGGCCGGCGCGATTAATGAGGCACAACAGCAGTATGATCAACAGCATAATTAATAGTAGAAAAAAACAGCCAACTTGTACGGTTGACAATTATTCTTTTTATGTTATCTTTTTCATATAACAAAAGCAGTCACAGTAACTGACGACATCTGTGGAAAAAACCACAAGGAAGCTGTGTACTTATATGGTCGGGTCGTCTGGGCAGAGATAAGGTTGTATTTCCTTATCTCTTTTTTATTTTCTTTCGGAGGCGATAATATGGAAAAAATCATTTTAGATGGAACTGTTGTAGCTAAAGAAATCAAAGAAAAATTAAAAGGACGAATTGAAACGCTTAAGGATAATGGGATCATCCCGTGCCTTGCCACCATTTTAGTAGGAAATGATCCTTCCTCAGAAACATACGTAAGAATGAAAGGGAATGCTTGTGAAAAATTAGGTATTCATTCAATTCGGGTCCATTTGCCTGAAGAAACAACGACAGAAGAATTGTTAACAGCAATCAAAGAATTAAATGAAGATGAAACTGTACATGGGATTCTCCTGCAGCATCCGGTCCCATCCCACATCGATGAGCGCCTGGCTTTCGAAGCCATTGATATTCGAAAAGACGTAGATGGAGTGACAAGTGCAGGTTACGGCCAGACGGCATTAGGGTTTGGACAGTATCCATCCTGTACGCCAGCAGCAATTATGGAAATCATCAACTATTATAAGATTCCAGTCGAAGGGAAACATGCGGTTGTTGTGGGAAGAAGCCCGATCTTAGGTAAGCCTGTTTCGGCGTTACTTCTTAATGAAAATGCGACGGTGACAACATGCCATTCCAAAACGACAAACCTACCCGACATTTTAAAACAAGCAGATATCGTGGTGGCAGCGGTAGGAAAACCCAAATTTATTCAAGGTTCCTGGCTTAAAGAGGGGGCTGCTGTCCTCGACGCTGGATATAACAAAGGAAATATTGGAGATATCGATTATGAGGCATGTTTAGAGGTTGCTAGTGCCATCACACCTGTCCCAGGTGGTGTAGGCCCTGTTACCATTTCCATGCTCTTGAAACATACGGTTGATTCGGCTGAGAAAAATAGATTGTAATAAAATGCTGTGTTAAAGAACGGTGTTGACTGTTACACCCTGTTGATTGGAGCGGAAGGCACGAAGACTCCTGTGGGAGTATGGTTCAGGGGAGACCCCGCAGGCGCTAGCGCCGAGGAGGCTCGCCGAAACACCCACGGAAAGCGAAGTGCCTGGAGCGGAAATCAACAGGCCATTTTAACAGAACCCAATGAAAAAATAGGAAGCTAGTCTTTTTAAGATTAGCTTCCTTTTTATTTACCTTTTAAAAAGTTTCCTTTGTTTCATGTAATCGATAGCCTTAGTTTTATTCTTTTGTTTAGAAACATATTCTGCTTCGTTTTTATCACTATAATAGTTATTAAATCTTTCTACTGTAAGAGTACCTTCAGAAATTGCCTTTTTAACTGCACAGTCAATCTCGTTTATATGAGTACAGTCAGAAAATTTACAACTCCTGGATAACTCTATTATATCTTCATATCCATGATCTAAGTTTTTAGATTCTTCTTTATTAAATTTCATTTTTCAACTCCCTCTTTTATCTTGTTGAACCAACCTACAACATTACTTCAATATTAAAGTGCATTTCTCCTTCTTGAAGAAATGCACCCTTTACTTTAATAAATGGAAAAATAACGTGTGGCAATTCACACGTCATTTTTGAATGGGATCCTATAAGATTTGATTCAAGAACCGCTGTGTCCGCTCATGCTGAGGGTTCACAAATATCTCGCTTGGATGTCCTTCTTCTATTATATTACCGTCCGCAAGCATGATCACACGGTCAGCCACTTCTCGGGCAAACCCCATTTCATGGGTAACGATGACCATCGTCATCCCTTCGCGAGCAAGGTCCTTCATAACCTGAAGCACTTCCCCTACTAGCTCAGGGTCCAATGCCGAAGTCGGCTCATCAAACAGCATGACTTTTGGTTCCATCGCCAACGCTCTTGCAATCGCCACCCGCTGCTTTTGCCCACCAGACAGCTGCTCCGGATAGTAGTTTGCCTTATCAGCGAGGCCAACCTTTTTCAAAAGGGCCGTCGCTTTTGCACTAGCCGCTTCTTTCGTTTCTTTTCTAACAAAAATTGGGGCTTCGATAATGTTTTCTAACACCGTTTTATGCGGGAATAGATTGAAATGCTGAAACACCATTCCTACCTTTTCTCTCACTTTATTCAAGTTCGTTTTGGTGAGGTCAATTTTTTCAGAATCAATCGTAACCTCTCCCTGCTCAGCCACCTCTAAAAAGTTTAAACAGCGAAGCAACGTACTTTTTCCAGAACCGCTGGCACCAATCAGTACGACCACTTCTTGTTCATTTACTTGCAAATCAATATTCTTTAACACGTCAAGCTTTCCAAAGGATTTTGATAGATTTCGAACATCAATCATGCAACACGTACCTCCTTCGGCTTACTAACATCCAGTTTCTTCTCCAAACGGCTGGCAATCCATGTGAAAAGAAGGACGATAATTAAGTAATAGATTCCCACCACAAAATACGTTTCAAACGGCATATAGTTTTCCCCTTGTACACTAAGAGCCGTGTTGTAAAGGTCTGTTACCGCTATATAAGCAACTAGCGAAGAATCCTTTAAGCCTATAATGAACTGATTGGCAAGGGACGGAATTGATCTTTTGAAAGCCTGCGGAAAAATAATCCTTCTCATCGCAAGTGAATAGGTCATTCCAAGCGACCTGGCCGCTTCCATTTGACCACGGTCAATTGATTGAACCGCTCCTCTGAAAATTTCTGCAATATACGCTCCCGCATGAACACCCAATGCCAATGCCCCCGCCGTGAAGCTATCTAAATTCACGATGTTGGCAAGTCCATAATATAAGAACATGATTTGAACAATCAGTGGGGTACCGCGAATAATCCCAATATAGATGTCGGCAATGCGATTTAATAGTTTACTATTGGAAATCTTAAAGGCGGCAAAAATGATACCAATCACCATCGCAAATAATAGAGAGATCGCTGTAATAGAGATTGTCATCCAAGAAGCTTTCAAAAAAGCAATTCCATGCTCACTAAAAATACTAATAATATTATCTAAAAAAACCACGAGGCTTACCTCCTTAATTTGTCAAAGGGGGACAGTCCCCCTTCGACACAATTTCTTACTTTTCCATTACGTTGGTGTTGAACCATTTCATACTGATTTTTTCGTACGTACCATCGTCAATCATTGATTGGATCGCTTCGTTGATTTTGTCAGCTAGCTCTTTATTACCTTCAGCAACCGCTACGCTTACACGGTCTTCGTTCAACAATTCACCGATTGCTTTGATTTTTAGACCTTTTTCATTTTTCGCACTTACCCCAACAATTTTGTCAGTAATAACCGCATCCAAGCGGCCAAGTGCCAAGTCTTGAAGAGCGTTTACGTCTGTTGGATAGCCTTTGACTTGATCAGATAAATCTTCAGCCATGTCCTTCCATGTGCTTGCTTGAATAACTCCGATTGACTTACCCTTAAGGTCTTCCTTCGATTGGATATCTGTGTTGCCTTCCGCTACAAAAATCTGTGCACCAGATAGATAATATGGATTCGTGAAGTCAACCTGCTTATCACGCTCAGGTGTAGCCGTCATACTTCCGATGATCGCATCATACTTCTTCGCCTTTAACCCTTGAATAATCGTTTCCCATGGGTTCGTTACAGGGTTGGCTTCCAGGCCAATTCGCTTCGCAATTTCTGTTCCGATTTCAACGTCGAATCCAGTTAATTTACCGTCCTTTTTAAAGTTTAACGGCGGATATTGTCCAGTCATAGAGAACGTTAAGGCACCTTTTTTCACTAATTCATTCTTGCCACTGCTAGCTTTTGCTGCTTTTTCTCCGTCAGCCTTCTCTGTACCGCATGCTGATAAAAGTAACATCATCGCTGCAGCTAATAAAATTGCATACTTTTTCATAAATATACCTCCCTAGTTGATAAAAAAACACCGTCACATATGCGCATGACGGTGTTCGATACACCCTCATCAATTAGCATTGGCGAAGATAGTTCTCCACAATTCCAAGGAACTGTGACAGTTCTGCCCCTATTCGAGTGCAGACCCAGCTTTCTGAAAAAAGTGATTTCAGAAGCTTCGGCGATTGATCCTTTTTCCTATTTTCATAGATTTCACTGAATCTCCCATAGGATACTTATAAAAATCGCGACCTCTACCCCATCTAATGCTTAAAGACGAGGATTTTTATATTTAGTTTGACGAAACTTTTTTTAGTATATAAAAGTATTCTAACAAATGCAATAATATTTTTGATGGAATTTACATCCAAATGAAAAACCTTGACGGGTTTTCTTTCTTGAGATACATTTTTCTAAAATACCAAACTTCCAAATTACTAGAAAAGAAGGTTAGGCGTATGTTGCAATGTCGAGAAGATGTACTGGCATTCACGAAACAGCTCGTAAACATTGAAAGTGTCGTAAATACTTATGGCGAAAAAGCTATTGCCCAGGCTTTATATGCAATGATTTCCTCATGGCCCTATTTTTCAGAAAATCCAGGCCAGCTTGTTTTAGAACAGACCCACAATGACAATCAAGAGCGCTATAATGTGCTGGCGTTTGTCAAAGGAACAAAGGGCACAAGCAATCGGACCGTCATCCTAATGGGTCATACGGACACAGTCGGAATTGATGATTTTACTCACTTGAAAGATCAGGCCTGCTATCCCGAGGAGCTAATGGACTCCCTGAAAAAAGAGGATCTGCCCGCTTCTGCACAAAAACATTTACAGTCGGGAGATTGGCTGTTTGGTCGTGGCGTCCTTGACATGAAAAGCGGAGTCGCTAGTCATCTCTATCTCTTAAAATATTACTCGGAACACCCTGAGGAATTAGACGGAAACCTGGTTCTTTTAGCAGAATGTGATGAGGAAGACAGCTCACACGGTGTTCTTTCTGCGTTAAAAACATTGAAACGCTGGAAAAATGAACATGGTTTCGCCTATTCCGCTGCGATTAATGCCGATTTCGTGGCGCCGCGCTATGAAGGCGATGACAATCGGTATATCTATAAGGGAACTGTCGGAAAATTACTGCCGTCGTTTTTTATTACAGGGGCAGAAACACATGTAGGCTCAGCCTTTGAGGGGCTAGATCCTAACTTTATCGCGGCCGAACTGACGAGACAAATCAATTACAACCCAGAGCTTTGTAACGAAGCGTTTGGCGAGACGACCGTGCCGCCTGTTTCGTTAAAGCAAATGGATTTAAAGCCGTCATATACAGTTCAAACGGCTTTATCTGCTTATGTCTATTACAATTTCTTTATCCACTCTTGGTCTCCAAAGGACGTGCTTGAAAAATTAAGAGAACAGGCTCATATCGCTTTTACTAATGCCCTGACTTCTTTTGAAGAAAGATATAAGCAGTACAGTGCATTGAGTGGGGAACCCTATGTTCAGCATCCTTGGAATCCGAGGGTCATGACGTACGAGGAAATGGAGCAATTATTGGTGGCTGAGAACGGCGAAACGTTCACTGCACATATGAATGAGTTTAAAGAGAAGCTTTTAAATAATACGGAATTAGATACACGCATGTTTGCAGCGAGAGTGGTAGAGGAAGCGTGGAATTGGATGAAGGATAAGAGCCCGGCGATTATTCTATTTTACTCGTCCTTATATTCTCCAAGGATTGAATTGAGCGGAAAAACAGAGGATGAATTGAACTTGATTCATGCGTTGGATGAAGCGGTGGAAGAAATGCAGCCGCACTATCCACATCCGATTGTGACGCGAAACTTCTTCCCTTATATCTCGGATATGAGTTTTGTCGCCCTGAGTGATGATGAAGCAGGCATTAAGGCCGAAACGAACAATAATCCAGGCTGGGGCACGAAGCTCTTTGTGGATTATCAAGACATCCGCGACATCAATGTACCGGTCATCAACATCGGACCATACGGCTTAGATGCACACAAGAAATTGGAGCGGATGGAAATGACCTACTCACTAGAAGTCGTTCCAAACCTAACCAACCTTGTCATTCAAAAGCTTTTAAACAAATAATCTCTAAAGCTTGTAGACCCTCCTACAAGCTTTTTTTACAAGAATCATGTAAAATAAAAGGAAATTTAGTAAAAAACAGGCATAAAAGGGGGATGGTTGTGAAGAAAATTTTGATTGTTACAGCCATTGTTTTCGCTGTTTTACTAGGTGGATTCTATGGAACCTATAAATTTATCAACAGCGAGGCCGTTTCCGGAAGCAAACAAGAGCATGTAGATGCGGAAGCTGTGGATAACTCTACTTCTCCTAAGAATGAGGAAAGTGAACAGACAGATAAAATTGGCGGCGTTCAATACGATATCGGCATTGACAACAGCAGCTCCGAATATAAAGTCATTGAAGTAATGCACAAGATGACGCACCAAAAAGTGAAGGCTGACGAAAAATGGGGAGCCATTCCTATGGTGCCTGACACCATTAATCGCGTGTATGAGATTGTGAATAACAGTGATTATGACCGAAAAGACCAATTGCTGGCTATTCTTGAAAAATGGAAGGCAGAAAATTTTGCGGCAGTCGATGACGACCACAATTATTTCTGGCAATATCAAGGCGGTACTGTCGGGCAAGCCCACGGCATCTTAAGTAAAGCCGAAGAAGAAACCTTTATCTTAAATAATTTTGGTGATGACATCGCAAAAGAAGTAAGCTCCCAGCAGTAGCGGAGCTTACTTCTTTTACTTTACTCAATATTTCATCGGGACAGCGGGCTTATTTTTGTTTCACTGTTTGTGGAGGCTCTTCCATCCATCCGTGCTTAATCATGATTTTGGCACCCTCATGCGCATATTCGAAAATATCTTTCATGAAGATCGACAATTTCACCGGCAAATCATTCCGTAAACTAAATGCCGTGCCTACTGAGTTGCCTCCTAAAGAAAAACCACAGAACAGACTGACGCAGTACATCATGATTTTATCTGAGAAGGGCGCAAGGGTTGAGGCAGTGATGTTCCCACCCGCAGTTGATGGAACGGGAATATTATTTTCTAATAGGACCTCACCCATCTCTTTAATGATGGCTGCTGCCATCTCTCCACCCTTTGTGAAAAATTTACGCACATCCTTTTTTTCAGCACATTGAGCAAATCCGTAAATCATTTGCATCCCCGTCACATTGGATTCGATGGCATGATAAATATTTGCCAGTTCAACCGTGTTGAGAGAGCGTTTCCCACTAATCGGGTTAAATCCACCTAAATAGTTGGTATCTTTGACAAACTCCACATCTTTCGTGGTTGAAACATACGGTGAACGGGGAATTAATCCCTTTTCCAGCAGATATTTGGTACATTGATGATAATATTTTTGAGTCATACTCGTAAGGTCCATATACATTTGAATCACATCATCACGATAGGACATCGTTATATTTAGTGTATGCATCGCCATACTGATTTCTTTAATCATCCGGACAAACATGATATCAAAACCATTATCATAGAGCTTCGGTACCTCTTTATTTACATCTTGGTCCGTAAATCCAATTGGCACAGGGATTCCTTCACTTTGATACAGTTGAACAATCTGTTCAATATATGGACCAATCTCTTCATGTAAATTTGTCATAATTGTTTTGGCATCTTGGTCGTCTGCTTTTTCGATAAAGTACTCTAACATATGTTTAATCATCGTCTTTTGTTGATAGGTCATCCATAATGTTCCGATCTCAGATGACGCTAAAGCTGGCATTTCAGGCATGTTAATCTCTCCTCAGTTCAACCTACTTTTTGTTAGTTTGAACCATGTATGCTTTATCATTCACTTTTTACAAAAAAAACCGAATGATTCCCTCCATTATTTTATATAAATACTATTTTTCCCCACTTAATTTTTTTATAATATAGGGTGGAATTCTATTATTTTTAAGGGGAATATGTAATGAAACAGACAGAGATAACAAACCCAATTTGGGCTTATTTTGTCTTAATTGGGGGTGGAATATTTGCATTTTCTACTCTACCAGGCATGCTTATGCTCATGACAGTTCCATTTTGGAAACCGGATGAGATTAGCTTTTTTTCAGTCCTGTTCATGGTCATCGGACTATGTGTACTCATTGTGATCGGATGGGGAATGAAAAAAGCATTTGTTGCGATAAAAACCTATAGAGCGTGGATTAAAACGGTTGAGCCTGTTGTTGGCGAGAAACCAATAGAACTAATAGGTGGCAAAGGAGAGAAAACAGCCGAGCCATTAGACGGCGGGTCAGAGAAAAAGAAAAAGCCGATTTGGCCTTGGATCGCTCTTGCTCCAAGTGCACTAATATTGGTTAGTTCAGGACCAGGTGTCCTCATGCTGCCAATTGCCCCACTCTTTTTAGCAGGAATGTCTACCGATTCAGGGAACACACCGGGCTATGTACCAGGTCTGATTATTGTGATTGGGTACGGACTACTCATTGGCTACACTGTTTTGGTGGTAAAAGCCATTAAAACATTGCGCGGGGACAGTCCCCCAGTGCGGTAAAGCGCTGGGGGACTGTCCCCAGCCGTTGTCTCCATGGTGGATAAATATAGCTATTATTTTGTGGATATCGATTTTTTTAGCCATTTTTATCTCCTTTTGGGGATAAGGTAGATCTTTCTTGTGGATGATTCGGTTTTCTTACGAGTCATCCACTTTTTTATGTGGAGAAACCCATGATATTTGTGGATGATCCACATTGAAAAGTGGATGCAACATCTTTTATTTGCGGATAACTCGCTTTTATTTGCGAATAATCCACATTTATTTGCGGATAACCAGTTTTTATTTGCGGATAAGTCACTTTTATTTGCGATAAGCAGGTAGAGTGCCTCACTCAATCAGTGGATAACCTGATCCATTAGCGGATAGCCTCTTCCAATCAGCGCATAACCTCTCTCAATTGGCGGATAACACCTGCCAATCAGCGGATGGCCAAACCATTTATCCTTTGACCGAACCTTGTGTCATGCCTTCAACAATGTATTTTTGCGCAAAGGCGAAAAGGATGAGCGTTGGGATGACGGATAATACGGTGGCCGCAGACATAGATCCCCAGTCGATATCATACTTCGTAATAAAAGAATTCATGGCAACCGGAATCGTTTTCGCTTCCTCCTTATCGATAAACATAATCGCCAGAAACAACTCATTCCAGCACTGAACAAAGGCGAAAATAAAAGTGGCTGCAATCCCAGGCAGCATCACGGGGATGATAACTTTAAATAACGCGGTCAGTCTCGAGCACCCATCAATCATCGCCGCTTCCTCAAGAGTAGATGGAATCCGCTCGAAAAACCCCTTCATAATCACCGTACAAAAAGGCACCATCATGACCGTATACATCAGCATAAGGGCTGGTAACCGGTTGAGCAGTTGCAGCTTGGACATCAATAAATATAATGGCGCTAACCCTATAAATAACGGGATCATTTGCGTAATAAAAAAGGCAAAAATCACTTGCGATTTCCCTTTAAATTCAAAACGTGCCAGGACATAGCCGCTCAGCATCGCAATGAGAAGAGAGAACACTCCAGCAACCACAGACAAAATCAAGCTATTCGTGATATAAATACCAAAATTAGAGATTTTAAAAATATCAATATAATTTTCAAACGTAATCGTTTCCGGCCAATAGTGAATGGGGAAGGTAAACATGTCCTTGCCTGGTTTTAGCGACGTAATGAAAATCCAGTAAAGCGGAAACACCGTAAAGACAAGGAACAAGGATAGAAAAATCACCTTAAACAGCAGCTTCCAATTGATGAGCCTCGTCATTAAAAATCACCCGCTTTATTGAATTTCGTTGCCAATAAATAAAAAATAGAAAAGCACAATAAAAGGAAAATCATAATGACACCAATCGAAGCAGCCTGTCCATAGTTCTGTCCCATGATTAATTTTTCCAGCATGAAAGTTGAAAGAATATGAGTGGATCCTGCTGGCCCGCCGTTAGTTAACGAATAAATCAAATCAGGGAAGTTTAAAATCCAAATCACGCGCAATAACGTTGTGACAATCAGCGTCGGTAAAATATACGGAACGGTAATCTTGAACAACTGTTGGAAATAGTTTGCCCCGTCAATCTTGGCCGCTTCAAACAACTCGTCTGGAATCGACTGCAGGGCGGCTAAAATCATGATGGAAAAAAAGGTGATTCCATACCAGACGTTTGCCACAATGACGGAAACCATCGACCAAGTGGGATCTGCTAAAAAAGGAATCGCGGTATCAATGATTCCTGCCTTCAACAACAGGTCATTTATCACGCCACTTTGCCCATTTAACATCCACCGCCAAATCAACCCGATTAAGAAACCGGACATCGCCCATGGAAAGAAGATAAAGGCTTGGTACACGCCTCTGCCTCGGAACTTTCTCCGCAATAATAGTGCAACCACAAACCCAATCACAAACTGGGGAATGAGTGAAAAAAACACCCAATAGAAGCTATTCACTAATGACTCTTTAAATCCAGGATCAGCCATGACAGTTTTAAAGTTATCGAATCCGATGAACTCGATGTTCGTTAAGTCAAATAGAGAGTAATTTTGGAAGGCCATAATGACCCCTTTGAATAATGGATAATAGATGAAAACGGCGACAAGCAATAAGGCAGGAAGTAAGCTAAGGAAAATAAACAATCCATGCTTGGAGATCGAAAACGTTGGCAAGCTTCGATTGGTAACTGGTTCAGTTTGCGTCTTCAAGTGTCATACGCTCCTCTCTAAAACATAAGGGGGCAGCAGAACTCCACTGCCCCCACCGGTGCTATTTTTTATTGGCTTTTTCCTTTTTCCAAAAATCAGACCACTTGGCTAATGCGTCTTCCTTCGATAGCTTTCCTAACAACATGGCCTGAATATCTTTATCAGCCATCGCTCTGTATTCTGCATAACCCTTGTACTCAACAGGACGGTCAGCAATCAAGAACTCTTCTGGCTTTGCATTCATTTGGATATAAGAGCTGAAGTAACCTTCCTTGAAATACGGGTCATCCCCTGCACTTAAATGAATCGGAATTAACGAATTATTTTTAGCAAAGTATAGGTTTTGCTCTGGGCTTGATAGGAAAGAAACTAGCTTCCAAGCTTCATCCTTATGCTTCGAGTAAGCTCCAATTCCCCAACCAGCTGTTCCGGCAGGCTGTTGAGCCACACCTGATGGCGTACCTTTTGGAAGTGGAGCGGTTGCCCACGTCCCTTTTTTCATATTTTCCTCAGCCGTTACAATAACCTCTGGGTCCTGGATTAACATCGCTGTCATGCCAGATGTGAAGCCTTGAACCATTTCAGGGTAGCTCCAGCTAACGGAATCTGGTGGCGATGCTTCTTTGTATAATTTCAAATACGTATCTAGTACTTGTTTTGCTTCAGGCGTTTCAAACATCGTTTTTCCTTCTTTTGTAAAATAGGCATCATTCTGGACAATATTTTTTCCAAGATAAGACCATGTCATAAATTCAATATAATCCGCTGCACCGGCACCGCCTCTAAAGCTGTAGCCGTAGCGATTCTTCGATTTGTCCGTCAATTTAATGGCCGCGTCCACTAGCTCATCCCAAGTTTCTGGAACTTTGATGCCAGCCTCTTCAAACCAATCTTTTCTGTAAAATAACGTTTTTTCATACACACCATATGGAATGTAATAAGGATTGTGGTCAACCGCAGTCGCACCGTGTTTGATGGTTTCGGTTAATGTATCCCACTCCTTCCACTGGCTTGTATAGCGGGAAAGGTCTTCAATAAACTTGTTATTCGCGAAATTTTTAACGGTTTGCTCGCGGACCTCTAATACATCGATATCCTCTTTTGCCATTAACATTTGGGTGATTTTTTCATCCGCACTCTTTAATGGCGGGGAGATGAGCTCCACTTTAATCCCTGGATTTTCTTTTTCAAACTTGGAAATCATCTGTTTCAACAGCTTGGTTCTTGCTGGGCTTGTAATACTCTCAACCATTCGTAGTGTGACTTTGGCTTCGCCTTCTTCCGAGCTTGTTTCTTTGGATTCGCTACAGCCTGCGAGTAGGCCTAGGAAAACCATGACAAGCACCAACATCAAAAATCCTTTTTTGAGATGAAGCATCAAATTTATCCCCCTCTGAAATGTTTTTCTTTTTTATATAAAAGGTCAGCCTTTTATACCGTTTGTGATTGTAGCTCTAAATGCCGTGTTGAGGTCTTCCATCAGTTCATCGACGTTTTCTAACCCGACAGATAGTCGAATTAAGCCTGGATCCATGCCGCTAGCAACCAGTTGCTCCGTGTTATAGCCGTAATTCGGTGAGATGACGAGACTCTCAAAGCCCCCCCAAGAAACTCCGATTTGGAACTGTTTCAGGTTGTTAATCACCTTGCGAACGGACTCGAAGGAATTGTTCGCGAGTTCAAAGCTCAATAAACCGGAATATCCTTTTAATTGCTTGGTGCCGAGTTCATAATCTGGAGAGCTTTTTAAGCCTGGATAGTTTACTTTTTTGACAGAAGGATGGTTTTCTAAAAAGGTGGCAATTTTCATCCCGCTTTCTTGATGTGCTTTCATTCGTAGAGGCAGGGTGCGCAGTCCACGCATTAACAGCCAGGCTTCATAGGGTGGCATGACTCCGCCGAGTAATTGATATTCGTGATAGAATAGGTGATCCATGATTTCTTTGCTGGTGATGAGCGCCCCGCCAACGAGGTCGCTATGGCCCCCTAAGTATTTGGAAACGGAATGGACCACCATATCGATTCCTAGTGTAATAGGGTTCTGGAAAATAGGAGTCGCCCAAGTGTTATCAATAATCGTTTTGATACCGCGCTGCTTGGCTAGGTCGGCAATGGCCTTCAGGTCAACGAGCTTAAAGGTCATGGTGGTTGGGCTTTCTAGGTAGATGACTTTGGTGTTGGGCTTGATGAGAGATTCAATGGTGTCTAGATCGGTTTGAAGTGTGTTGGTGTGAGTGATACCAAATTTTTCGGCATAGGTGAAAAACTTCGTGGTAGGTCCGTAAATATTGCTAATGCTTAGTACGTGATCTCCTGCTTTTAGGAACGTGAGGATGGCAGATGAAATAGCGGCCATTCCTGAGGCGAATAGTTTACATTTCTCACCTTTTTCGAGGGCGGCAATTTTTTGCTCGACGATTTGGACGGTGGGATTGGTGCCACGCCAGTAGAGATAGCTGTTTTGCTCGTCCTTCATGGCTTCGGCGAGCTGGTCAAAATCCTTAAAGACAAAGAGAGAATTTTGATAGATAGGCGGAACAACGGCTCCGTGGAAGCGGTCATATTCGTCACCGAGATGGGTGACAATATGTTCATCTGATAAAAATTTGTTCGTCATTCTCATTCCTTCTTTCGTTAGTTTTGTGCCGAACCGTGTTAGCCTAGTATGGCTGTTGCCTAGATGCGGCGGACGGTGTGTTCGACTGCATCTATGATTTTATTAAACTCTTGTAACGCATAAGCTGGGTCGCGCTGTTTGATGCCGTCAAGCATCGTGCTGTGGAATGTCAGGGTGTCACTGAAAATATGTTCAATGCCAAACGGCTTGCTCCAGAGTTTATTGAAGGTGTCGGAGACGGATTCGGCGACACTTTCTAGCAAGGGGTTATGGGAGGCTCGATAAATGACTTTATGAAATTCCCAGTCCACTTCAGATGAATCAATCCCTGCATCTCTTAGCCGGATGACTTCAGTGATCAGCTGGTCCATTTCTTCGATTTCTTCATCGGTTGCTCTTAGCGTTGCTAATTCTACGGCTTTTCCTTCTAGCGCTCTACGCAGTTCACTTATGTGGAGCAGATAGTTTTTTTCCTGCTCTACATCTATTTTGGCTTCGATTTTCAAACCGTCTCCTTCTTTCACGAAGATGCCTTTTCCGTTTTGGACCTCAATAACATCGAACCCTTCAAGGTAGCGTAAGCCCTCGCGGATGCTCGAGCGGCTCACACCGAGAATGCTAGTCAGTTCGGCTACAGACGGCAGTTTGTCCCCCTTTTTCAATTGATGGTCATTTATGTATTTCTTGATTTCTTCCGCGATCATTTCGTGCATTGATACTTTTTTGATCGTTTTCATGAGACGGTCACCTTCTCTCTCATTTTCTACTATACGACTGTCCACCTATCTGATAGGTAAAGTTTATTCTGAATATTTTAAAAAGTCAATTTTATTTTAAGATAACAAGAAGGGGACAGTCCCCCGGCGCTTTAAAGCGCTGAGGGACTGTCCCCTTCTTTCTTATTTACGTATGTGAAACAATCAATTCGCAATTGCCGTCAATTTCGAATCGGCCAACTCCAACAGGGAGTATAAAGTGCGTTCCTTTGTTCAAATTATAGGTTTCACCTTGATGGACAAGGGATCCTTCACCTTTAATTACGCTGAATAGCACGTATTTGTCTGCAAAAGAGAAGCTAGCCTTTCCGTGGACATCCCATTTGTACACAGAAAAGAACTCTGATTCGACAAAAGTAGTTACCGTTGCGTTCTCTTCCTCTTTCACTCGAGGTGCCGTCTCTGCATCTTGGTGTGGAACAGTCGTTACCTCAATCGCTTTTTCCAAATGAAGTTCACGTAAATTACCTTCCGCGTCGCGGCGGTCATAATCGTATACTCGGTAAGTGGTATCAGAACTTTGCTGTGTTTCTAGCACAAGTGTGCCTTCGCACAACGCGTGAATCGTGCCACTTGGTACATAGAAAAAGTCCCCTGGCTTAATTTTTACACGACGAAGGAGATCAGTCCATTTTCCTTCGTTGATCTGTTCTACTAATTCTTCCCTTGTTTTCGCATTGTGGCCGAAGATCATGTCAGCATCTTCTTTACAATCGATGATGTACCAGCATTCTGTCTTTCCTAGGTCTCCATTTTCGTTAACCTTTGCATACGCATCATCTGGGTGCACTTGCACGGATAAATCCATATTTGCATCTAAAATTTTCGTTAATAGAGGAAACACTTCTTCTTTTGGATTTCCAAAAAGATCCGGATGCTTGGTCCATACCTCATCAAGAGTCATCCCTGCATATGGACCATTTTCAATGATGGAAGGACCATTTTGATGAGCAGAAATTGCCCAACATTCTCCTGTATGTTCGGATGGAATCTCATATCCAAACTCTTGCTTTAGGGCTGTTCCTCCCCAAATTCTCTCTTTAAAGACAGGCTTCAAAAATAACGGCTGCATGTAATCAATTCCTCCTGCTCTATGTAGTCACTTGTGGAGAGTTGTGTCGAAAGGGGTCTGTCCCCTTTAGCATTCGAACCATCCTCCTATGATAAATAAATAGTTCCTGCAAAAACTAAAAATGAACTCATTCACAAGAATACTCCATTTCCAATTTAGAAGCAAAACAAAAACTGACCATCATGAACCGTGATAAAGTTCCCCCTTCTACTCCACTCGTCTCTTTAAGATGATTTCAAAATAAGCGGCTGCCCCATAGGCTGCTGTTCCTGGAGCAAAAATCTGCACTAATTCCCATCCAGACTTTTCATGCTCTATTATTATGTCTTGATAGCTTTCTTTTGGTTTGCCTCCAAACATGGTTAAATCTACTTTCACAAACTTATGCTCGTACATTTGTAATCACTCCTACATCTAATAAACTACCTAATAATACGCTCAGTAGAATTAAAGGTTTCATATTTTTTCCATTCCCACTTCTCATTGACATTTAGTTGTTCTTTAATTATTATATGTTTAAACACTTAAACATTTAAACACTCGAACATATATATACAACTTATGGAGGTCTTTTTTATGAAAAAAACGGCATTAATAACCGGTGCAACCAGCGGCTTAGGCTATGAGTTTGCAAAACTGTTTGCGAAGGATGGCTATAATCTTGTTTTGGTTGCTAGAAACGAAAACACTCTTAATGAAATGAAACAAACTTACTCAAATGTGGAAGTAACTGTCATTTCTAAAGACTTAAGTGTTCCAGGAGCGGCGAAGGAGGTTTTTGAAGAAGTCGAACAAAAAGGGCTTTCGGTTGACGTTCTTGTGAATAATGCCGGCTTCGGTTTAATGGGCAACTTTGATGAACTCGATATCCAAAAGCAGACCAATATGATTCAATTAAACATCACGGCCCTAACGGAACTTACCTACTACTTCCTGCCTAAAATGAAGCAACGAAACAGCGGCAGAATTCTGAATGTCGCAAGTACGGCGGCATTCCAGCCTGGTCCATTGATGGCTGTTTATTTTGCGAGCAAAGCCTACGTTCTTTCCTTCTCGGAAGCACTTGTGGAGGAGCTTGCCGGTACCGGCGTAACTGTAACCACCCTTTGCCCTGGTGCCACAAAAACGAACTTCGGTGCGGTGGCGAGTGTCGAGAACTCGAAAATGTTTAATCAAGCGATGTCCTCGGATGTGGTGGCAAAACAGGGGTACGAGGCATTGATGCGCGGGAAACGTGTCATTGTGACAGGCGGCTTAAATAAAGCAGGGGTGCTTGGGGCAAAATTTATGCCAAGAAGCGTAGCGGCGAAAATATCCAAATATGTTGCAGGGGAAAAGTAACATTTTTATGCAAAAAGGGGGAAAGTTAGGCATGGCCCAACAAGCAATCGATGTATTTCGTTCATGTATACCGTTATTTACCGCTCTAGCGGACCCGGCAAGGCAGGACATTATCCTGTTGCTTGCGGAAAAGGAACCGTTAAGTGTCAATGAGATCGCCGAGCAGTCGAACCTATCGCGCCCGGCCATCTCCCATCACTTAAAAATCATGCGCGACACCCAACTCGTCGTCAGTGAACAAAAGGGAACCCAGCGCTATTATTCCCTTTCACTAGACCAGAGTGTCGCACAATTAAAGCAGCTAATCCAGATCGTTGAGAGCGAGTGCATTTTGTGACTTGCTCTGTTTTTATTTTAGGTAAGTTTTATAGCTAATTCTTCTAACTCAGCCTTCACCAACAAAACCTCACAATACTCTCTTGGGAGCATCTTATACCCGCATGATAATCCAGCCAATCCCCCTGCAATTGCAGCGATCGTGTCGGAATCGTGCCCTTCATTCGCAGCTCCAATCACAACGTCGGAAAAGGATTCACTAGTTAGCAGGCAATACAACACCCAACGCATGGTATCAACTACATATCCGCTTGGGTGGCACGATGGCTTCTCCCCACTCAGGGCTGATTCATAGATGGTTCCTTCGATTTCCTCTTTGATAGCTACCTTTATAGCTTTGCCTCGTAGGACATGCCAGGCTATTCGGTTATATATAACGCAAGCTTCGTCTGCTTTACCATCATAATGAGTCATCTTCGATTGATTTCGTGTAATGGCCTCCACCTCTTCAATGTCCTGGTAGGCTAGGGCAACTGGCAGACAACGCATAAGCGAACCGTTCCCTGCTGTCATTTTGTTAAGAGATTGATAGTGTGCTTTTTTAGCCGTCTCAAACCAATTACCATCATAGAGCCCCAAAACCGTACGTATGATGATTCCTATATCCTTTGGTCGGGAATCATACCATTTAATAAACTCTTCTCCAATGGCCTCCACGGGATTTTGTGGATTTTTTAAAATCCCCCGTGCTACGCAGATTGTCATAGCTGTATCATCTGTGGTTTCTCCCTTTTCTAAGTCCCAAACGCCTCCACCGATTATGTCCGTAACCCGACCATATTTATGTTCGATTTCTTCTTTATTTAAGAATTCGGTGGTCCCGCCTAACGCGTCACCAATTGCAAATCCAAATAGTGCACCTTTGATTTGATCTAACATACACTCACTCCCTGATATTGCATAACACTTCCATTTTAACCCAAACACTCAAAAACTTATATACTTCTTGGAGGACTTTAATTGATCTCTTTGGCACCAGGGATGCTTTTGAATGTAAACCAAATTGACATCCAATCCCGGATTTTGTATAGTAATGGCGATGATTAGGATTGGAGTGAATCGTTTGATTTCAAACTCTGAATTACAAGATTTAGATCTTATCGATTTAATAAGTGAGCGTCATAGTTTGGTTCGAAAAATAGCCGAGAAAGCCTGGAACGATCAAAGTGAGATTTATATTTCAAATTCTGAATGGTATATCATGGCTAGGATTTATCAAAAACAGCCCAGCATTTCGTATGTGACAAAAAATGTAGAGATTTCTCGTCAGGCGATACATAAGTTTATCCAAAAACTTGCTGAAAAAGGATTAGTCGAAATCAAAAATGTAGAAAACAATAAGAAAGAAAAGTGCATTCAATTAACTGATTTAGGAGAAGAATGCTACGAAAAAAACGCAGCCCTCAAAGCCCAACTTGAGAATAAAATTGCCGCAAAAATAGGTTCGGAGCAAGTAACACTCCTTAAAAATCTATTAAAATTAGATTGGGATATTTAATATAAACATCCATTCCCCCCCCTGCTTTGTTCATCTAAATGACAACGAAGCGGGGGTTTTTTTTTATAAAATAGTCAACTCGGTTGATAATAACTCAACAAAATATATCGTCAACTAAGTTGACATAATGAAAAATGATTTGATATAGTTAACAGACCGTTTAGTATCCGGGGGTGTGCTACGGAAATGGATCTGGCTGAAAAACGAAAACACGTCCATCTTTTTCGGCAAAGGGGATATTTCACAAAAAATAATTGATTGAAGGAGTTTTAATAAGTGAATCAACAAATTAAAACAGCGCCGATTATGGCTGCCCTTTTAGTAGCAGGCTTTGTCGGGCTTTTTAGTGAAACTGCATTGAATATTGCTTTAGGGGAATTAATTCATATATTCCATGTGAATGCGACAACGATCCAATGGTTAGCCACCGGCTACTTTTTAACATTAGGGATATTAGTACCCGTCACAGGGATTTTGATGCAAAAATTTACAACAAGACAGATGTTTATGACTTCCATACTGTTAACGCTGGCCGGGACCATTTTAGCAGCCGTCGCACCCGTATTTGGCATTTTATTGGCGGGACGTATTATTCAAGCTGCAGGGTTAGCCATTGCTTTACCTTTAACGCAAAATGTTATTTTCACCATCTTTCCTCCCAATAAACGCGGTGGCGCTATGGGGGTTATGGGCTTAGTTATGTTGGCGGGTCCAGCACTTGGTCCAACTTTAGCAGGACTGATTTTAGATACATTATCATGGCATTGGATATTTTGGGTGACCATCCCTTTCTTACTGTTCTCTCTTATCTTCGGGCTCCTTTATTTACCGAATGTAAATGAAGTACGGACGGTTAGGATTGATGTTGCATCTATTATTCTATCGACGATTGGATTCGGTGGGATTGTGTACGGAGTCAGTGTGGCCGGTGAGTATGGTTGGACAAGTACCACTGTTTTTGGAACCATCATTATCGGGGTGGTCGCACTCATAATTTTTGCGATTCGTCAAACGAGAATGGAGAATCCGATGCTCAATTTAAAGGCGTTCCAGTACCCACTTTTCATTCTTGGTGTCATGATGAGTTTTATCACGTTTTTTAATATGTTATCCATGCTTGTAATTTTACCCATGTACACGCAAATGGCTCTATTAATTGCTGCTTTTACAACAGGTCTGATCCTTCTACCAGGCAGCTTACTTAACTGTATATTAGCTCCAACCATTGGTCGTTTTTTTGACGTGTATGGTCCGAGGGCGGTGATTACACCTGGAACCATTTTAGTAGCCATCGGTTATGTATGTTATTCACAATTTGGAACAGGAACGGCTTTATGGATGATTGTAGTCACGCATATTGTCATGATGTTAGGGATAGGAGCGGTACTTGCTTCTGTACAAACAAACACACTCAATTCGCTTCCGAGAGAGTACTACCCAGATGGAATTGCTTTAACTCAAACGATACAACAAGTGGCTGGCGCTATTGGTATTGCGATAATGGTATCAATTTTTTCTGCAAGACAGAATGGTTACTTAGCCACTGTTACGAATGGACCAACTCAAGCAGCAGCAACGGGGTCTTCACTGGTATTTAAAATCAGTTTAGTATTAGCTGTGATCAATGTTGTACTGTCTTTCTTCATCAAAAGCCCAAGATACGTTTCTGTAAGGGCTAAACCTTCAGTGAATTCGGTGGATTCTTTAAATAGAGCGTAGAATTATCATGGTAGATGGCAAATCATAATGTGTTATTCCCCTTCTTGATGGAATAAAATGTACAAGCGAGGGGGAACGGTGAGTGGATATCCATGGACTTTTAAGCTTTATCTTCTTGAAGGTAAAAGAGTTTATCATCTTTTATCTATGCATCTTACTGGGGGAATGGTTTGCGGAAAAGCACGGCTGGAACCTATTTGAACGAGCCTGGCTCATCACCATCATCGCCTTATCCATCATCACCTTTGTCTTCTGGGCCTACTTTGGGAGAAGCCTGAGATGGTTCTAATAGTTTTGGGGACTGTCCCCGTGAACTAATTTAATGACCTTTGCATAGATTAGATTACATGATTAACTAATAAGGGATGTTTGGATATGTCGTTGGGACCTGGGCAAGTGAAGATTAATACAGTGAGTGGTGGTTTGGTTCAGTTTGGCGGAGCGGTGTTTGTTTCGCCGAAAAGCGCCTCAAAAAGTGCCTATGGTTCAGGAGCCGCCAATACTGGTGCTCACATCATAACGGTTACTGGAACAAGCGCAACAAATAATTTAGATTCTGATGTTGTCGATCAGCCAATTGTTAATGATAACTAGAATCATAAAAATAAAAAGAATGAATGAGCAGGTGCTGGTGAGTGCTCTTTCATTCTTTTTTTAATAGGCCCTCGTCATCTTCCTTTTTCTCTTAAATAGATACACAACCGACAAAACGATCAATGCCCCAAAGGCATCAATTAGGACATCCTTATAAGTAGCCATCCTGCCTGGCATAAAGGATTGATGATATTCATCGCTCATCGCGTATAGGGACGTTATGCCCCATGCGAATATGTATGGAAAACGAGTGGTTTCCAGTGATTTGAACAGTAAAAAGGCCAGGATACCAAATGCCGTCAGATGTGTCGCCTTTCGGATAAAGAAGTTTAGCACCTCAATCACCCCATGGTCCGCACTTGGTGTATCGATGCTTTTATGTTCTGTATCAACTACCTTTTCAATGGTCTTTGACGTATTTTCCCCCGTAAAGTACGGAAGCTGGGTCGCACAAAAGATCCCCGTCATCCATATGATAGCCGCTATAATCCACCATTTTCTTTTTCCCATGTGCAAAACCTACCTTCTTTCATAAAAATGAATACCCCTATTCTACAGGAAACTAGTATTGTTAACTAATTTTCTACACGTTTTTATAGAATATCTACACACTTTGCCTATTTATCTACACAAATTCCCAAGATATCTACACACTTTTCCCTTTTATCTACACAAATCCCAATAATATCTACACATTTTAGAAGGATATCTACATATCTATTAATTAGGCCTATCACAGTGGCCAAGAACCTCGCTGCATTCTTCTTGACAGCCACCAAAAATTGCTTTAATATATCTCAAGTTCAAGATTTTTACAGTGCGGAAAATTTTTCAATAATAAAAGGGGTTATATAGATGAAAAGCAGAACAACTGTGATGGTTAGTATTGTTCTTGCGATGCTGGTTGCATCCATCGATTCGACAATTATGAATACGACGATGCCCATCATTGCAAAAGAGTTAGGCCGATTTGACCTCTATGCGTGGTCGTTCGCGTCTTACATGATTACCAGTACCATTCTTTCACCTGTGGCTGGTAGATTATCCGATTTATTCGGTCGTAAAAAAGTATTTGGTACTGGGATCCTCCTATTTTTAGTAGGCTCGCTCCTTTGCGGGATGTCCGCCAATATGATTCAATTGGTTATTTTCCGCGCCGTGCAAGGGATTGGCGCTGGATTCATGATGCCGTTCCCTGCCATCATTGCCGGAGACTTGTTTTCTGTTGAAAAACGAGGCAAAATTCAAGCCTTGTTTACGGCGATGTGGGGCTTGTCCGCCGTACTTGCACCATTGCTAGGGTCTTTCTTTGTAGAGTTTATGACCTGGCGCTGGATCTTCTTCGTCAATCTGCCGGTGTGTATCATTTCGTTTATCACCCTGCTGCCTTACAAAGAAAATTACCAGCCGAAAAAAGCGAAGGTCGACTACATCGGCGCCATTCTCTTCGCTGTCGGTGTCACGTTCCTTCTATTAGATACGATTGTTAAGGACAATCGCGTCCTTTACGCAATCATTGGTATTGTCTTCTTAGTTGTTTTTTACTTTTTTGAAAAGAAACAAGAGTCACCAATTGTTCCACTTTCTATGTTTAAAAATAAGATGATTTCTCGCATCAACATCAATGCCTTTATTGGGACGACCGCTTTATTTGGGGCTTCCAGTTTTGTTCCCTTATTCTTGCAAAATATCGCTGGGCTATCGCTGTTCCTTAGCGGTGTGGCCTTACTGGGAACGGCAATTGGTTGGATGGCCGCAGCTGTTCCTGCAGGTAAATGGATTCTAAAATACGGATATCGCCTCCTGTTGATTATCGGGAATGCGTTATTATTCCTTTCTGGCGCCTTGTTAACCCTGCTTGATCCAAGCCATGGTTTCTGGTTTATTTTCTTAGTCATGATTGTTCAAGGATTGGCGTTCGGTCTCCTCACAACGGTTGGAATGATTGGCGTGCAGCAGCTTGTAGGGGGGCATGAAAGAGGTATATCCACTTCCTTCTTCATGTTCTGTCGGAATATGGGGACCGCGATTGGTGTAACCATCATGGGCGCATTATTAACAAGCGGAGCCAACTTCATGCAAGGCATTCACCATCTCTTTATATTCGGTTTTGTAGGTAGTATCTTAGCCTTACTCACCTCCTTCCTGATCCAAAAGGACCCATCCTCCGAGCAACAAGGCTTGGTGGCTAAACCGAAAATGAGTTAAAAAAAATGCGGGGACAGTCCCCCGGCGCGTTAAAGCGCTGGGGGACTGTCCCCATTTTTAGTAAGCAGAAAGTCCTGTTTTTCCCTCATTTACCGAATATTCATACTCTATTAATAGCCACTTTACAATTCTCCTATATTTTTAAACTCGTAATACATAAACATATAGGAGATGAGTGTAAATGAAAAAGAGTCTTAATTGCTGGCATTGCTTGTCTATCTCTTTCGGTAACTTCAGGAGCTCCCTTAGCCGTTTTAGCCCACCCGATTCAAATCTCAGCTACTGATAATGGACAAACCACCTTACGTCCACTCTCCTCTGATGTAGCAGTGATCGCCCACCGTGGGGCATCTGCCTATGGCCCGGAACATACACTGGCAGCCTATAAGCAGGCTATGACGATGAAGGCTGATTATGTGGAATTTGATTTACAAATGACTAAAGATGGTCAGTTGATTGCCATGCACGATGAGACCCTGTCGAGAACCACAAATGCAAAGGAACTTTATCCAGACCGGGCACCATGGAGGGTAAAGGATTTTACGCTCGAAGAGATCAGCCGTCTGGATGCAGGCTCATGGTTTAATAAAGCCTATCCGGATAAGGCAAAAACACAATACATTGGACAGCATGTACCAACGCTCGAGGAAGCCATCAAATTTGTCAAACAGCATGGAAATGGAAAAGTTGGTCTTTATATGGAAACAAAAGCACCGAGCGTTTATCCAGGAATGGAAGAGAAATTAATCGAGATCTTGAAAAAAACGAATGTCCTTGATGACGAAAAGCTTTTTCTCGAATCATTCAGTGAGGATAGCCTTCGTAAATTAAAAAATCTTGTACCTAATGTAAAGCTGATTCAACTATATACAGGAGGTATGCTTGCAGGTAAGGATGTGTACCAAGAATTGAAGCGAATCTCTGACTATGCTGCCGGTGTAGGTCCTAGTAAGGAGCTTGTTGTTCCGAAACTAATGGAAGCCGCTCATCAGAACCAACTTCTTGTCCATCCATGGACAGTCAATTCCCAGGATGATATGGTATCCTTGCTTTCTCTTGGTGTGGACGGAGAGTTCACAAACAATACTGACCTTCTCGTTGATTTACTGGAAAAGCCTTTTATTTCACATGGGGTAGCAAGCGGGGATATAACGGATTCGGCAGCGATTTTATGGGCGCGTACAAATGAAGATGCTAGAGTTCAGTTTGAAATTTCGACTGACAGCAGTTTTAAACACGATACAATCGTCAAAACGAGCCATGCTGATGAAGAACATGATTATACGGTAAATGTAAAGGTTAACGAATTAAAGCCTGATACAACTTATTATTACCGGGCGCATGCTGTTTCCAGCAAGTATACCGTGAACGGTTCATTCAAAACCGCACCGGAGGAAAACAGCTTAAAGCCAATGACGATGGTTTGGGGCGGAGATACCGGGGGCCAGGGAGAGATACCTCCATTTAAATCATTCAAAGCGATGTCCGTTTTAAATCCAGACTTCTTCCTGTTTAGCGGTGACACCATTTATGCTGATAATAAAACACCAGCAGTGCCTAACCCACCTTCGGAAAAAGTGCAGGATTTCTGGGCGAAATATAAAGAAAACCGTACCGATGCAGGCTTGCGCAGCCTCCTGCAAAAAACAGGAACATTTGCCATATGGGATGATCATGAAGTAACCAATGATTTTTCAGGTCCATCACAACCCCTTACTCCGACTGGTTTACGGGCATTTAAAGACTACTGGCCAATGTCAAGCGAACGCAGTTCAGAGGACAAGCTTTATCACAAGTATTCTTGGGGTAATACAATGGATATGATTATTCTAAACAACCGGGGATACCGTTCACCTAACACACAGGGTGATGGAGCAGATAAGACTATGCTTGGTGAGGAACAGTTAGATTGGTTAAAACAACAGCTTTTAACTTCAGATGCAAAAGTGAAGCTTGTAGCGACTTCCGTACCTATCTCTGTACCAACTGGAAAAGCAATGGCTAGGGATGGATGGGCGAATGGCAATCAAGTAAACCCAAATGATCCAACAGGCTATGAGAACGAATTCAAAAAAATCTCTGATTTTATTATTGAAAAAGGAATCAAAAACGTTTTTTTCTTCACAACAGATGTGCATTTTGCAGATATCATCAAATACGATGCCAATCAGGATGGGAAAACGGATTATAACGAGCTAATCAGCGGTCCGATTGGAGCTGTGAAAATTAATCCAGGCACACTTGATCCCACCTTTGGGCCCGAGAGATTATATGCAGAAGGGAATTTCTTCAACTTTGGCGTGTTCCGAATTGACCCTTCAAACAAAGAAGCTACAGTTGAAATCCGCGATGAAAATGGTAAAGTCCATTTCAGTCATTCTTACCAGCTAGAAAATTAACATTTTGGGGACAGTCCCCTAGCGCGCTAAAGCGCCGGGGGACTGTCCCCTCTTTCTATTTTTGTTTCTCGAGCCCATTTACATCAATAAACGGGGTTGCCCCACCTGTGACACTTGGCAGGCGGCCATCCCATTTCTCCAACGCCTTCTCTTGAACTTCAATTTGTTTTAATTGGATTAACTCCGGCGTGACTTCTTGCTTTTTCAAGCGTAGGGCTTCTGCTTCTGCCCCTGCCTGAGCTACCTTCTGCTCCGCTTCAATTTTGATTCTCTCTAAATCTCTTTGTGCCCTTAACGCGTTTTGTTCCGCTGTTTGCTTGGCTTCAATCGCTTTATTGAATTCTTCACTGAAAGCAAACTCTTTAATATTAATATCTTCTAGAATCATATGATATTTTGTTAATTTAGCAGCAAGCATCTCTTTTACTTTTGCTGATACTTCTGGGCGTTTGGAAATCAATTCTTCTGCTGTATACAGTGCAGTAATTGCCTTTAACGATTCAGCAATCGCTGGATCAACAATTCTGGAACGATAATCCAGTCCGATTTCTTGATATAATTTATTCGCGGCTTCTGCATTAACTGAAAAGTTGACGGCCACATTTGTTGTAACGATTTGCAGATCCTTGGAGGCAGCAGTCTGGGAGCTTTCTTCTTTTTGTACCCGTACCTCAATCGGTTGAACGGTTTGGATAAAGGGAAGCTTAAAATGAAACCCCTCCGTTAAAATCGTCGGTTTAACTGCACCTAATTGTAAAAGTACGCCTCGATAACCGGACGCAACAGTAGTAGTCGAAAAGAAGCCAATGACTAAAATAACAATCGCAATGACTCCACCTATAATAGATTTCTTATATTGCATGCTGCTCCCTCCTTATAAACTCGAACCAAGCGAAGCTACCCCACTTTTCCACAGAAGAAAGACCGTTTAGATAACTGTATGAAAACAGTTCCAACTTTATTCAACAAGAACAGATGGCTCACTCGGGACTTTTAGACTGTGACGCTGTACCCAAGCGGGGGACTGTCCCCGCAAAAAACGAAAAATATCAAACAAATATCTAAAGATTTTTAATTTTTAAAAAATAAAAGATACTCTATACTTTCAAGTGTTACATATTTCTTTGAGAGGAGATGAAGATTTGAAAACGCTTACTAAAGTATGGAGTATCTTTCTTTCCTTGGCATTATTGCTAAGTACAGCACCTATGCTGGTCTCTCCTGCAAACGCTGCAGAGGAGACGAATGCCTCCCAATTAAAATGGGAAAGTATCACCTTTGGTCAGTCGACCGATTTAAGCTTCGCACCGAACGTCTTGCCGGAAAAGGTAGGGACAAACTATGCCCATCCTGAAAATCCTGGGACCATTGATGGTGATATCATCTTAGAGAGTAGAGGCGGGAAATTGGCACCGGGACATGACGGACTGACTTTTTACAACACAAAGCTGGATCCAAAGGTGCACAACTTCATTCTTGAAGCGGACATCACCATTGACCAGTTTGGACCGGAAACAGGTGCTGGACCAAACGGACAGGAAAGTGCCGGTATCATGGTAAGAGATATCAACGGTGCCGCACGTCAGGATCCAATGATTTTAGGGTATGAGGAAGTTCCTGCAGCATCCAACATTTTTGGCGTGGGTATGATGCGTGGCGGGGTCAGTCCCATCTATCGTACAGGGGTTAAATATCCATGGGGGAACTTAGGAAGTGAATTAAAGGCCTCACCTTTTACAACAGATTCGACATACAAACTTCCAATTGGAACTCCCGTACGAATGAAACTAGAGAGAACGGATAGCGAATTTATTATGTCTGCGACCTTTACCCATTTATCAGAGCAGAAGACTTTTGAAAAAAGAATCACAGGAGCTGACATGGTACAGGTGATTGATCCGGATCACATGTATGTAGGCTTTTATGCAGCAAGAAATGCGAAAATGACGGTGCGAAATGCGAGATTAACACTAAGTGAGGCTCATACCATACCGACACCGCCAGCACCTATTGTTGAACCAAAGGCAGCCATGGAAATCGTTTCTGCACCAGAAATTGGCTCGGCTGACTATGAGCTAAAAGCACTCGCCAACTACGATGGAACGATTACAGTGACCAGGGATGGAACTGAAGTTGTCAGCAGTGAAGCGCTGAAGAAGGATGAGGTCTACTCCTTTGCAACCAATTTGGAAAACGATACAACGGATTTCAGCGTGACCTATTCACCAACGGGAGCGCCTGATTCTACTCCGATTACAAAAACCCTTAAGGTAACAAAGAAGGTGTACAATTCGGGTGCTGGACTCTATGTGTCTCCTAATGGGACAAGTTCAGCCCGAGGCACTATCGACGACCCGATGGATTTAGAAACAGCCATCAAATACGTTTTACCAAGCGAAACCATTTTTATGCGCGAAGGCACCTATACTCCTTCCGCTATCATCGATATTAAAAAGGAATATAGCGGTTCGAAGGATAAAGTGAAAACCTTGGCAGCCTATAACGGTGAAAAGGTCACCATTGATGGTCAAAACCATCTTGGAAATGTCCTGAAGTTAAATGCGGATTATTGGCATTTGGCTGGGATTCAAATAACAGGAGCCGTTTCCAGTGGGATGAGAGTAAGCGGAAATCACAATGTAGTTGAGCAGATGCTCTTCAATTTTAACGGAGATACCGGCTTGCAAATTAGCGGCAGCGGTTCAGATCCGGAAAAATGGCCGAAGTACAATTTGATTTTAAATTGTGAATCTCATGACAACCGCGATTTGAGTGATGAAAATGCGGATGGATTTGCCGCCAAGCTAGGCGTGGGTGTTGGCAATGTTTTTAAAGGCAATATCGCCCATCACAATGTGGATGATGGCTGGGATCTATATAACCGAACGAACGAAGGGGCAAATATGCCAATCACCTTGGACGGAAATATTGCTTATAGCAACGGGAAGCTAAGTAATGGCTATAACGAGGAGGGCAATCAGGGGAATGGCTTTAAGCTAGGTGGCGAAGGTCTTCCAGTTGCCCACATCGTCCGAAACAATATTGCGTTTGATAACAATATGGACGGCTTTACCGATAATTTTAACCCTGGAAAAATTGTCGTCGAGAACAACACTTCTTTCAACAACAAACGCTTTAACTATGTGTTCCGAATCAATCCTTATTTTACAGCTGCGGAGCAGGGAATATTTAAAAATAATCTCTCGTTTAGGACGAACGGTGGTACCATCAGGGATTCGATTAGTGGAAATGTGGATGAGACGAATTTCCTCTTTGATGGGTCAAAGACAGTGAATAGTGCTGGTACGGTAGTTTCAGCTAGTGACTTCGTCAGCCTTGATGTCCCTGAAGAGTTTACTAGATATCAAAATGGCGCCATTAATTATGGAAACTTCCTCCGCTTAGCTCCTGAGAGCGAACTAAGTAAAGCGGGAGCCCATGTCGGCGCGTTAGCAGCTAACCCTGTATCCATTAAAGTGGAAGGTCCAGAATCCTTAAGAGAAGGAGAACCAGCTTCGCTTGTAGTGAAGGGTACTTATTATGATGGGTCAGTCAAAACATTGACCGATGATTTGGAGTTTACTAGTGCGGATCCAACTGTTGCGGTGGTGAACCAAAGCGGCGGCGTCCAAGCCGGTAAAAAAGGAAAAACAACCATTTCGGTATCATACCATGGAGTAACAACAGAACTTAACATTCACGTGAAACAGATGCCTCCGGGGCAAAAGAAGAAGTAGAAAAATGGGGACAGTCCCCCGCTGCGTTAAAGCGCCGGGGGACTGTCCCCATCCTTTTCCCTTATTTCTTCATCCACGCAGGTTTCCCAAAGCCCTTGAACTTCTCATCAATGACTTTTTCAAAGTCTGCAGATTCGACGACTTCTTTAATATCTTTTGCAAGCTGAGAATCTTTGTTTTCTGTTTTTACCGCAACGATATTGCGATAGGAATCTAGCATATTTTCAAGTGATAGTGCATCTAGCAGGTTCATTTTTGCAGCCAATGCAAAGTTTCCAGGTACAGCAGCTAAATCGACACTGTCCACAGAACGTGGAAGCTGGCCTGCTTCAATTGCTTGGAATTTCAAGTTTTTCTTATTTTCAACAATGTCCTTCTCAGAAACTTTCAACGGGTCGGCACTTTCGTTAATTGTAATTAGGCCTTCATCACGAAGTGTATTTAAGGCACGAGCCGCGTTTGTTGGGTCATTCGGAAGCGTAACCGTTGCTCCGTTCTTCACTTCATCCAATGATTTGTATTTCTTAGAGTAAAGCCCCATTGGTGCAGTTGGTACAGAAATCAATGCAGACAGCTTCATGTTATTTTCTTTTGCAAAATTCTCTAGATAGATAGAATGCTGGAATAGGTTTGCTTGGATGTCCCCATTATCTAATGCTTTGTTTGGCTGAATGTAATCGCTGAATTCCACAATTTCAACTTTGTAGCCCTTCTTTTCTAAACCAGGAACAATCGCTTCCTTCAACATATCACTGTACGGACCAGCAGTAGCCCCTAATTTAATATCCTTTGATTTTGCTTCTGCTTTGTCTTTGTTGTCTGAACTGCTGCCGCAAGCCGCTAACGCACCCACGACTAAAACTAAAACCATTGTTAAAAACCATTTTTTCATGACTTTTTCCTTCTTTCTTTATCTTCTTTTATCGACAACTTTGGCAACAAAATCACCAAGTAGCTGAATAAACTGAACTAAGACTATTAATATAACGACAGTGGCAATCATGATGGTATTGTCATAGCGGTAGTATCCAAAGCGAATCGCTAAATCTCCAATTCCGCCGCCACCCACTGTACCGGCCATGGCCGAAAACCCGATTAAACTAATAAGGGTCAACGTAATACCCGAGATAATTCCTGACCTTGCTTCAAGGAGCAAAACATCTTTTATAATCATGGTTGGAGTCGCTCCTGCCGCAATCGCCGCTTCGATGACCCCTTTATCGATTTCCCTTAATGCTGTTTCGACGATTCGGGCAAAGAATGGAATGGCCGCCACTGAAAGCGAAACGCTTGCCGCTGTCGGTCCAATCGTTGAACCAACAATGAAGTCGGTTAACGGAATTAACGCAACCAGCAAAATAATAAAGGGAATGGACCGGATCAAGTTAACCAGGAATCCCATAGTCACTTGAACGAGGCGATTTTGTAAAAACAACCCTTTATCGGTGACAAATAACAAGATTCCCACTGGAAGGCCAATGACGATGGCGATCGCTAAAGAAATCACAATCATATAAATCGTTTGCATAAAAGCGGTATTGATATCTGGTATTAACTCTCACTAGATGCTGAAAATCAAAGCCCATTACGTAACACCTCCACTTGCGCTGCCCGGTCCTCGATGTATCGAAGGGCCGTTGCCACTTCCTCCTTCGCACCTTTCAGTTCCATAATGAAAATGCCAAGCGGCAGTTCTTGTATGTATTCAATCGAACCATGAAGGAAGTTCCCTTTAACGTTGAATGCCTGCAGCATATCGGAAATGACACCCTCACCGGCGACTTTTCCTTTAAACAGCACCTTGATAATCGGCCCTTCACAGCTAGTGATAATGGATTCCGGAACGTCAAAGGATACCACGCTATCAATAAATTCTTTGGTAAGTTCCGCTTTAGGGTTGGCGAAGATGTCGTACACCGTTCCCTCTTCAATGACCTTCCCATTTTGCATAATCGCCATCCGGTGGCAAATTTCTTTGACTACGTTCATCTCATGCGTGATAAGAATAATCGTAATGTTGAGTTCCTTGTTGATCTTTTTTAATAGATTCAAAATCGACTTGGTTGTTGTCGGGTCGAGGGCGGAGGTTGCCTCATCACACAGCAGGACAGTTGGATTATTGGCGAGTGCTCGTGCAATCCCCACCCGCTGTTTTTGTCCCCCGCTCAGCTGGGCTGGATACACATCCCGTTTATCCGCAAGTCCCACCGTTTCTAGTAATTCCATGACACGTGCGCTGATTTGATTCTTCGGATAGTTGGCCGCCTTCAGGGAAAAAGCAATGTTCTCATACACCGTCTTCTGGCTGATTAAGTAAAAGTGTTGAAAAATCATGCCAATCTTTAGCCGTGCTAGGCGGAGCTTCTCCCCTTTTAAGGAAGTAAGGTCCGTCCCATCGACGGTAATACTTCCCGAAGTTGGCTGCTCCAACAAATTGATGCAGCGTAGCAACGAGCTTTTTCCGGCACCAGAGTAGCCAACGATACCGTAGACCTCTCCTCGTTGAACCGTTAAGGAAACGTCATCGACTCCCTTGACCGTGCCGTTTTTTGTTTTATATTCCTTTGTTAACTGACGTATTTCAATCATAATGTTGACCTCTTTTTTCATAAGCGATATTTTAAGATAATGTTTGTCTAGTAAGCTTGCTAGGACTCTGTTGGTTTTTCCATACAAAAAATGCCCCTTTCAACTGAAAGGAGCATCGAAATACAAACAATTATTTCAAGCTTATCTTTCAGAATGAAAGCCATTCTGCTGGAATTGGCACCTTCCCATTTAGGGGGTTGCCGGACGTCATAGGGCCAAGTCCCTCGGTCACTCTCGATAAGAATTATTAGTTTTTTTTAACATTTTTGATATTACTAATCTATTTGTATCTTGTCAATCATCAGAAAATATTATTTTGGGATTGTAAGTGTTTCCATTATTATCAAATCAACTATTTAGGGAGTCTAAAAAAATTTTTAGGGACAGTCCCCCGGCGCTTTAGCGCAACGGGGGACTGTCCCCTCTTTTTTAAATAAAGTTCTGTGTCGTGTTGTTTCTGCTAAAGCGATAGACGGCTAGTAAGAAAAAGGCTACTGCAAAGGCGAATAGGATAATGAAGTGTAAATACAAGCTGCTAAAGGAGCTTCCTTCCTGCAGTTTGGTTAATGTATCTAACGTCCAGCGCTGTGGCAGGAACACTGCTATTTTTTGCAAGGATGTAGGCATCACTTCCACTGGCCAGAAGCAGCCGGACAGCATGACGGTTGGCATAATGATTAAATTTTGTAAGGCCCCTACTGCATTTCTGTTGTTTGCGAAAGAGATGATGACAAGCGATAAACCTACCGCAATCAAGGAAAATAGTAACATCACGAAGGCCGCTTCCCAGAAGGACATGCCGATGCCAATATGGAACATATTTCTCATGATGGTAAGCGTAATAACTACCTGTACCGTCATCACAATCATGTTGACGATGACATTGGATAATAGATACTTTCTAGCATTAATTGGCGTCGATAATAAGCGGAAATAGGTTCGCTGTTCTTTTTCCAACAGAATGATCTCAGACAGATTCCCCGCTGACATCAGCATGATCATGATCAGGAAACCAATCGTTTGATTGGTCATATTCTTATTTTTCGATGAATCCGCTAATGAATGGGTGGCGAGTGTATAGGTTGATTGCTGATAGTCCTTATACATCTGCGCAAACAGAGGTTGATTCCCATCGGCCGCCCGACTAATCGTCGCGATATTATTGATATATTGATATAAATAGGATTTCACGAAGCCTGTAACGGCTGCCCCTTTGATGGAACTAATCTGGATAGAGCCCGGCGTACCGTTCAACACGCTTTCCGTGAAGCCTTTTTCAAAAGTGATAACACAGTCCAGTTTACCGGATGTAATCTGATCCTGTACCTTTTCCGCATCGACCTCAGAAACCTTCACATTCTCTAACCCTTTGAGAAAATCGATCGTGTCGGTCGTCACCTCACTCTTGTCTTGATTGACGACGCCTACATGTAGAAGGGCTTTCTGATCCCCGCCATAGGCAATAAACGCAATGAAAATTCCAATTAACGGCATAAACAGATACATGATTATGTTTTTCTTATTGCGAAACGTCTTACTTAATGTGTTCTGAATTAACCAGAGGACATCCTTCATTTATAGCCCCTCCCGTCTTTGTAAAGAGATAACTGCCACTAGTAAAAACAGGAGTGACCCAGCCAGATTGATTGTGATCGCTGGGACGGCTGCAGATAGGTCATTCGCATAAATCAATTTCATTAACCCCGTGTTCATCCAGGTGAGAGGCGAAAGCTCCGTAATAAATTTGAAGAAACCCTCCGGATTCACAATTCTAAAATAAGCTCCCCCAAAAAAGGAGGACAACTGCACAAATAACATGATACTGACTTTGGGAGCGGCACTTGTTTTGGACACGAAGCTGATACCTATGCCCAAGCTCACAGCAAAGATAATTTCGGTCAGCAGGACCATGTATACCATCCCTAGATGATCGCCCCAATTCGCGTGGAATAATAGTTTGCTCAGCTGAACGACTAGCAAGGCACACAAGCTATTACTCACGAGACTTCCGAGCACTTTCCCGATAAAAATTTCACTTTTTCTAATCGGAGAGGCAATCAGACGATTCGCCGTCCCTCTCACTCGTTCCTCCACAATTAACGAACTGGCCGACATCGCCCCGTACAGGATAATCATCGTCGTAATCACAATCGCATAATAGTCCATCGAACTAGGCTGCTTATCCGGTTGCAGCGAGGTTTCTTTAATAAAATCAGCCTGTTTTCCAGGAGTAAACGCAGTGGCCAACTTGTCAGGCGCCATCTTCATAATTTCAGAGGCGATATTGTATTGATCGACATAAGCAGAAAGCATGCCTTGTAGGATACTTCCTTCAATACTGTTGCCATTATTGAGATACAGCTGAATCCCCTTTTCTGACACTTCCACATATCCATCCACTTTACTTTGTTGAACTTCCTTTTTCGCCTTTGCTTGATCGGTGAATTTCTTAAAATGGACCTCTGATTTTTTCACCTCAGCGATAAAGTGTTGGAAATTCTCACCCGTTGTCGTATCTGTATAGAACACATGGATATCATCCACAGGAAGACTGGTCGTAAATGTATTCGACAAGGCGGAGCCAAGGACGAGCATTAAGACAATCGGAAAAGCTAGCATGAAAAACAAGGTTCTTGTGTCTCGGAAGTCCGATTTAATCCCCTTCCAAGCAATATTGATAATGTTCATGGGAGTCCCCTCCTCTCCTTATTGGTCCCTTAAATTCCTGCCGGTTAAGGTTAAAAATACTGTCTCTAGGTTTGGTGCTTTTTCTTCCAACGAACGGATTTCGATATGATTACTCATGAAATGCTCAATGATTTTATTTAAGTTGTTCACCCCGGTATCCGAGTTGATTTTTATGACATTTTCATCGACGGAAACGGCTTCAACCCCACTAATCTCCTTAATGGACCCGATGTTCACGTGTTCCGTGGATTTGACCTCCACCCACAAGTCCTTTGTATTGGTGATGATGGATTTCAACTGCTCCTTTGTGCCTTCAGCAATAATTTTCCCGTGGTCGATGATGGCAATCTGTGTGCAGATTTCCTCCACTTCCTCCATATAGTGGCTCGTGTAAATGATCGTACAGCCCATTTCATTTAACTTGCGTACTGAATTGAGGATGTAATTTCGAGACTGCGGATCGATGCCCACCGTTGGCTCATCCATAATAATCAGCTTTGGTCGATGAGCAATGGCACAAGCGATATTTAACCGTCGTTTCATCCCTCCGGAAAAACTTTTCGGATAGCTTTTATGCTTATCCTGGAGGCCGACAAATTCAAGGGCTTCCTCCACTCGTTCCTTCAATTCCGCCCCGCGTAAGCCGTACAAGCCGGCAAAGAATTTCACATTTTCATAGGCCGTCATATCCTCATAAATGGCGAGGTCCTGCGGAACCATCCCAATATTCATTTTGACAAAGCGGCTGTGTTTGACACTATCCTTGCCAAGAATCGCGATTGTCCCCTCATTGCTACGTAACAAGCCCGCAATCATATTAATGGTCGTACTCTTCCCAGCGCCATTGGCTCCAAGGAACCCAAAGATTTCTCCCTCCGCAACAGATAAGCTCATATGATCGACAGCAATAAAATCACTGAATTTTTTCGTTAAGTTCTTAATTTCTAACACGTTCATTGTTTCACCCCTACTCGGTTTGTATAGTTCAAGTATAAAAAAAAGAATGAACGTGCATAAGTGCAATCGTTCATTCTTTTTACATGAGAATCTTCATGTTTTGCGAGTGAGAAGTTCATGGAGACTGGTTGGGCAACAGGGTTATGAGCGAAAAACTTCATGTTGATGCGATCGGCAACAGGGTGGTCACGGAAAAACCGTGGCTGCTGTCCACTATAATTGTGCCGTTCATCGTGGCGGTCCGCTCCTCCATTCCGATAATTCCCAAGCCTTTCTTGATTGTTTCTGTTCCGACTCCATTATCCTTCACTTCTACTCTTATGATTTTGTTCAGTACTTTCACATCGATTGAAACAAGCGTGGCCGAGGAATATTTCATAGCGTTCGTTAACGACTCGGTGACATTCTCATTTATAATTTTCCATTGAATCGGTCTGATGTGCTCTAAGTTTCCTTCATAGGTAAGGACCGTCTTGATGGATTGTTTAGAATTGAAATCATCGATTAAAAGCTTCATCCGGTTAATCCCTACTTGCTCCGTCGGCGGCTTTAAATTTTTTAACGTCATCCGGATTTTCTCAATCCCATCCTTCGAGATGTTGATCGCGTTCTGCAAGAGCTCCGTTGCTTTTGGCCGATCAGTCTCCATGAGGCGTTTGGCTGCTTCCATTTGAAAAAGAGCCCCTGTCATCGAGTGGCCGATTTTATCGTGAATCTCCTGTGAAATGCGGTTGCGTTCCTCTAATTTAAAGGTGTATTCCGACTGTCGGATATACTCCGTATTTTCATTAATATTTTGCGTTAATTTGTGGAGCTTTTTTCTCATTGTATCGATTTGATCTTCATTTTTTGCCAGCTTATCGTGATAGATATGCGCCATGGTGAAAATCAAAAAGCTAAGAGTGGCTGCCAACCCGTAAAGGGGCTGCAGCTGTGCCTCCACATACAGAATGGGAATCAAGGATAGAATCAACAGTGTCAATCGATTATGCACAAATTCAGAGGCCAGTTCGATGATGGCTAGTGGTAAAACCAAGCAAAACAAGGGCAGAACAAGAAAATAGGATATGATCGAGAGACCAAGAGTGAGAATTAGCAGCACACGTTTAAGGGTGTGATTTTTAAATATATACATGGTGATTGTAAGACAAAAATAAAGCAGGAAAGTGAGCACCACCCATGAGATGTGACTGACCTCCCCGCGAATACAGGTAAACGCAATATACATTAAAAGGATCAGCTTCGTAAAAATCATCCAAAGCTCCATCTTAATCTACTTTTCCCGTTAGATAGTAAATGGCGATTTGAGTCCGGTGCTCGAGTCCCGTTTTATTTAGAATCGAGGTAATGTAATTAGCGACCGTTCCTTCAGAAATAAATAAGTCTTTGGAGATGGCTTTGTTGGAATAGCCCTTGGCAATCAGCGACATAATGTCCCGCTCTCTTTCTGTAAAAAGGGAGAGGTCCAGCTTGTTGTCGGACGGTTTCGTGCCTCCACCAAGGTTCGATTTGAGCTTCTCTAAAATCACGTCTTGAATAATGCTGTTTCCTTTATACACACTCTTAATGGCATCGCGAATTTGTTCCGGGTCATTATTTTTCAATAAATAGCCCTTGGCTCCATTTTTGATGGCATCCGTTATGTATTCATCGTCATCAAAAGTGGTCAAGATGATGGGCTTTGTCTTCGTCTTTTCGGTCAAAAGCTTCGTGGCTTCTACCCCGTTCATATGTGGCATTCTAACATCTAATAAAGCAATATCCACCTCATGCAATTGGCAGTAGTCCACTGCTTCTTTTCCATCACTCACGGTGTCTAACACATCAAATTCTGCATAGGTAGATAGAATGATTTTTAACCCTTCCCGAATAAATGAGTTATCATCCGCAATTATGACTTTGATTTTCATAAGCTGGGGAGCTCCTCTCCAATTTTCACTATATCTATCTGTCATTATAGCAAGAAAATGGCAGAAGTTTGAATATCAAGTCATAGTCCTTGATGCCTCCACTCTACCATTTCCATATTTTTTACATACCTCTTAATCTAATTTTTTGTTAACATAGATAAAGACTGTATCTTATTTGTAAGTTTTTAGGAGGTTCTGTTTTTATGAGAGCTCGAAAAAAGAAAAGAAAACTAAGAAAATGGGTAAAAGTGACAGGCACCATTATTCTAGCTATGGGAATTGGTGGAGGCGTGTACGCTTACTCTGTATATAAATCTTTTAATAACGCGGTTGATTCAATGCATCAAGCAGTTGATCGTACTTCTGATAAGCGCAAGGAGCCTGTGGCGGTGGCGGAAAAGGATCCTTTTTCCGTTTTAATGCTGGGTGTGGATGAGCGCGAAGGAGATAAAGGCCGCTCGGATACGATGATTGTGTTAACGGTTAACCCAAAGAATCATACGGTAAAGATGCTGAGCATCCCGCGAGATACGCGTACGGAGATTATTGGCAAAGGAAAAGAGGATAAGATTAACCATGCCTACGCTTTCGGCGGCGTCCCAATGGCGATGAATACGGTTGAGGATTTCCTTGATATTCCGATTGATTACTATATCCAAGTGAATATGGAAGGCTTTAAGGACATGGTGGACGCGGTTGGCGGTGTGACGGTAAACAATGATTTAGACTTCACGCAGGATGGCTTCCATTTTGCGGAAGGGAAATTAAAGCTAAACGGCGAAAAGGCCTTGAGCTATACACGTATGAGGCATGAAGACCCTAGAGGTGACTTTGGCCGTCAAATGAGACAGCGTGAAATTATTCAGGGTGTGATTGACGAGGGTGCGAGCTTCTCTAGCTTAAAGAACTTTGCAGGCATCTTTGACGTTCTAGGGAAAAATGTGAAAACCAACCTAACCTTCGACCAGATCGTTGCCATCCAAAAGGGCTATGACGTGAAAGATACAACGATTGAGCAGATGGAGTTAAAAGAAGAAGGAACCAAGATTAACAGCATCTACTATGGTTTAGTTTCACCAGAAGAAAAACAGCGCGTGCAAAACATCTTGAGAGCACAGCTTGATTTATAAAATATTCCTTGGGGACAGTCCCCCACTGCGTTAAAGCGGTGGGGGACTGTCCCCTTTTTAGGTAAATTATGTTAATATCTAATAGACTCCTCACCAAGGAGCACTACATATGAAAAAGTGGGTATGAATGATGATTCTTAAAAATATACTAGGTTTCCTTATCCTGTTTGCTGTCTACCATACATCCGAGCTGGTCGGTAGCAACCCTATATTACTGTTTGCCTCCTTTATCTTATTCTTTACCACCGCACACATCGTGGCAAAAGTCCGTGGCGAAAAGGGACTATCCACCTTTGGGCTGCACAAACACAAACTGGCATCTATGAATCTATGGACTGGTTATTTGCTAGGCGTCTTATTTTACGGCGGAAGCTTTGTTGTCTCGGTCTGGACAGGAAAAATAGAATTTGAAGGTACCTTTTCGCTACAACAAATCATCCTGCCCTTAGTGGGAATCATCTTGCTTACATTCCTTTCCTCGGCCAGCGAAGATATCTTAACCCGCGGGTACGTATTCAAGTACCTCCCGAAAAACTGGTCACTCCCTACACTAGTCGTTGTCTCGTCAATCATTTACGTCCTCAATCACATTTGGCGGATTGGCGACAGCTACACCCAGTGGATCATGCTGTTTCTTATGGGACTAACCTATGCCATTCCCTTTGCCATAACAAAGTCCCTATGGTTTACCATTGGCTGTCATTGGGGCTGGAACACCGTGTCCCTGTTCAAAAGCCAGATTGGCAATTTTAGTAACTTCAAGGTCATTGACCATACAACGGACTGGACCTATATAGTTACCATGTTCCTATTCCTGTTATTCGTGATGGGGACAGTCCCCCACCGCGCTAAAGCGAGGGCACTGAAAATCTTTCGATTTTTATTTTCATTACAGTCCAACAAATAAAAAACCGACCCTTCTCCTATTATTTTGGAAGAAAAGGTCGGCTTTTTTCTTAATTTTGCCCCTGAACTCCTACTTTTTACCCTAGGAGCTTTAGTATCCTCTTAAGATTTACAGTGAATATTGCCATGGCACCTTGTAATTCCATGCCAACTAGACCCGAGGATAATGAAACATTATACCCGTGCCGGTGTTTTAATTCGCTATTTTTAGCCTCTATTTTATACCGTTCTTTTGACTTTTCTTTGAAATATTCACTTTCTTGAAAGTTTGCCTGTCCCTGGTGTTCATCTGATTTAATCGTTACATTGTAAGTTTTACTTTTCGCACCATCTTTATAACATCCCTCTCTAAAAGGGCAAACTTTACATTTCTTAATATCAAAGTAATAGGTATCACGTGGATTTTTCTTCTCGTTTGATCTGTTCTTTTTTTCTTTTCGGATTGCCATATGTCCTGCCTTACAAACATACATGCCAGCATCTTTATTAAACTGAAATTCGTCTTCCTTTTTTCGAGTTCCTTGAGTGATATTTGGATTTAATTTGGCTACCAATTTAATATCGTTTTCAGCGGTATAAATGATATTATCTTTTTCAGAATAAGCAGCATCGCCAATCACGGTTTCAACTTCTATCCCTGCTTTCTCACTTTTCTCAATGAGAGTTTGAAGTTGTTTGCCATCATTTTTTTCACCGGTTGTAATAACCGCTGCAGTGATGATTCTTTCTTCACTTAAAGCCAAGTGTGTCTTATAACCAAAGAAAGCAGAATCAGCACTCTTATGACCAACTCTGGCATCTTGGTCCTTCGAACTCTGAAGTCGCTCAATATCATCCTCAACGGTCTCTTTCAGTAGATTTAATTGTTCCTTAACCTTTGGATACTGGATAAGGTTTTCTTCCTTCTCAATTACATGGATTAACTTCTGAGAATAAGTGATTTCGTCCTCTAGTACATCCGTCATTGTTTTGGCAGGGAACTTCTCCTTCATGGTTTCATCAACCTGATAAACAGCTTTCCTCAGCTTTTTGGAACGGTCCATAAGGACCTCTTTTGGCGTCATCTGGTTGTATCGGGCTTTTGTATGGGTAGCATCGACTATGATAGATTTACTCTTGATAATCTCTTTTTCAATGGCTATTTCGACTGTCTTATTGATAAGTAAGTCTAAAAGTTTGACATCTTGAAGCCTGAGCTTCCGAAACTTGGTCAATGAGCTTGGCTCAATCACAGATTCCTCAGGTGTCATATCAAGGAAATATTTAAAAGACATATCGTATTTTGAACGTTCAACTATATCCACATCGGAAAGATCATGGATAGTTTTTAACAATAAATATTTAAACATGCGAATAGGATCGATGGCGTTCCGGCCATTATCAAGACAATAATTATCTTTAATTTCATCATAGACGAAAGAAAAGTCGACAAGATCATTGATCTTGCGCAACATGTTATCCGCAGGAATGATTAAATTGTATAGGTCCATATAGGGACTAAACTTCATAGATTGTTGTTTTGATATCACCGGAAACACCCACTTAAATTAGATATCCTAATTATAAATCAAAAAAGACAAAAACCCTCGAAAAACATGAGAGTTTCTGCCTTATAGTTTAAAGGGACTTTTTCAGTGGCCTCCGCTAAAGCGCCGGGGGACTGTCCCCACAATGAAACCATCCCACGATAGCCTCGTCTAAAAGGTAAATGCAATAAATTACAAGGAACGAGGGATTGGAATGAAAAAATTGGGGTTTATTTTTTTCGCGATACTAATCGTGGTCGGCGCGTTTGGTTACAAAATGGTCACGGCAGACAAAAGTGTAAGCATTAAAACGCAGGTGAAAAACTTTGGTGATAAGAAAACCAATCAGATTCCGGAGGATTATACAATAAAGGAAGCGCTTGAAAATGGAGACATCCTACAAGGACAAATTAAAGCGAAACAACGAGCAAGGATTAACGAGTTTAAGAAGAACGTAGAAGATGGAAAACCCGACCTTCTTCGCTTTATTCGCTTCAACACGGATGAAAAGCCTGGGGAAATTACGGAATTCCAATTCAATGGGGAGATTATTTATTACAGCCAGGAAGCGCGAGATTTCGATGGGCAGAAAGAAGTAGTAAGCGATTATTGCCAAAAAATCGAGAAGTTAAAAAAGCCGTGGGACGGCACCTTTCTCACGCACTGTCTCAATAGCAAAGCAGTTTATGAATTTTAACAAGAACGAAGCGCTCACTTATTTGTGAGTGCTTTTTTTTTGCGTGTGCAGGTTTCAGTTGGATCAAACGTGGTAAACATTATTCGCTCATAGTATCAGATTAACCAAGGAATACCCCTACCCCTACAAGTGTCCATTTTGTGTCGATAAATGTGAGAACTTTTTGAACCTTGTACCTATCGGGGTAAATACGTCAGTCTATTATTCTATAATTTTAATTAATCAATATATCCCCAATTTTTATAGGACAATTACGCATCGAAAGAAAGGAGAACAAACATGAGTAAGAAGGAAGCCATTTATTCTATTACCGCCATTCTCGTTACGTTAGTGTTAGGGTTTTCATTCCTCTACCTATACGTGAAGGCAAATCCAAACGAAACTGAAACAGCAACAGCAAGTATGGAGGAATCACAAACAACAGGAGAACCCTCCCACCCTTACCTGCCTCCTAGCATGGACGAAGTGCCTGACGGAGAAGAAGGCCAATTAATCAAATTAGGGGAAAAATACCATAACGAAACAAGCAGCGCCCTGGATGGTTATGTAGGGAATAAATTAAACTGTACCAGCTGTCATGCAAACGGAGGTGTGAATGGTTCTCTTGACCTTGTTGGCGTCGCCAAAACCTATCCACAATATAATTCACGTGCCGGTAGAGATGTCACGTTAGAGGACCGCATTAACGGATGTTTTGTTCGAAGCATGAACGGAAAACCTCTGCCAAAAGATAGCCAAGAAATGAAAGCAATGGTTGCTTATTACACCTATATTTCTCAAAATGTACCTGATGGGACAAAAGAACGTCCTTGGGCTTCACTTAAAAAGGGTCAAGGCGATTTAGCGACGGTTAATGCAGAAGCCGGCAAAGAGCTCTACAATAAAGCGTGCATTACCTGTCACGGTGAAGGTGGCGATGGCGGTGCACTAGGCACCCCGTTATGGGGAGACAATTCCTATAATATCGGTGCTGGAATGGCAAGGGTTCGAACAGCTGCTGGATTTATCCAAGCCTATATGCCGAAGTCGCCTATGGGTGGCTATGAAGCCGGCTCATTTACCGATGAAGAGGCAATGAATATAGCTGCTTACATCAATAAGCTTCAACAACGCCCAGACTTTGCGAAAAAGGCTTATGACTGGCCAAAAGGCGATGCACCGGATGATGCAGCGTATGAAACACTCGCTGGAAAAAAACAACAATAAAAAGAAAGAGAGGGACAGTCCCCCGCCGCGTTAAAGCGCTGGGGGACTGTCCCCTCTCTTTTTATTTTGCTCTTTCCGCGAGCATCAATGCCCCAGTAATCCCGGCATCGTCGCCTAGTCCCGGGCGCACGATGTAGTCGGATAGTTCTGGTAATGAGACGTAATCGTTCAACAGCTCTGGCAGGTACTTATAGATGGCTGCAAAGACGGCTTCCTGGTGGCTCACTCCCCCGCCGAGGATGATTTTTTTCGGCGAAAGGATCAGAATATATTGCATGAGAGCTTGAGCTAAGTAGTAGCCCTCCAGGTCCCAAACCTCTGGACGATCCACCAAATTCACGCCTTTTTCTCCCCAGCGCGCTTCAATCGCAGGACCGGCCGCCAAGCCTTCCAAACAATCACCATGATAAGGGCACTTCCCTTCAAATCCATCATTCGGATGACGTCGTAACAGAATATGACCCATTTCTGGATGAGACCACCCTTGCAAAAGCTGTCCCTGCACAATCGCGCCTGCACCAATCCCGGTGCCAACCGTAATATACAAACAGCTGTCCAACCCTTTCGCCGCACCAAACGAAGCCTCGCCTAACGCCGCCGCGTTCACATCCGTATTAAATCCAATCGGCACACCGAACGCTTCCTTTATCGTCTGAACGAACGGATAATCCTTCCACCCCGGTTTCGGCGTAGACGTAATATACCCGTAAGTTGGACTCTCCACATTCACATCAATGGGTCCGAACGACCCAATCCCGATTGCTTCGACAACATATTTTTTAAAAAAGGCAATGACCTGTGGCATCGTTTCCTCAGGTACAGTGGTCGGGATTTGAATTCGTTCCACAATCGCTCCCTTTTCATCTCCCACTGCACATACAAACTTGGTTCCGCCTGCTTCAATGGCACCTAGCATACAGCAATTCCCCCATTTTAAAATTTATCCTAGCATTCATTTGGCCCAAGCACAGCTTCCTTTTTCGGCCTTTTCCAAATAAAATAGAGCGCTGGAATCATTATGACATACACAATAGGAAAAAGGCTAAAGGATACAGGTAAAAGCTGTTCAAAATCAAAGTATTTCCTCATCGCTAAAAACAGGAACACCCCGATAATCCTTCCCACACCAAGTGGAATTTCGCGAATGATAATATAGTCCAAACGCCGTTCCTTATACAGCGGATCCTTTTCAATTGATTCATAAATCATGGCATTCATCGAGGTCGTGATCATATTCATCGCTACAGGAGATATAATTCCAAAGACCACCAACGAAAAAAGCACTGGCAATACGGATAATAAGACAGAGCTAAAAAATACACTAATCGAGCCTATCGCAAAAATCGCCAACCGATATTTGGGATTCGAGAACTTAGCGAGCACATAGAATGCGACAATCGCGACAATCTCCGCCGCCGTATTATACACTCCTAAGCTCAGTTCTCCCCCGGCAACCTTGAAGGTAATCATCGTAATTAAAAAAGTAGAGTAAACACCGGACACAATGCCATCGGCAAACATGACCTTGTACATCTTCATCCATTCCGGTGACGGTCGCTTGATCACATCCCAGAAATGACTCTTTGTCGTCACCGGACTTCCTTTTACTTTTAACGAAACCAAGAAAGAAATGAAGAAAAACACGCAGGTCGCAATAAAAACTACATAATAACCAACCATACCTTGGAATTGGGAGATCAACACACCGGCAATTAGCGGAGCAATGACCCCTCCAATCGTCAGCAAAATCCCTTGAATATACAAAAACTGATCGCGCTTATCATTCGTAGTCAAATCTAATACGGCCATATGAACGCCCACATAGTAAAGGCTCATCGCCAAACCATTGGACATTCCGAGCAAAAAGATGTGATCTCGTAACGTATCATGGAAGACCAGCATAATGAGATAGGTGATTAGGTAAAAAACAAATCCTAACCGCATCGTGATCATCGGACTTGTTTTCCTGGCAATCCAGGCACACACCCCGAAAAAAACAATGATCGCCAATGACCAATACAAGCTATAATACGCGAGCAGGGAATACGTTTTATCCAGTTTCCACAAAAACACGCTTTGAAAGACCCCCGACAAGGCTCCGCCAAAGGAAAAAAAGGTATTCATCAGCAAATAAAACTTTAATTCCGTGGAAAACGATTTAAAAATTTGAAACATAGTTTAATCTCCTTTAAAGCAATGGGGCATTAAAGCAACGGGGGACTGTCCCCCGTCGCTTTAATGTGTAATAATCCCTTTAGACACTCCGAGTGAAGGATACTCCGCCATTGCTACCGGCAGTTCCTCTTTAGTAAAACGGTGCGAGATGAGCGAGCCCACATCAACTACCTTTTTCGCAATCAACCTAATCGCTTCCTCATGTGTATAAGGGTTAATAAACGACCCTTTGATTGTTAGTTCTTTTGAAAAAATCTCAAACGGCGACACAGAAATCACGGTGTCTGGTGCAGCCACTCCGAAAAGTAGCACCTGCCCGCCTTTGGCCGCTGATTTCACGGCAAGCTCCATGCTTTCTGGTCGGCCGACACATTCAATCACGACATCTGCTTCAAGCTTCGCAGCATCCATAGGTTGAACGACGTCATCCGCTCCCAGCTGATACAGAAGCTCTCTTTTATTATCAGCCGGCTCACTGACAACAATCGATTGAACATGCTGTTGCTTCACCAATTGCAAAAACAACTGGCCAATAAATCCGCCGCCGATAATCAATACCCTGCTAAGCGGTGTCAGGGTTATTTTTCTAAAGCCATGCAACACACAGCCTAACGGCTCCACCAAGGCAGCTTCTTCAAACGTCATTTCATCCGGTATCTTATAGCCGTTCGCGCTTGGCACCGTACAATATTCGGCCATGCCACCATCTCTTGTGACACCAACTGCCTGAAGTTGTTGGCAAAGATGCGCACGATTGCTGCGGCAGTACTCACAGGTTCCACAGTAAATGTTCGGATCAATCGACACACGGTCGCCTGCTTGTAAACTCGTAACCTCCGAACCTACTTCCACCACTTCTCCCGCTAACTCATGTCCAAGCACGATCGGCGGATGAACCTCGGCAGAGCCTGGATGTCCATGGTAGATATGCTGGTCCGTGCCGCAAATCCCACAGCTTTTCACTTTCACAACCACCTCATGGGCTAGTGGTCTTGGATTCTCCCACTCTACCACTTCTAACTGCTTTGTACCCTGCAAAACGGCTGCCTTCATTTGACTCATCCTTTCTTGCTATTGATCGCTTTTACTCGTAAAGTCTCCCAAGGAATTTCTTTTCCCTGCGCCTGCTCAATTCCAATAACACGAGTCTCATTTGTGAGTAGGTCAAAGAAATTATCCTCCATTACTAGCTGCTCCTGGTCGAGTTCAATCGTGACCATCCGTGCAAGTGAATTCGTAGAGACAGTCAACTCGTTCGTCTTCTTATTGACTGAAACCGTCAATTCAGCCTCTTCGAATCGCAAATTCTTTTGATCGCGGAAATAATAGAAGTTCTCACCAGCTCGTTGATTTTTCCAACGGATAACCATCACGGCCTCCTCCGGCTCTAATCCACCGAGCGCTTCTCGTTCAAGGACGGTCGCAATCTGTATCGCCGCATTGGCTTCCACACTGACTTGCCATTCCTTAGCAAACACCTTTTCCCCGCTAAAATCGTACACCGCGAGCTCAATTTCATCCTGATAGGCTTCTAACTTGTCATTCACGACCCACACCTTGATATCTTCCCCTGGCGTTTGATCGAGCGTCAAAAGAATCGGGCTGAAGAATTTCCGCGCATAGTGATAGGACGCCTTCGGCAATAAATAATAATCGATCACCGACCAGCTCGTCCCCGGCCAGCAATCGTTCAGCTGCCAGAACAATGCACCGCTTGTATGCGGCTTGTTGCGGCGATAATGCTCAATCCCAAACTTTAAACCTTCCGCCTGCGTAAGCATCGAATAGGAAATATATTCATCAAGGTCCTTCGGAGCACCAGTATACCCTTCCATTAACAATATTCCTTTAGGATGGTGAATATCTTTGTTCCTGTACGCCATTTCTTCGCTTCCCCAGAAAAATTGTTCCTTTGGGATATTCCGTTCTAATGTGTAGCGGTTAGACGAAGCATGCATGCCAAATTCGCTGGCAAACAGCGTTGTGTCCGTTTTGAAATTTTTAAAAGAAAGGCCATCGATACTATAATTAACACGCTGCGGTTCACCGAACACCCGCGGTTCGATATTCCCGTGCCACACCTGCCAATTATGCGTGTCGCCCTCTTCCCTGGAGTTATGGTCATTCCCGCCAAACGGGGAGCTTGGCCAAAACAGCCGGGTTGGGTCGAGTTCCTCTAGTAATTCCGGCATTAACTCATGGTAGATTTTCTCGCCGTAATAAGGATGCGTAATCTCGCCGGAAGACTTTAATGCTTCATATAACCAATCATTTTCGTTGTTGCCGCACCAAATCGCCAGGCACGGGTGATTGCGCAGACGTTTAACCACATGACTAATTTCTTCACGAACATTGGCCATGAAGTTTTTGTTGTAATCCGGATAGAGTGCACAGGAGAACATGAAGTCCTGCCACACTAGGATTCCCAGGCGGTTGCACTCTTCATAGAACACCTCTTTTTCATAGATGCCGCCCCCCCACACGCGGAGCATATTCATGTTCGCGTTCTTCGACATCTTAATCAGTTGCTTATAGCGGGTGTCAGGCACCGCTCCTATGAAACTATCAATCGGAATCCAGTTGGCCCCCTTGGCAAAAATCTTTTCGCCGTTTAGGACGAAGGTAAAGCTTGGATCACCATTCTCGTCTCTTCGTCTGACTTCGATCGTTCGGATACCGAGGGCTTCTTCTTTTTCCTCGATTTTCGTTCCATCGGCTAGCAACTCGACCTTCAACTGGTACAGATATGGCGTTCCGATATCATGCGTCCACCATAGTTTAGGTTCATCAACCTCCAGGATAGCCGTTGCTTTTTTCCGGTCAACTTTCACCTTCGAGGTGGTGATTGGTTCCTCGCCGTCGTTTAGACTGATGAGGACCTCGAATTCTTTTTCCCGTGTGTACGAGGTAATGTCCACATCCACTTCAACGGTAGCTTTGTCAGCATCAACCGATGTGGTTCTCGCAAACAAGTGATCAATTTTTGCTGTAGAACGTTTTTCTAAACGAACATCCTTCCAAATCCCAGCAGCAACCAACCGTGGGCCCCAATCCCAGCCATAATGACTTTGGGCTTTCCGCGTCCAAATTCTTTTTTTGCTAAAACCGGACCAGTAATATTGCACCTTATCTTTGACATGCACTGTGACAGGATCAAACCGAACCGCCAGCACGTTTTTCCCTTGTTTCAGCTCGCGTGCTACTTCAAAGGTGTGGCTGATAAACATATTCTCCGTTGAACCGATCTCCACTCCGTTTAGATACACTGTTGCGAACGTATCGAGGCCTTCGAAAATGAGCTCATAGCGGTCGCCTTGTTGTATCTCGTCATGAAAATCAAACGTCGACCGGTACCACCACACCTTTTCCTCGACCCACTGACATTTCAGGTCGTTGTGCCCGTAAAAGGGATCGTCGATCAATTTCCGTTCGATTAAGGTAGAATGGACATCGCCCGGCACCGCCGTTGTCATCCAAAAATAATCAATATACTCAGGCGAAGCGACCTCCAGGTCACGAGCAGCCCCCACATCAAAATGCTTCATCTTCCAATTGTCATTCAGTTTCATCGAAACGTCACCTGCCTTGTTATAAGCTCCTATTGGTAAAAAACAAACGAAAGGCCAAAATCGCGTGAACACAATTTTGGCACTATTAACAACTACTTTATATAGGTCAATGAATCTAAGATCTCTTGTACACTTAGTTCTGCACAAGCCATAGACGTATCAGCCACACCATAGAACATCTTAACCACGTCGCCTTCCACAACCGCACCGCAAGAGAAAACAACGTTTCCAAAGAATCCTTCAACCTCATACTCTGCTTCCGGCTCCAGAATCGGCTGATCAGAGCGTGCAATCACCTTTGTTGGATCCTCTAAATCTAGCAACACGGCCCCCATGCAATAGCGATGATCCGTTGTCGCACCATGATAAAGCTCAAGCCATCCTTTTTCCGTTTTAAATGGAACCGCTCCTCCGCCCATACGCGCGCTATCCCACATACCTTCACGTAAACCTAACAAATGCTTGTGATTACCCCAGTGTATTAGATTCGTAGATTCCGCAATCCACATCTCCGGCATCCCTACACTCTTTGGAACTGGTCGGTGAATCGCGTAATATTTTCCGTTAATTTTTTCAGGAAAAATTAACACATCTTTATTTTCCGGTGCAAAAATCATCCCGTGGTGCTCCGTCGTAACAAAGTCCTTCGTGGACACCATCGATTCCCCGACACCCACCGGTGAAACCGCACTGAAATAGATATAATACGTATCGTCAATCTTCGTAATCCTTGGGTCCTCAATTCCAAACGTTTCTAACTCATTGGATGGATACACAAACGGCTTCTCATCAATCGTAAAATGGTGACCGCCATCGTTGCTGCGGGCAATACGTAAATACGCAATAGACGTTAAGTACTCAAAGCCTTGCGTATCGCCGCTTCTGCGGATCACACGAGGATCAGAAAAATCATACGTCGGGTCATCTAAACGGAACTCGATAATTTCAAGCTCGTTTGTTTGTGGATTATAAATCGGCGCCTTCACAATATTTGGGTCGTGACTAATCGGGCGCTCGGCCACACGAAGCATCATGATAATTTCATCGTTAAAAGTGGTTACGCCTGCGTTAAACGCACCGATCACCTCGAAATCCTCGCGATGTGGCGTAACATCTGCCGGAGTTACTAATGGGTTCTGTTCATATCTATATACGTTCATTTGTCTAGTCTCCTCTTAACCTTCGTATTGTAAAAACGGATCAATAATCGTGATTTTTTGCGCTTCCGCATCGCTGATTCCTGCGTACATATCAGCCGTTCCATCACCTTTTCGTACAAGCCCGCCGCTAAATACCACATCGATTAAATCTGGACGCTTGGCAGGGCCCGGAAGGAAATGACTTCTTGTAGCGATTAACTCGATATCAGAGATGTCACCTGTTTCTGGATTTAAGGCAAACACCATGGGATAGTAGTGACGATTTCCTTCTTCATCAAAAGAAGCAATGTGTCCTAACACACCGACAAGTCCGTTGGCAAGAAGATGCGGTTCGTTCGCTCCGCCCCACTGTTCGTTGATAAACTGGCCTTCTAATAAAGGCGCCTGCTCCACCACATCAATGGTAAGCTCATCTAAGGATGCAATGCGTGTCCAGCCAATTTTTCCACGGCCGCCCTTTTCTCCTTGAGGTCTCGTCAATACACCGATGCTTCCGTCCTTTAACTCGATTAAGCGAAGGTCCTTCATGCCGTCTGGTCCTTTAGCGAATTCCTTCAGGCTTGCAATGTTGGCGCCTTTGTAAAAAACGGTTCTCCAGCCGAGGGCGCCTTTATTGATGGGGTGCGGAAAAATTTGAACGCCGCCCAAGACGAGTTCCCCTGCAATTTTTGTAAAAAAAGGATCCTGTAATTCCAAGACAGGTGCGCCTTCACGCGGTACCCACTGCCCTTCTCGCTCAACGAAAAAATGCACATTCGAGTGCTCGCTGTCACGTGACTCAACGCGCCCTGCAATGACAAGCTCCCCTTCATCCTCAAACGGCGCCGAAATGTTATACACATCGTTTTCGCCTACTCCTGTAAAGATAATTTTTTCAGGATTCATAGGTGTTTTCGCAAACTCCTCCACCAGCTGTTCACATGTTTTGACATTCCCTTTTGTTAAAACGGTCATTACTCAAGATCCTCCTTTAAAATCATGGCTTCGTTGCCCAAAATTGTTTTCCCATCAAGAACCTTTCGTTTGTTCGATAGCAGCAAGGTGCCAGCTGACCCATCAACTGTTTTCGGCTCTTCCGAAAAGTTCAGCGCCACAAGGATTCGTTCTGATTCATCTTTTCTGATGAACGTCATCAATCCATCCTCGTAACGTAAAGATTCATAGGTTCCTAAGGTTAAAGCTCTATGTTCCTTGCGCAGTTTTAGTAAGCTTTTATAAAAAGAAAGCATCGATTCCGGCGCGTCCAATTGACTTTCTACCGTCACTTTGGCTGCCTCATTCGGAACGGTAATCCATGGTTTCTGCTCAGAAAAGCCGACATACTCACCTGCATCCCATTGCATCGGTGTCCGCGATTTGTCACGTGATTTGTCATTCGCGATGACGAGCGCTTCCTCATGCGACTTGCCAGCCTCCACTGCCAGCTGGTAGCCCATGATTCCTTGCACATCCTTCATTTTCGCGATGTCATCGGTGATCCAGTCGCGCATGCCGATTTCATCACCGAAATAGATGAAAGGCACCCCTCGAGCGGTAAGCATAAAGGTCGCAACGAGCTTGGCTCGGTCCTCCTCACCGCCGAACCTAGAAATAAACCGTGACATATCATGGCTGCCGAAGAACAAGGTCGGCACCTGTGTTTCATTGTAGGCCGCTTCCGTGTCCACAAGCTGCTGATACAGCTTTGCCGGATCAAACTCCACAATACTTCCAATATTAAAATTAAATACCACATCTAATTTTCCAAGGCCCGAATACTGTTTGAGGATGTCGAGGTCCTCTGACCCCACCTCGCCTACGAGAAACTTATCCGGATACTGATGAACAAAGGCCGCAATCTCCTCAATGATGCCGAGGATTCCTTCCTGGTCTTTATCGTATACATGCTCTTGTTCCTGCTTCGAGGCATCATACGGATTGTCCACGAACTGATCATTTATTTTTAAAAAGTTGATGACATCAAGGCGAAAGCCATCGATCCCTTTTTCAAGCCAGAACTTCATGACATCGAACATGGCCGCTTTCACTTCTGGATTGGCCCAGTTTAAGTCGACCTGTTCCTTAGCAAACGCATGGTAGTAATATTGCTCGGTCGTCTCATCGTACTCCCAGGCCGTGCCGCCGAAGAACGATTCCCAGTTGTTCGGTTCGTCTCTCCAAATGTACCAATCGCGTTTCGGATGGTCCTTTGATGACTTCGACTCCTGAAACCATTGATGCGCTGAGGAGGTATGGTTCAAAACCAAATCGGCGATGACTTTAATTCCGCGGTTATGACCTTCTTTTATAAAAAGTTCAAACTCCTCCATCGTTCCGTACGCCGGGTCGATGCTCTGGTAATCAGAAATGTCATAGCCATTATCTACCTTAGGCGACGGGTAAAAGGGTGTAAGCCACAAACCATCAATCCCTAAATCTTTTAAATAGTCGAGCTTAGAGATGATACCGGCGAAATCCCCCATTCCATCGCCATTTCCGTCCTTAAAGCTTGGCATATAGATTTCATAAAAAGTCGACTGCTGCCACCATTTCACCATTTGATTGGACTCCTAACCTTTGAAGACTTTCCGACTGATTTTTGCCTGTTTTTTAATTTAAATTTGCTTTTGTGATGCGGGATACCCCCGTTTTGAGAATTATTCCGCCGAATTGGACTGGTATTCCGCCAGTTTCAGCGTTTATTCCGCCAACTTTGGCCGGTATTCCGCCAGTTTTAGCATGTATTCCGCCGACTGGACAGATTTCCGCCGGTTTTCCTAGTTATTCCGCTAACTTGGAGCGAAATTCCGCCAGTTTTAACATTTATTCCGCCGACTTCTGCGTTTATTCCGCCGGATTGGGACAGAATTCCGCCAACGCCACAAATCCAGGCCCCTAGCTCACCAGCCCAAACGATTATTTAAGCGTAAACTGCATTCCTTCTTGGAACTTTTTCGCAAACAGTAAGAAAATGATAATAATCGGAAGTGTTAGTAATACGGATGCTGCATACATCGGGCCTGGATAGCCGCCGTATGGACCAAACATTTGTGATAGCAACACATTCAGTGTCAGCATGCTGTCGCTCTTCACCACTAACATATCCCATAAAAGCTCTGTCCAACGTTCCATGAACAAGAACAAGAAAATAACCGTAGTAATCGACTTCGACATCGGCAACACGATTTTGAACATAATCTGCAACTCGCTCGCTCCATCCAACTTCGCCGCTTCAATAAACGTATCTGGAATCGCCTTGAAGAAGTTCGTATACATAAACACAGCCCATAAGCTGAGAGCTTTTGGCAAAATCATGCCCCAATACGAGTCATACATACCAATTCGTTGAATCACCAAGAACGTTGGGATTAACAAAATGATCGCCGGGAAAAACATTTGGAACAAAATCACGTTGTTAATCGTGTCTCTTCCTTTGAAAGGAATTTTTGCTAATGCATAAGCCACCATGACCCCAGTGACCATCATCAAGAAAGTCGAACCGGCTGACACGAGAAAACTGTTGAAGAAAGCACTCACCCAAGGTCTTGGAATGACCGCTTCTCCTCCGCCAAGAAGCCACTCATACGATTTCAAGCTAAACTGTGTGGGAATGAGCTTTTTATCAACTTGATCCCAATCAGCAAAAGAATTCAATACCATATAAATGTATGGAAAAATCATGACTAGTAAGAGAACGATCGCAAGTAGGTAGCGAAACCATACTCCCTTTTTCTTAGCTCCATCCATTTCGTTTCCCCCACATTTCTAGAAGTTTTCGGATGATAAAAATCGAAATAAACGTGACAACAGAAGCAATGATTGCTATCGCAGAAGCATATCCTGCCTGAAGATTAGAGAATGCTCTTGTGAAAATCTCCATTTGCCATGTATTCGTTGCAAAGTTTGGTCCACCGCCTGTTAACTGGTACACCTCTGTGAAAATACCGAACGTCACACCAATCGATAAAATTAAGACCGTAAACAATGCCGGGTATAGAAGCGGGAACGTAATCTTCCAAAAACGCTGCCAACCTGTCACTCCATCGATACTAGCTGCTTCGTATACTTCCTTATCAATGCTTTCAAAGCCTGATGTTAAAATAAGCGCATAGTAGCCAGTGAATTTCCAAGCGATAATGACGGCAACCGTAAACAATGCCGCAAACGGGCTTCCAAGCCAGTCAATATCTAAACCTAACGACCCTCGTAAAAATTCATTCACCGGACTGTTATACGATAAAAGTCCTTTTATAATCAGAGAGGAAACAACCCCTGACGCTAAGTAAGGAAGGAAAAAGCCAATTAAAAATAACCCTTTGAATTTCGGTAATCCTTGAACGATCAAGGCCACGATAATCGATGACGCAATCACCAATGGGACAAACACGGCCATAAATTTAAATGATACAAAGAAAGCCGATTGTACTCCTGGACTTTTAAAAGCCTCCGAATAATTTTCCAATCCCACGAAACTGAACGTAGGCGCAATTAAGTTCCAATCAGTAAAAGAAAGAAATAATGACCACACCAGCGGAATTAGAAAGAAAACAATGGCGTATAAAAGATAAGGACTGGCAAAAAGCCAGCCCAACCTTCCTTGTTTCGTGCTCATTACTTAAGAGCCCCCTCAATAGCCTTCTGCATATCCTTCCATGCAGTTTTTGGATCTTTTTCACCCTTTACTACTGGATTGAATGCCTGTTGGCCAATTAATGTTTGAATATCATTGTATTTAGCGTTATCCATTGAAGGAATTCCGTTTGGAACAGCGGCTGCATATGGTTGTAATGCTGGGTTTTTATCAAAGAACGCTTTGAACGCATCATTAGATGTTAAATCATCACGTGCAGGTGGTAAGCTTGTCTTTTCAAGCCATTTCACATCATTTTCAGGGTTAGCATACACCCACTTGATGAATTCCATTGCTGCTTTTTGTTGTTCTTTCGTTGCAGAAGCGTATACAACTAAACCTTTTGTATCAGCGAAAGTTTTCGCGTTTGCCGGGTCCATATCATCTGGAACTGGCGGTAATGCTAATGTATAAGTTTCGTTAAACTTCATATCCGGGAATTTGTCTGCCCAGTATGGAATAGTCCAAGGACCAATGTCAGTGAAGATTCCTAATCCACTTTCAAATGGATCTTTTGCTTGCTTCGGAAGTAACGCATTCTCTTTACGAAGACCATCAACTAATGAAAGAACTTGTTCGCCTGCTTTTGCTTCGCCAGTGAATTTTGTTCCTTCCACAAACTTGTTACCGTTTGACGCTGCATCGTAAAGCATGAAGAAGTCAAACCATCTCTTCCAAGCCGTTGGGTCAGCTAAGTCCGCTTTTGCCCAAACATATTTATCAGGATATTTTTCTTTTAATTTCTTAGCAACAGCTAGCATTTCGCTGTAGGTTTTTGGTGCTTCGTTAAAGCCAAGCTCTTTTAAGATATCGAGTCTCCAACCAAATAACATCGCGTTAGAGTAGATTGGTAATACATATTGGTGGCCGTCTGCGAATTCCCAGCCCTTCATTGTATTTTCCATCTTACGGCTTTCAGTTACTTCCTTCCATCCATCTAATTCATCCAGTGGAACAAGCGCTTTACTATCTGCTAATTGTGCCGCGAACCCACGGTTAATGTTTTCAGATAATGTTGGAGCACTTCCACCAGCGATCGCTGATTGGATGCTTGCTTCAGATGTTGGGCTTTCCTTCATCGGACTAACATTTACTTTGATTTTAGGATTTTCTTTTGTGAATTCCTCCGCTACTTCCTTCCAATATACTTGTTGCGTTGGGTTTGGAGCGGCCCAGAATTCAATCGTTGTTACTCCATCTTTTGAACCTGCTGTTTTTGAATCCTTGTTTCCTGTTGAACATCCTGCAAGACCGGAAACAGTAAGTGATGCTGCAAATAAGATCGATGCTACTTTTTTTATTTTCATCCTAAATTCCTCCAATTATTAATATCTTGTCTTAATTTGAAGAAGTTAAAAACATGATTACGAATCTACGAAAAATAAAGTATGATAACGCTATCATTGTTCTGCAAAAAAATTTACAATGATCATGTAATCATTTGTCATGGAAGGTCAGTCTTGCCGTAATCCCTCATTTCCTATAAATGATTTCATCATTACAAAAATAGCAAATTACTTATCTTGTAATGTTGTAATTAACGTTACAAGAACATTATTACACTGTAAATCTGTAATGTCAAACATTATTTCGCGAAAAATTTACAGAACCAACACAAAATTCACCTTACACAATACGTAAAGTTCTATTGCAATAACAATGTTGTAACGTTACAATAAAGTTACAACGAATGACAAATTAAAGATAACGTAAAGTTACTATATAAAGGGAGAATGTTATATGGAAAGAAAGGTATCGATGCAAGATATAGCCGATCGGCTAAACATATCGAAGAACTCGGTGTCTCAAGCTCTTTCGGGGAAACCAGGGGTTAGTGAGGAAACAAGACAGTTGGTTCAAAAGGTAGCCGATGAATTAGGGTATCAATATGCAGGCAGCCGTAAGCTGAAGCAATCTGAACACACCACTGGACCCAAAAACATCGCATTGATTGCTTCCGATTTTGCTTTTTCACTTGTCAGCTTCTTTGGAGAAATTTACTTAAGTGTGGAAAAAGAAGTCAGAGACCGTGGCATGAATTTGTTCATTGAATCGATTAATAGTGATTCAAAAGAGAAGTTAATTTTACCTAGCCTGCTCTCTAACCATCAAATCGATGGCATCCTGATTTTATCTCATATTAGTACAGATTATATTGCAAAAGTAATCGAAACCGGCATTCCAACGGTTCTTATTGACCATCATGAACCAAGCTTGCAGGCCGATGCAATTTTAACTAACAATCGGTTCGGTGCGTTCTCGGCAGTTGAACATTTAATCCAACTAGGCCATCAAGAGATCGGCTTTGTCGGTGATGTACATTTTTCACCGAGCTATCAAGAACGATTAGATGGGTATTTACTTGCGCTTAGAAATTACGGGTTGGAGCCGAAGCATGAGTTCATTTTTACAAAAGCGCAAGAAGATTTAGGGGAATTAAATCAGTATTTTGAAGCGTTGGATACGAAGCCTAGTGCCTGGTTCTGCGTGAACGATGGCCATGGCTTCCTGATTACTTCCTTATTACAGCAAAAAGGCTACAAGGTTCCCGAGGAGGTGTCGGTTTGTAACTTTGATAACGGCCAGTTATCACAAATTGCCACGCCAAAAATTACGACCATGGACATTGATTTAAAGTACTTTGGTAAAAAAGCGGTGGAGCAGCTTTGGTGGCGAATCCATCATAGGGATGAGCCGATTCAGGAAATCCTCCTTCCGACAAAATTGCTAGTGAGAGATTCAACAGCAGCATTCCATAAAAATGGATAAATCCACAAATACACCTTGTCCAAATTCCGGACAGGGTTTATTCTTAAAAGAGGAAAAAAAAGAAGGAGAGATGGCTTTTGAATTGGACACAACATGCAGATAAATGGTTCTCTTTTTCAGCATTAGAAAAAGATCTAAATGACAAGTTAGTAGAAATTAAGGATAACGCAGGTCTGTTAGAGGATAGCTTTTATAAACACCTTGAATTCGGTACAGGCGGAATGCGCGGTGAGCTTGGACCTGGAACTAACCGTTTAAATACCTATACGATCCGTCGAGCTGCAGAAGGTCTTGCTCAATATATCGTGGAACAGGGCGAAGAAGCCATGAAACGCGGGATCGTGATTGCTTATGATTCTCGTCATAAGTCTCCTGAATTTGCGTTGGAAGTAGCAAAGACAGTTGGAAAGCATGGCGTGAAAGCGTATGTATTTGATGCGCTTCGTCCAACACCAGTCCTTTCTTATGCTGTTCGTTACTTACATGCGTTTTCCGGTGCTGTCGTTACAGCGAGCCATAATCCACCGGAATATAACGGCTTTAAAGTGTACGGCGAAGACGGCGGGCAGCTTCCTCCTGAAGCAGCCGATACGATTATCCGCTATGTGAACCTGGTTGAAAACGAGTTAGCTGTTGAAGTGGCTGAGGAGCAGGAATTGCTTGCAAGCGGATTACTAACTTATGTGGGTGAAGAAATTGACAATGCCTATGTCGAGCAGTTAAAAACACTTCAGCTGAACCCTGAAATCGTGGCTAGCGTGGCAAAGGAATTGAAAGTTGTTTTTACTCCATTACACGGTACCGGGAACAAGCCAGTTCGTGCCGGTCTAAAGGCATTCGGTTTTGAAAATGTAACAGTGGTGGCGGAACAAGAACTTCCTGATGCCAACTTCTCAACCGTGAAATCGCCCAATCCGGAGGAGCATGCGGCCTTTGAATTAGCGATTAAAGTAGGCGACGAAATCGGTGCGGACGTATTGATGGCAACAGATCCGGATGCAGACCGTTTAGGTGTAGCTGTGAAAAATAGTGCCGGTGAATATACGGTTCTAACCGGTAACCAGTTGGGTGCCCTAATGCTTGAGTATTTGTTATCGCAAAAACAAGCGCAAGGAACATTGCCTGCAAATGGCGTCGTGATTAAAACGATCGTTACTTCTGAAATCGGTCGTGCGATTGCCGAGCACTACGGTGTTCAAGCGATGGATACACTGACTGGCTTTAAATTCATCGGTGAAAAAATCAATGAGTTTGAGCAAAGCGGCGAGCACACTTTCCTATTCGGTTACGAAGAAAGCTATGGCTATTTGATCGGTGATTTCGTGCGTGATAAGGACGCCGTTCAATCAGCGATTTTCGCAGCAGAGGTAGCGGCTTATTATAAAGCTAAAGGCATGACATTGTACGAAGGCCTTCAAGCTATTTTTGAAAAATACGGTTTCTATCAGGAATCACTTCAGTCCATTACGTTAAAAGGAAAAAATGGTGCGGAACAGATTGCTAGCTTGATGGAGACATTTAGAGCGGAAAGAATGAGTGAAGTGGCTGGAATCGAAGTTGCGGCAATTGAGGATTATGCTACTTCTATCCGAGTGGCTGATGGCGCAGAAAGCCAGATTGACCTCCCTCGTTCCAATGTCTTAAAGTACCACTTGGCAGATGGCTCTTGGTTCTGCCTGCGTCCTTCAGGCACGGAGCCAAAGGCAAAGTTCTACTTTGCGGTGAAAGGTGCGTCACTAGAGGATAGCCAGATGAAATTGTCTTCCATTCAAACGGCGGTTATGAATAGAGTTCAGGAAATTGTAGGATAACTGGTTTGAGCCCTTGTCTATTTTTGTAGGCAGGGGCTTTTTTAATGGAATAAAACCTCATACGCGGCTAAAGCCAGGCTTCCCAAACCAATGTAAATAACAAATAAGATGACGTCCCGTTTTTCTTTTTGCGCCATTTTCTTCTTATTAAGCTGTTCCCGATAAATTTGCTGGGCTCTTTGTTGCTTAAAAGCAATGTGGTCTAATTGCCTCATGATTTTCACACCACCTAAATAGGTCTTTATAATTATGACGATTCTGCCGGGTAGTTGGTTACAGGGGGTTTGAAAAATAATTTTTCTTATTCGAAAGGGTAACAGACCTCTTTTTTACTCCCAACTCCCCCCTTCTTTTCCTCAAAATGTACCATTTACTACAAATATACTAGGATAGTAGAATGAAGCAGTATGTACTAGATATATAGGGGGCAAATATATGAAAAAGACACTACAGGCTGTGGCCTTGGTTACTGGTTTAACGCTACTTTCTTCTCCTGTTTCATCCTTTGCAGCAACCAGTGGTACAACGGTTGCTAAGTACCAAAATCAGTGGGTAAAAAAAGGTAGCTACTGGACTTATTACAATGCAAGCGGGACATTGCAAAAAGGCTGGCTCCTTCTAGGTAGTAAATGGTACTACTTTGATGCATCAGGCATCATGAAAACGGGCTGGGTCCTGGTCAACAACAAATGGTATTATTTCACTACAAGTGGTGCAATGAAAACAGGTTGGGTTTACGTTTCAAATAAATGGTATTACCTTGATAACTCCGGCGCAATGAAAACGGGCTGGTTGAAGATTGGTCCAGACTGGTACTTCTTGAATTCAAACGGATCCATGAGAACGGGCTGGTTACAATCTGGCGGCAAGTGGTACTTCCTAGATTTTTCTAGCGGAAAAATGTTACTTGGTTGGAACGTTATTAATGGAAAAACGTATTTCTTCTATAGCACAGGCATGGCAACCAATACAACGATTGAAGGCAAAGTCATTGGTGCAGACGGGGCACTGATTGAAAATATGGCTACATCTGTGTCTAATATTGCGGCTCCATATGGTGTAACAGTAGAATATGACGCAGAATCAGATGCGTATGATTTGTTTTACGGCGAAGAAACGGTTGGATTCGTTATGCCGGACGGGTTAATTATGGGAGCCCTTGCATACGGTGAATTATTTAACAAGCTTGCTCTTGCGGTAGGCATACCTGCAACCGAAGCACAGATAAACGATCTAGTGGCACAGGCAAAGCAAAACGGCGAAGTGGAATCAGGCGACATCTATATCTACATTAACAACGACGAAGACACATACATGATCTCTTGGGGATCTGAAGGAGAATAAGGTGTTGGTTTTTGGTTAAGGCCCTTTGATAAAAGGGGCCTTTTTTGTTTGGGGACAGTCCCCCGGCACAGTAAAGCAGTACCGCACTGGGGGACTGTCCCCCAAAATTTTTTTATCTCGAGCCTGTCTCTTTCCCCTCTTAATCACTATATAGAAGGTGAAAGGAGGTGAGCGAGATGGCACAAGCGTTATTAGAAGGTACAAAGCTTCGAATGGTGTTTGAAACCGGGGTGGATGAGGAAGGAAATCCAATCCTCCGTGCAAAAACGTTTAGCAACGTGAAAAGCGGAGCAACCACTGACCAGTTGTTTCAGGCTGCACAAGCAATCAGTGTGTTATGTAATGATACGCTGAACAAAGTAGAGCGCAATGACAACACTAACATTATTGCGTAGTAATCCTTATGAAACTATTGAATGGAGGTGAATAGAATGGCAAAAACATTGGAGTTAGAATTCGGTACGGAGCTTGGAAAGACCGCACGTATTTCGGTTGAGAATCCAAAAGAGCCGGTCGATGAAGAAGTCGTGAAGCTATCGATGGCACAGATCATCGCAGCCGACGTATTTTCCACTAATAGCGGAAAGCTTGCTGACGTCAAAGGAGCAAGAATCGTCGAGCGTAATGTAACAGATTACGAGCTAGTTTAATGCTAGAATGAGGGACTGTCCCCCACTGCACTAAAGCGCTGAGGGACTGTCCCCAGAAAGGAGTGAGATCTCGTGGAACAAATCATTCCGCTCATCAGTGAGGTGGGGTTCCCCATAGTTGTCACCTTGTATCTGCTTTATCGGATTGAGTCGAAGCTGGATATGGTGGTCCAATCGATACAGAATCTCCCCGATCGCATGAAGGCATGATCAAACAGGCAACGGTCGCGCACCACCCTTCGCTCTCCGGCGTTGGGTGTTTTTTATATTAAAATGAATTTGCTGCATTCGATAAAATGTTAGATTGACGATCTATCAATAGGGAAATCGCCGAAAAGGAAAAGGTGACGATCTCAGCGGTTTGACAGTGGAAAGTAAGCACGTTAAAGAAAATGAGGGCACAGCTGGAGTGAACGCATCAAGATCTTTTGAATACTATAAATAATGATGATTAACACTTACAACCGACAAATGCAGTGGGTTAATTAATGTAAAGGAGAGTAAGCATATGGACTATCCAATTAAAAAAGATTTAATCCCTGGCTTACCAAGAGATCCGTACCGCAACGGAGTGGGGGCATATGAAGGTGTAGTGGCTCATTCAACAGCAACACCGGAAGCGACAGCAGAAGCAGAGTCCGTTTATTTTCATAGAGAATGGGACAATCGAAATGCCTTTGTTCACTTCTTTGTCGACTGGGATTCAATCGTACAAACAGCAAGTACAGATTATAGAGCGTGGGGCGCTGGTAAAGGCAATGCTCGTTATGTTCATGTGGAATTGTGTGAGACAAGCGACCATGCTAAGTTTATAGACTCCTATCGTCGCTATTGCTGGCTCATCGCCCATCTTTTAAGAGAACGGAATTTAAAGCCGATTGATGGTCAAACTTTGGTTTCCCACGCATGGGTATCTAAAAATCTCGGCGGTACAGACCACATGGACCCGCTGGCCTATCTCACCTCTCATGGCGTGACATGGAACGAGTTTGTAAATGATGTTCGAGCTGTCGGGGAAGCACCAAAAAGAGGTTGGATCAAGGAAAATTCCATGTGGTACTTTTATGAAAATAACGAACGTCGAACCGGCTGGCTTCAGGATAAAGGCAAATGGTATTATCTCAACGAAGTGACCGGCTCCATGATAACAGGATGGTATAAGGTGGCAGATAACTGGTATTTCTTCGATACACACGGAGCGATGCAAGTAGGCTGGACCCGTTCAAGCAGCCGTTGGTACTACCTCGACGAAAAAGGAAAAATGGCCACCGGCGAACGAGAAATCAATGGGGTCACATATAACTTTAACAGTAGTGGATCGTTAATAGAATAAACCTTGGGGACAGTCCCCCACTGCACTAAAGCGCTGGGGGACTGTCCCCAAGTATGTTTATTGGTATTTTCGGCAATACTCTTTATAGGAGAACGTTAGATTAGAAGCTTGATATGTTGGGGAGAGTGGAATAGGTGGAGAATCTTCATTTTATGTTTAGTGAGCTTTCAGTGATGAAGAAGAAGGATCTGGACGAATGTAACGAGGAGCTTACAAACAGTAGCCATAGTGCGATTGTGAGAAAAGCGTTGATGGTGTATAAATCAGAGTTGCTCGAATGTCTTGAGCTGTATGACCGTTACCTGGATGTAAAGTAAATAGATAGCAAAAAAAGGAGGCTTTGAAGCACTCCTTTTTGTTTGAAACGAATATGAATTAATCAATCAGTCAGAAACTTGTATCTTAGGACAGCGGCCAATCCCGCACCATGCTTGAATTCACCTTGGCTTATCAATTCCTTTAAATCTTCCATTGATAAATAGTGCAGCTCAATTTGTTCGCTGCTTTCTAAATTTTGGACAGAAGGAGTCAGGCCGGCTGCGGCAAACAAGAAGATTTCCTCTGTTGTCGAACCCGGAGACGGATAAAAGCTGCCTAGATCCAACCAATGCTCTGCTATAAAGCCTGTTTCTTCTTCAAGTTCTTTTTTGGCACTATCGATTGGAGTTGGGTCGGTGGGGTCAATCATCCCTGCCGGAAGCTCCCATTCCCAGCTTTTAATGGAATGGCGGTATTGTTTTAGGCAGATGACTTCTTTGTTTTCCGTGATAGGAAGCACGCAGACTCCTTTTGCAAAATCCAAATAGGAAAAAGTCTTTTCTTCGCCGTTTGGCAATACCACCTGATCAATCGCAATCCCAAACCTGTCCACTTTTGCTGCGGTGGAGTTTTTTACTTTCCAGACCATGTTAGTTCCTCCTTAAGTTAAATGAATGTTGTATCCTAATAATTCTTCCCCACTGCATATCCAGTCATCTTTAAATATTCGGTAATTGTGATCATGATACTCTTATTGTTCCTCCACCAGCGCGTTTCATCAAAGTGAGGGTCCTTTGCGCTAGCGTAATAAAGCTTGATCTTGCTAGCTTTAAAGTCACGGTCAAAAATCATTTTGACGCGTTTCATATGAAAATCGGATGAAACAACAATGGCAGAGTGAATGGGATAGGACTTAATGATCTGCCTGGTAAATTCCGCATTTTCATAGGTACTGTCGGCACGGTCCTCAAGGACAATCGCCTTTTCTGGTACCCCTAGCTGAAGGGCATGATCCTTCATTAGTTGTGCAGCGGTAACATCGTTATAGGTGATCCCACCAGAAATCACAAAGTATTTTCCATAGCCCTGATGATACAGCTCAGCTGCCTTTTCCACTCGTTCCCCTTTGTCTCCACTTAACACAATTATCGCATCTGACTTTTGAATTTTTTCGTCAACAACTAGAAACTTTCCTGCATTAACAAAAGCAAAAACTAGCAGAATGACAAAAAATAAAGCTACAAAAAGACCCCATCTTCGTTTGACCATGACCTCTCCATCCTTACCAATTTACTAACTTTCACTATATCCTTTCTAGCGTTCAACTTCAAACAAAAAGAGAGGGGTCAGTCCCCCGGCGCGCTAAAGCGCTGGGGGACTGTCCCCTTTTTGATTGCCCCCTCTTTAGTGGTTATCACCATTAATGCCGGTATTGCAATAGGCCTTACAATGAAGGTGTCGAGGAGGACGCCTATTGCTACGGCAAAGCCAAAAACGCGAAGCTCCATGACGGGTTGCGTGATTAAGACGGCGAAGGTGGCAGCCAGGATGAGACCTGCTGAGGAAATGACGCCTCCTGTTTTACCCACACCCTCACGAACCGCGGCCTTAATCGGCAACACCTTTCTCTCTTCACGAATACGGGAGATGAGCATGATGGAGTAATCCACCCCCAATGCTACTAAAAACACAAATGTATACAGAGGCGTACGGTAGCTAATGCCTGGATAGCCAAGTAGGTCTTGGAAAACAAAGATACTCAATCCTAACGCTGCTCCAAAGGACAAAAGAACGGTAGCCATTATATAGATAGGTGCGAAGAAGGAGCGAGTTTGAATACCAAGCATCACCATGATCAATATCGTCATAATCAAGAGAATCCGAATCTCATCCCCATGACTGGCCTGACGGATATCGGCGTTTTGAGCCGTTTCTCCTGCAATCAATAACTTTGCATCCTGAATTTGACTAGCTTTTAATAGAGGAGCAGAGTCCTCTCGAAGTCTCTCGATATCGTCAAAAGCCTTCTCCGAATACGGGTTATGTTTCAACACGAGATTGACTTTCACCACATTCCGTTGATGCTCCGCATAGGGATTCCCTTGAACTTCCGCTTTGGAAACAGAGGCCCGACGATTGAATTCCGCTACCAAATGTTGAATTTGCTCCTGGGACACCTCTCCTTTAGCCTTCACAATCACCGTACTTGGGGCAATCTCACCGGCAGAAAAGGCATCATTTAATCGAGCAAAGCCTTGAATAGAGGACATCTCCTGCGGAAATGAATCCAGCAGGTTGAAGGAGTACTGAACCTGTCTAATCATCGAAGTACATAACACCAGCACCAACACAATCGGAACCAATGAAAGCCACGGTTTGGCTGTAACGAAGCGGCCTATTCTATGCCAAAATCCCTCTTTCCCGGTTCGCTTTACCACCACCGCATGTTTTCGTGGATTAGCAGGCCAAAACGCTTTTTCCCCTGCAATGGCAAAAAGTGCAGGTAGTAACGTTACACCCGAAAGAATCATCAATGCTACAGCGACAGCGAATACCGGTGCAAACCCACGATACGGTTCGTACACGGCAAAAAACAAGGTCAGCATACTTAGAAACACCGTTCCGCCACTGAATAGGATGGGTTCTTTTACGAAGCGTACGGCTGTTTTCATGGCATCATTGACAGGCAAGCCTTTTTCCAATTCCTCTCGGAAACGGGCAAATAACAAGAGCGAATAGTCGGTAATCACCGCAAACAATAAAATCATCATAATCGATAAAGCCTGACTGTCGATGGCAAACCACTCATACTTCCCCATCAAGCCAAGCAAGCGATCGACGACTGAATATGAGATACCTGCACCAATCAACGGAATCAAGGCCAATAAGGGCGAGCGGTAAATGACGATTAACAAGAGAAAAATCAACCCCACTGTTGCCAGGATTAATACCACATCTGCTTTTGAAAACATTTCATACGTATCTGCCACGATGCCGGCAGGGCCCGTGAAATAAGTGTCTAGATTCGGCGGCAGCCCGTTTGCCACTTCTTTTTTCAGCCCATCCATCGTTGTTTTCACCACTTTGTTTTCCAGCCCACTTGGAAATATGACCGGTAAAAAGAACGTGGTTTGATCCTTTGAAAAGAAGGAAGTGCGTGCTTGTGTTGGCATCTTTGATAACGGGATTATGGTCAAATCCTGCTCCGCCTCACCCACCACTTTTTCAATAACAGTGATTGCTTTTTCCACATCAGGCTCTTTCAAACCCTTTTTGTCATATACCACAACAAACAACGGAACCCCTTCAGAAGAAGGGAAATATTGTTTCAACGCTTTTTCTGCTTGAATGCTTGAGGACGTTTCTGGTAAGCCAGCGTTTTTATTAGGCGAGGTTTGCTCCTTAGCACTTGTTGCAAACAGGGAAAGCGCTGCAGCTGCAACAAGCCAGGCCAGCAAAATCAGCAACCATCGTTTTTTCTCTTTTAAAAGTCTCATGATGCTTGCCCACCCTTGATCGGCTCGATCATGAACGTGACGATGATGAATAAGACGAAACTAATTAATAAAATGGTGCCGCCTACAATGTAAAAAATTAATGCAAATGTGTCGCTGACTTCAAACGGCCTGACTAGATGAAGCCACATCCCGGCTGTTAATCCAACGGCACCGATTCCCGCCGTCCAGCCATGTGCGGCTACTAGTTTGGATGACTTGATTTTAAACACCCGGTAAAACAATCCCCATACAAAAATCGATAACCAACCGACCACTAAAATATGTGCGTGAACCGGGCGTATTTGATAATTCCCTGAACCGGCCATGTCTGAACCGATGATGGCTCCTAACAAACCAAAGATAGCCGCAAGGCGAATGAGTCGAATACTCCACTTATTTTCCATCATGTTAACCCCCATAGTTTTTATTTCTACGGTGACTATAGTAATTGGTTAACATGAACTCTATATGAACTTTACGTTACAAATAGGGAAGCTTGATGGTAAAAATGGTCCCTTCGTTCGGCGTACTGGTGACGTGGATTTCTCCTTTATGGAGCTCGATAATTTGTTTCACAATCGATAATCCGAGACCGGTTCCCTCCTCTGAACGTGATTTGTCAGCCCGGTAAAAACGTTCGAAAAGCTGTGCTTTTTCTTCTTCTGTTAGACCTATTCCATTGTCGCTCACGGTCACTTCTAGTCCCGTTTCTTTTGCTAGGAGTCGAATGTGGATTTCGCCTTCCGGACGGTTATATTTAATCGCATTGGTCAAAAAGATTATCCCAGACATTTTCTAATAACGCGGCGTCGCCATTATAGGTCGTCGGCTCGATTTCCATCAGTAAGTTAATTTGCTTTTCCTCCAGCCACCAGCGATATTTATTCACACAGGCCTTTAACTGTTCATCCAACTGAAATTCTTGATACTTCACCATTCTTGTTGATTGATCGAGTGTAGTTAATAGTAAAAGCTGACGGGTGAGCTTCGATAACCGCTTGGTTTCTGATTGGATGATTTCAGCATAGTTCTCACGGTCCTCTTCTGTTAAATCGGTTGATTTCAATAAGCCAGCATAGCCTTGAATATTCAGTAGCGGTGATTGAAAATCATGGGACACATTGCTGATGAACTCCTTGCGAATCTGATCATTTTCCTGAAGCTGACCGACCATCGTATGAAAACTCGCTGCCAGCTGACCGATTTCATCTCGGCGGTCTATGTTCAGCTGGGTATCATAGTTTTCATTGGCAATCCGTTTGGTTGCCTCCGTTAATTGTGTGATGGGCACAATCAAAAGCTTGGCCACGACTAGCATCAGCAATAGGCTTAAAAAAGCAGTTCCTACGATGAGACCACCTAAAAGGGTATGGACCTCGCTAAATAATAGCTTGATATCCGGTCTGACAAAGAGTGCATAGCGCTTGTTTTCATAGCTAAACGGAACGCCGATTGTGTTTGACAATTCGTTGGCAAAAAAACCAGTCACAAATGTCTGACGAGGAAATTGGCGCATCCCATGATAGATGTAGCCGTCGAGTACCTTTTTCACAGAGGAGGCTTGTAAATCTTGTACTCGATACTTCCCGCCGTAAAAGTGGCCCTTGCCCGATTCATCGACGACATAAAGCTGGTAGCCGATTTTTCCCACCGTCGATAGGTAATTGGATAAAGGGAGCTGTGGAGAGGCCTCGATGTGAGCGGCAATGGATTTAGCGATTTCCACATTTTTCTTATCATTCCGCTCTTTCATCACGTTTTGGTAATAGGTGTTTGTGAGTAAAAACCCGCAGATTGTGCTGAACAGCATGATAAGGATGGTTGTTAGAGCAAATTTTCCATATAACGATTTCATGAGTGATGCACCTCTAGTTTATAGCCCACTCCACGGACGGTGAGGATTTCAACGTCGTTTGAGATTTTCGCGAGGCGCTCGCGGATTCGCTTGATATGGGTGGTAAGTGTTTGTTCGTCTCCCTCATAGTCGTAGCCCCAAATCTTCTCCATTATGGTGGCCCGCTCAAAGACTTGGTTGGGCTTAGAGGCAAGTAGGGAGAGCAATTCGAATTCCTTCAGCGGGAGCAGTAAGGTGCTTGCGCCTGCGGTGACTTCGAATCGTTTCCGGTTGATCAGGATGGATCCCACTTGCAGCATGGTGTCTGTCGGTTTATCGTATCGTCGTAGGATGGCGGCGATACGGTATAGCAATTCCTTGGGTTCGAAAGGTTTGACGATATAATCGTCTGACCCAGCCAGGAACCCCTTTTCCTTATCTTCTAGTTCCCCTTTGGCTGTCAGTAATAGGACCGGGATGTCGCGGTCATTTCTTATTTTTTTCGTCAGTTCATAGCCGTTCAACCCCGGCATCATCACATCCACGATGGCCAAGTCCGGCAGCTCGTTTTCCAATATTCCAAGGGCTTGGATGCCATTCTCTGCCTTAAGCACCTGATATCCCGACTGGGTTACATGAATGCTAACCAAATCAAGTATATGTTTATCGTCATCCACGACTAAAATTTTCCTCATATGGGCCCGCTCCGTTTCAGTAGCATTTTTCTTCATTATAACGTTGGGTGCAGTTCGGGGACAGTCCCCCGTTGCGCTAAAGCGCTGGGGGACTGTCCCCGAAAAGTTTTGTCTTTGTTCATAAATGGGAAGGTTATCCCGGTCCAACCTCTATTAAGATGGAGATAGGAAATCTTTATTGGTTTGGAGGAGACATCGTGAATCGACTTTGGGCTGTTGTAGCACTCACGCTTTTATTATTAACCGGCTGTTCATCTGATAGTTCTAGTTCTGCCAAGGATGGCGAAACGATTTATAAGGAAAATTGTTCAGCATGCCACGGTGACCAATTACAGGGCGCTGTTGGCCCGACTGTAGTCAATATGAAGGGGAAGTATTCAGAAGAGGAAGTACTGAAGATAATCAGTGAGGGTACCCCTAAGATGCCTGGGAATCTACTTGGGGATGAAGAATCAAAGATTGTGACGAAATGGTTGATGGAGAAATAGATACAGATGAAGAACGCAAAAAAGTAACAGCCCCAAAGGCAGTTACTTTTTTTTAATTGTTATATAGATTGTTGACCCTTAACCCCATTAATCGAATAGCTTGCGCTTATTTCTGCACTTAAGGAATGGGAGACAGAGCAATATTTGTCCTTTGATAGTTGGATCGCCCGTACAACCTTCTCTTCCGGCAAATCTCCTTCTAAAGCATAATGAATGTTGATGGTTGTAAATTTCTTTGGATGGTCGTCTGCACGTTCTCCCTTTACATCCATTTGAAAAGACGAAGGCTCCAGACGCATTTTATGCAAAATCGAGATAATATCAATCCCTGTACAACCGGCGACTGCATGCAAAAGCAGCTCCGTTGGGCGTGCTCCTGTATTCTCTCCACCCACCTCTGGAGCGGCATCCATCTTGATCTCATGCCCAGAGGGGGTCGTCCCCGAAAACGCCATCTTCTCATCCCACTTAACCGTTAATTCCATATACATAACCCCTTTCATTATTAATTTTACCAAACTAATGGGTTCTTGGAAAAAAGCCCCTTCTATGTGAAGAGACTTTAAAATAATACCCTTATAAATAATAAATCAGACACACAAGAAAAGCGCAAGCGCCTTGGTCAGCCCCGACAGGCAAATGTTCTTCGGCAAGAAAAGTCCGCCTTTTGACTTTTATTGCCGAAGGTTATTTGACCCGAGGGGCTAGGCGCTGCAGCTGGACAATTCTCAAAGTCTACTTTTATGCTTTCTTATAATTCAAAAAAACTCTACCCCAATTTAATCCCCATAAACTTCACTTCCGTCATTTCTTCAATGGCAGAAGCCACGCCTTCGCGGCCAATGCCGCTTAACTTTACCCCACCATAGGGATAATTGTCCTGCCTTACTGTAGAGATTTCATTAATCCAAACCCCGCCAGTATCTAACGCTTCAAAGAAACGAAATGCTCGGTTAATATCTGATGTGAACACGCCAGCCTGCAATCCATAATCAGAATCGTTAGCTGCCGCAATTACCTCTTCCTCGGTTTCAAAAGGAATCACTGTTACTAAAGGAGCAAATACCTCCTGGCAGACTACCTTCATGGAAGGAACTACATTCACTAAGATGGTAGGATAGAGAAGCGATCCTTCTCGCTGTCCGCCTGCCAACACCTTTGCTCCCTGACTCACCGCTTCCTGTATCCAGGATTCAGTACGAATTGCAGCATCTTCCGTAATAAGTGGACCCACGTCCGATGTTTCCAATACCGGGTCACCAACTTTAAGATTTTTCACCAATGGTACTAATAAGTCTAAAAATTGCCCATAGACTTCACGATGCACATAAATTCGCTGAACTGAAATACAGGCTTGGCCAGCAAATGCGAAACCGCCTTTTACCATGCCAGCTGCCGCCGCATTCAAATCAGCGTCAGGAAACACGATATTTGGAGCATTGGAACCTAATTCAAGCGTCACTCTTCGGTTTCCGGCCAGCTCTTTGATTTTATATCCTACCGGACCACTTCCGGTAAAGGTTACTTTTTTCACATAAGGGTGCGTTACTAATTTAGGAACAAGATCGGCCCCAAAACCGTTTACCACATTCACTGCTCCGGCAGGAAGACCAGCTTCCTCCAATAGTTGAACCAGTTTCATCGCCGACAATGGGGTTTTCTCTGCTGGTTTTAGAACAACCGTACAACCGGCAGCGATAGCAGGAGCAAGTTTATGTAACACAAGGTTTAGCGGAAAGTTAAATGGGGTAATGGCTGCTACCACGCCAACAGGCACACGTTTGGCAAACCCTATCCGCCCTTCACCTCCGACCGCAGAATCCATTTTAATGAGTTCTCCGTCGTTTCGCTTCGCTTCTTCGCTGGCAAAACGAAGAACTTGAACGGCTCGACCTACTTCTCCATGTGCATCACGAATCGGTTTTCCCGCTTCCTTGCAAAGAAGCTGGGCAAATTCACCCCCACGGCTTTCAAGTAAGTCTGCCGATTTCCGAAGGATTGTTGACCGCTGATGCGCAGGCATTTTCTTCATACTTTGCTCAAAAACCTGTTGTGCTGTTTCAATGGCTAAAAGTAAATCTTCCTCAGTAGCAAAATCAATCCTTCCTACTAGTTCACCATTATAAGGATTGCGTACTTCATATTTAGCACGTCCGTTTCCTACATACTCTTTCCCGTTGATTAGAGATCCAATATTCACGATACCATCCTCCTAATGTTCCACTTTTTGAAGAAATTCCCGAGTTCGGTTATGCTTGGGGTTATGGAAAAATTCCTTCGGCTGCCCTTCCTCGACGATGACTCCCCCATCCATAAAAATCACCCGGTCGCCGACCTCTTCTGCGAATTTCATTTCATGTGTCACTAAAACCATGGTCATTCCTTCTTTTGCCAAATCACGAATGACATTTAAAACTTCACCTATTAGTTCAGGATCGAGTGCAGAAGTCGCCTCATCAAACAACATAGCTTTGGGTTCCATTGCTAGGGCTCTAGCGATGGCGACACGCTGTTGTTGCCCACCTGATAATTGACTAGGATAATGATTCATCCGTTCCGCTAAACCAACTTTATGCAAATATTTTTCTGCGGTTTCACGAGCGGCTTCTTTCGATTTTTTTCTAATTTTGATTTGAGCAGCCATTACATTTTCGACTGCCGTCATAGTTGGAAATAAGTTAAACCGTTGAAACACCATTCCAACCTCCGTACGAAGGGCTGCAACATGTTTTTCATTAAATTTTTCGCCCGGTTTGATAAAATAATCACCATGTACCTTCACGGTTCCACTCGTTGGGATTTCTAAAAAGTTAAGGCAGCGAAGAAAGGTGGATTTCCCCGATCCGGATGGCCCGATAATGACCACCTTTTCTCCTTGTTTGATGTCCATATTAATTCCTTTTAGAATTTCGTTGGCGCCAAAGGATTTTCGTAATTGATTGACTTCTATGATTGCATTTGCATTAGACATGACGACCTAACCTCCTCTCCATCACTCGAACTACTTGAGCCATTGGTAAACTTAAAACTAAATACGCTAATGCTAAAAGTGTGTAGGATTCAATAGTTAAGAATGTTTGTGAGGCGTATGCTTGTGTTCTAAGTAATAGTTCATACACCGTAATGAAAGCAAGGAGTGAGGTATCCTTTACCATCATGATTATGTAATTACCAAAGGTGGGTAAGGCAATTCGGCCTGCTTGTGGAATGACAATGGACCACATCGCCTGCTGTTTGGTGTATCCAAGAGCTAGAGCAGCTTCCGTCTGACCACGGTCGACTGAAATAATGGAGGATCGAATAACTTCCGATAAATATGCCCCATAATTAATTCCCAAGGCAACGGTCCCTGCAGTAAAAGCATCAAAATTGATTTGATAATCTGGAATCCAAAACTGGACAACGAGAGAGAGGATCAATGGAACAACATAATACATATACACAAGTTGAACCAATAAAGGGGTTCCTCGAATAATTTCAAGGAACACCACCAAGAATCCATTCAACCACTTTATTTTTGAAATACGCCCTAGGGCAATCAACGTTCCCAGTACTAATGCCAGGACGAACCCGGCCACGGTAGCCCCGATAACGGTCCCCATCGCTTTTAACAATTCTGGATACAGGTCTTTAAAGGCTGTTGCAAAATCTAAATTATTTATGATGTTCATATGTAACCTCCCCAACTTTCGATACATTACATGTGGAGCTAGACAATATAAAGATAGGAGAGCTTAAGGCAAGAGCTCTCCTAGAATACGGCTTCTTACTTTCCAGCAGGCACGAAGTTATCTTCGTTTAATCCATACTTTTTCAACACTTCTAGGACAAAGCCTTCTTCCTTCAGCTTATCTAATTCCTTATTAACAGCTTCCAACAGGTCTTTATCAGATTTACGAACAGCAGCGCCAATGTTTCCAGCTGCTTCAGCTTTATAAGGGGAAACTAATTTTAAATTCAAAGTTTTATCATTTGTGATACTATATCCTGCTACTGCACTATCAGTGATACAAGCATCTATTTTTTTCGTATTTACAGCAAGAAGCAGCTCGGATTGTGAATTGAACACCTTAACTTCTTTAATTTTGCCTTCTTTTTGAAGCTTTTGTCCAAACTCTAGGAATGCTGTTCCTTTTTGACCGCCAACAACCTTATCTTTTAGATCATCCAACCCTTTGATAGGAGAATCTTTTAGGACAACTAACGCTTCCCCCTCGGTGTACCAAATGTTTGTAAAGTCCGCAATTTTTTGACGCTCCGGCTTGATATACATTCCATCTGTTACCATATCAACTCGGTTGTTGTTAAGTTCAAGCAACAAGTTTTCAAACTTAACTTCTTTCATTTCTACTTTCGGAATTCCTAAACGCTTTGCGATTTCTGTAATAATTTCAGCATCAATACCAGAAAACTTCTTTGTGTCCTTATCGATGTAGGCAAAAGGAACATCGTTTGATGAAGCAACAACAAGTACCCCTTTTTCTTTCGCTTTTTCTAATGTACCTACTGAAGATTTGTTTTCACCTTTGGAATCACTTGCATTTCCGTTCGTCTTTTCACCGCTGCACCCAGCTAGAAGAACCAGAGCAAGTACCATAAGTAAAAACATCTTTGTAAATTGTTTCATCCTATTTCCCCCTTAAAATGAATGTTTTTTATTCGATATCGAGTTTTCCACTCCATCTGATATTGGCTGAGCGAAGATGTCCAATTAGTCCTTCCTGGCTTGATTGCCGGACACAATGTGCAGCTAGTACATCAACACCCTCTGGTTTGATGTGCTGGTAGGTAACTACTTTTAAAAACGTTCCAACCCATACACCGCCTGTATATTTTGCTGCTGCCCGAGTAGGAAGAATATGATTGGTACCACACACTTTGTCAGCATAAACAACAGAGGAAAGTGCTCCTAAAAATAATGACCCATAGTTGAGAAATCGCTCTTTAATGTCATACGCATTTTTGGTTTGAATATGAAGGTGTTCCGGTGCCCACTCATTTACAATCGAAATAGCCTCATCTAAGTTATCCGCAAGGAATACTTGTCCCTTTCTTTCCCACGAAGCACGGGCGACTTTGGCAGTCGGCAGGGTTTTTAACTGTTCTTCAATTTCACAAAGAACGGCCTCTCCTACATTTCGGTCGGTGGTAACTAAGGCAACCCTTGCATTGACATCATGCTCCGCCTGTGCAAGTAAATCAGAAGCTATAAAAACTGGATTGGCATACTCGTCGGCAACAACTAAGACTTCACTGGGGCCGGCTAACAAATCGATTCCGACATGACCATGAACTTGTCGCTTGGCTTCTGTTACATATAAGTTGCCTGGTCCGGTAATTTTATTAACGGGAGCAATCGATTCCGTCCCGTAGGCGAGCGCTGCAATCGCTTGAGCCCCGCCCACACGGTAGATTTCATCCGCTCCTGAAAGATGGGCTGCTACCAAAACTGCTGGATGAACTTCTCCGGATTTGGTGGGAGGTGTACATACTTTCACGTTTGAAACACCCGCAACTTTGGCCGGGATGATGGCCATCTGTGCGGAAGATAACAACGGATACCGTCCTCCAGGAACATAGGCGCCTACCGTTTCAATCGGAATGACCCGTTGCCCTAAATACACCCCTGGAATCATTTCTTGCTCAAATTCGGTCAGTGATCGGCGCTGTGCTTCTGCAAAGGCTTGAATCCGCTCTACAGAGAAATGGATGTCCTCTAGTAACGTTTGCGGCAATTGGGTTCGCGCCTTATGGATGTCGTCCTCTTTGACTCGAAGTTCTTCAATATCTACCCCGTCAAACTCCCGTAAATAGGCTTTGAGGGCAGCATCCCCTTCTTGACGAACACGCTGAATAATAATTGAAACAGCATCTTCTACAACCACTTGCTCACTATTATTCTGCTGCTCCTGTTTTAACATTTCCATGGACAAGCCTCCTTTTAAGCATTTACTGGTTGACCCAGCACTTCGTAAATGGCTGCTTCCAACACAGCCAACCCTTCATCTAGCTGCTCATCCGTCACTACTAGTGGAACTAGCACTCGAATACAATTGCTGAAAAGGCCTGCACTGAGAAGAATGAGCCCTTTTTGTTGGGCAACGGCCACAATTTTTGCGACCGATTCTTTATCCGGTTCTTTCGTTAATGGATCTTTCACGAATTCAACCGCAATCATGGAACCTAGGCCTCGGACATCCCCCATTTGTGGATATTTTGCCTGCAAACTCTCAAACCGTTCGGTTAATACCTTTCCGATTGTTTGGGATCTTTCTACTAATCTATCATTCTCAATGATTTTGATTACTTCGAGAGCAGCTACACAGCCAAGCGGGCTTCCACCATAGGTACCCCCAATTTCACCAGGTGCTGGAGCATCCATAATTTCCGAACGTCCAACTACCGCAGAAATCGGAAGGCCTGCTCCTAAGGATTTCGATAACGTCATTAAATCAGGTACAACCCCAAATTGCTCAATAGCGAACATCGTTCCTGTACGGGCAAACCCAGTTTGAATTTCATCAGCGATAAAGAGGATGCCGTATTTTTCACAGATTTTCTTTAACCCTTGCATAAAGGCTTTTGAAGGAACGACAAATCCACCTTCCCCTTGAACAGGCTCAATGATCACAGCTGCGATTTCATCGGTTGGCGCTTCTGCCAAGAAGAAAGTCTCTAATTCTCTCAACAGTTCTTGATCAAGCTGATCCTCCGTCATCCCTTCTGGTCTACGAAAATAATACGGATAACCAGCACGGAATGTCTCAGGGGCAAAAGGTCCAAATTGATATTTATATGGCTTTACTTTACTAGTTAAGGACATCGCGAGAAGCGTCCGGCCATGGAAGCCGCGTTCAAATGAGATAATCCCTTTACGACCTGTATACTTTCTTGCGATTTTAACAGCATTTTCAACTGCCTCTGCTCCACTATTAGCGAAAAAGGCTTTCTTCGCATGATCCCCTGGAGTAATTCGAACTAATTCTTCTGCCAAGGCAACATAAGGCTCATACATCATGACGTTAAAACATGTATGAATATACTGATCTAGCTGATTTTTTAATGCCTGGACCACACGAGCTGGACTATGGCCAACGTTTAATGTTCCAATTGCACCGGCAAAATCGATATATGTATTTCCGTCAACATCTGTTAATAGGGCACCTTCACCCTTTTCCGCAAAGGACAAAACTGTATTAGACGGACCACGTGCAACCACTTGTTCCTTTCGTTTTAACAGCTCTTGGGCTTTCGGACCAGGTACAGCTGTTTTCATGTTAATGAATGGCATATTGTATCCTCCTATATGTGTACAATGATTGTATACAATCAACCCGATTAAAAAATTACTTGGATGTGTACCGAGTAATAATTTGGTCAATCGATAAAGCGTGATTTAATTTTTTGGTGAAGTCAATATCACTAATGATGAATGGAATGTGTTCGACGGCAAGTTGTTTCGCTCGGTCGGCGTCTCGTCGATAGATAGCATCATACAAAGCCCGATGCTCATGATTAGAATGTGTGGTATTAGTTTCTGAAACGTCATAAAAGGTAAGAATAATATGCGTTAATGATAGAATCTCACGCAAGTATTGAATAAGATAGGGGTTCCTACAAGCCTCAATCACTGCCAGATGAAATGACTGAATGGATTGCAATGCTAATTGTGCTTGATTTTCCTGATAACATTGTTCCTCTTGATTCAAGAAAAAGTTCATCTTTTCAAGGTCTGATGAACTTGCATTAAGCGCAGCTAGATAAGTAGCTTCCGGTTCCAAAATCTGCCGAACAAAAAAGATTTGCTCTGCTTCTTTAGGAGTCGGGCAGTAAACAAAGGCCCCCCGATTGGGAATAAATCGAACCAAAGATTCATACTTCAGCCGGGAAAGAACAGACCGAATCGGGGTTCGACTCACGCCAAATGCTTCAGCAAGGGACGATTCAACTAATTGTGTGCCCGGGGGAAGTTCTGAATTAAAAATTGCGCTTTTTAAAAGTTGATAAATCTCTTTTTCTCCCATTTTTGAATGTGACAAACTAGCCCTCCCTTCATATATTCTATAAGGGTTATTTTAGATAAATTTTTCTGAAACGTCAATATATTTATAATATTATAATAATTCAAACTTATTGACTTATAGATAAAGCCAGTGGGTCAGTCTCCCACTGGCTGAGTTAAATCTTAAAATAAATGGATTTGTGTGACAAGTACAAAAGGGGACAGTCCCCCGGCGCGTTAAAGCGCTGGGGGACTGTCCCCAAATTATGGTATGATTGATATAAAAAAGAGGTGACCCATATGTTAAGTTCAACTGAGTTAAGGAAGAAGGCCGCTGCTGAAAAGGCGGCTGAATTTATTCAGGATGGAATGACTATTGGCTTAGGTTCAGGTTCAACCGTTTACTGGCTCATACAAAGGATAGGCGAATTAGTAGAACAAGGGCTTACCGTTAGAGGGATTCCTTCCTCTATACGTACGGAAGGATGGGCCAAGGCATGCAAGATTCCTTTAACCGATTTTTCGCAAGTCCAAAGTATCGATATCGCCATTGATGGTGCGGACGAAATTGATCCTAATTTCAACTTAACCAAGGGTGGCGGCGGTTCTCTTTTACGAGAAAAGCTCGTGGATGCCCATGCGAAGCAGCTTATCATCATCGCCGACGAATCGAAATTAGTACCAACACTAGGGAAGTTTCCTCTTCCTGTTGAAGTCGTTCCCTTTGGCTGGGAAGTAACAGCCAAAAGTATCGCCAAAACTTGGCGCTACCCCGCAATTAAGACTTGGAGAAGGAAACGTCTTCGTTTCTAATAATGGTAATTATATTTTGGATTGTCATTTTCAAACCATTGCGAATCCCGCTGAACTACATAACCAACTAAAACTGTTACTCGGAGTCGTAGAAACCGGTCTATTCATAGGAATGACAGACACCGTCATCATTGGTGGGGATGAGCAAATAAAAGTCCTTCATAAAAACAAATAAGGAGAGGCTTTCTATGCCCCTCCTTTCATTTTAACCCTGAACTAAATCCCTGCGAATCGGAGTGAAAATATCTAAAATCACACATTCCTCTAAAACCTTGACCTGGTGTACAACATTCGATGGGATATATTGTTTATCACCTTCAGCCAAGATTCTCTTTTCACCATTTACTTCAAATTCTACTTTTCCTTTTTCAATATAGCTGATTTGTTCTTCAGGATGCTGATCCACATCACCGATAAACCCTTTAGCCAATTGAACTTTTACTAACATAAGTGAACCGTCGCTACTTAAAATTTCTCTTTTTACCATGATGTCCTCCTAAAATGTATGCCAATTCAACAACAACGTTTTATAAAAATAATCCTGGATTGATGAGCTTTGGCACAAAGAATGCAATGCTTGGGAAAAAGGCTACAAAAATAAGGACGACAAGAATAATGGCTATATATGGCATAACTGCTGAGAGCGACTTTTCAATACTCAACTCCCCAATTTTTCCGGCCAACAATAAACATAATCCGTAAGGCGGCGTAACGAGTCCAATGGCTAATGTAATGACGACAATAAGACCTAAATGAACAGGCGTCATTCCAAAATGTGTAGCCGTAGGCAAAATAACTGGAACGAAGAGAATCATAGCTGGGATGGCATCCATAAACGTTCCAATAAACAAGAAGAAAGCGATAAGAATTAAAATAAATACCCACTTAGCTCCAACATTATTTACAAAGAATTCCTGGGCCATCGTTGATAATTGATAGTAACTCAATAACTCACCAAGTGCACTTGCGGCTGCAAGGGCAAAAAGTGAAAGCGAGCTTAATGCAAGTGTATCAGTCAAAATCTTAGGCAAATCAGAAAGCTTAATTGTTTTATAGAAAAACATACTAATAATTAATGTATAAAGTGAGGCTACTGCCGCTGCTTCTGTAGCAGTAAAAAACCCTGTAATAATCCCACCAATGATAATAAATGGCGTAATTAAAGCTGGGATCGTTTCATAAACCAATTTTAAAAATTCCTTCATTTTCGCTCTTTCAGACTTTGGATAGCCTTTCTTGATTGCTCTAAAATAGACGAAAAGCATCATTCCCAATCCGATTAAAATTCCTGGGATAATCCCGCCTAAGAACAATGCTCCAATCGACGCATTGGTTAAACCAGCAAAAATGATCATTGGAATACTAGGCGGAATAATAACACCTATAGTAGAAGAGGCTGCTGTTACTCCAACCGCTGTTTCCGTGTCATAACCTTGTTTCTTCATATTAGGGATTAAGATTTTACCTACACCTGCAGTATCAGCTTGTGCAGCACCAGAAACACCTGCAAAAATCATCGATACAAGGATATTAGCATGGGCTAAACCGCCTCTAATATGGCCGACAATCGCCATTGAAAGGTCAATCAACTTTTGTGATATTTTTCCACTATTCATTAAGTTCGCCGCCAGAATAAAGAGTGGCACCGCAAGCAGGACAAAGGAATTGATTCCATTTAGCATTTTCATCGGTACAGTTACTTCTGGAATATATGGGACTGTAAAGATTCCCAACAAAGCAACAATCCCAATAACAAATGCAATAGGAACTCCGATCAACATGAGGATGAGAAACAATGCGACTAAAAGAATTGCCGTCATACCTTAGCCCCCCCTCTCTTTATTTCTTTGAAGCTACTAATCAAATGATTAAGAGAATAAATGGCCATTGTAAGCCCTGTAATCGGGATAGAAATCCATACATAGCCCATTTTCATCGCTGGTAAAGAGGTCCAATTATACGTCCAAAAATTCTGTACAGCCTCGATTCCATAATAGAAAAGAGCGACAGCAAATAAGAATACGATTGTATCAATCACCATTAATAAAGTCGTTTTTGATACCCCGTTAAGCTTTTGCAATAAAAAGTCAAAGCTAAAATGTTCTTTTCGATTCAGCATCACCGCTGCTCCCATAAAGACAGACCAAATGAATGAATAATTCGCCACTTCCTCCGTCCAAATAACCGGAATACCCAAATGCCTGGTGGCAATTTGAATGATAATGGTGATAAAAAAGATCGATAAGCTTAAAACACCGATGGTAAGCTGAATCTTCTCAAGAATTTTGATCATGCTTATCGTTTCCCCCCTTGTTTAGGATTAAAGGGAAGACACATCTTCCCTTTATCCATTCAATCTATTTACTTTAAGTCTCTGATTTCTTTTAATAATTTTTCCACGCCCATATCCTTTGCAGCCTTGTCTTGTAACGGCTCTGCAAGTTTAATAAATGGTGCACGATCAATCTCGTTTACAACTGCTCCTTCAGCAATCGCTTTTTCTTTATATTCGCTTTCTTGAGCAATAACAGAAGCTCTTTCTGCTTCAACAGAAGCCTTTGCTGCTTCTAAAATAATTTCTTTCTGTTCTTTCGTATAAGAGTCAAACTTCTTGCCATTTACTAATAAGAATCTTGTTGTGTAATCATGGCCTGTTTCAGTGATGTATTTACCATTCTTCGTCTTGTGGTGATTTTGTTGTACAAAATACGGATAAGAATTTTCAGATGAATCTACAACGTTTTGCTGTAATGCTTGGTATAGTTCGCCCCAAGCAATAGATGTAGGAATGGCACCAGCTTGTTTCCAGTAATCAGCCACAACACCAGAAGTTTGTGTTCTAAATGTTAACCCTTTTAAATCGCTCATTTTGTTAATTGGCTTTTTACCATAATAATGTCTTACACCAGCAGACCAGTAACCTACAATTTTGAAATCGTTATTAGACTTTTCATTGATTAACTTCGTGATGTCTTCGCCGACTTTACCATCTACAACTTTTTCCCAGTGCTCGTAGCTATCGAATAGGTATGGTAACGCTAACAAATCAACTTCTTTAATTCCTGTTTGTGTCATAAATCCAGGAGATACTAATACTACATCCGCAGCGCCTAACTTAAGCTTCTGTACTAATTCAGCCTCTTCTGTTCCAATCGTTCCCGCATGAACTTCCACTTCAATGTTCCCTTTTGACTTACTTTCAGCCACTTCTTTGAACTTTAAAAGACCAACTTGATATGGGTTATCCGGAGATGTTTGGTTATGAGCAGCAACGAGCTTAATCTTTTTAGCTGCACCATCAGCTTCACCCGTACTCTTTGTTCCAGTTTCCTTACTGCTACAGCCTGCTAAAACAACAGATAATGCTAAAAGTAATGCAAAGGATAATGAGAATAATTTTTTCATTTTACTAGCTCCCCCTACTTTTTTATAAGTATATTATTTTTGCTAACAACCTCTGTGTATGCACGTGCTTTGCTAGTTAAGGCGTGATAATCCTCATCACTTTTTAAAAGCTTAGGATCAACTAAGTTGCTTCCCACTCCAACTGCTAAAGCACCGCTGCCCATGTACTCAAGGACATTTCCTTGATTTATTCCTCCCGTAACCATTAATGGAATATGCGGGAAGGGTCCATGAATATTTTTTACATAGCCTGGACCAAAGGCATTAGCTGGAAAAACTTTAATCATATCGGCACCGTGTTCATAAGCTGTCAAAATCTCTGTTGGTGTTAATGCTCCTGGTATGCTGGTTACTCCATAACGCTTTGTCATTTTTATTGTTTCAGGATTCAGTGATGGAGAAACAATAAATGTACTTCCTGCCATGATGGCTGCTCTAGCCGTTTCAGGGTCCAAAACGGTACCCGCACCAACTAGAACCTGATCACAAAATTCATCTGTCACTTTTTCAATCATGGTCATCACTTTTGGCGTTTCCGCAGTGATCTCAACTACTTTAACTCCGCCCTTATATAAAGCGTTTACAATTGGGAGGATATTTCCAGGAGTCGCTTCGCGTATAACTGCCACTATTGGATTTTCTTTAATGAAATTGACTACATTCACTTCTAAACCATCCCCTTTTGTAAAAAAGTTACCTATTCAAGGTTCGTATGCCGCTTAGTCATTTCACCATAGGTAGAATCTTGATCCTCTGTTTGTAAAGTCCCAATGATAATCGCGTCTAGAACGAGGTGAACAGATTGATCAAATTGATTCCCAAGGGGTTGAATCGTCTGTGGTTCACTTGGTCTCCGGTATTTGGTTGCGGCGGGAATCACAAGAATCCCGTCACAGATAGAAGCAATCTTAGAATCTCTATTTGTCGTAACAAGAAAGACTTTGGCACCAAGCTCTTTTGATTTTGATGCATATTGTAGGATGGCTCCTGTTGACCCTGATCCAGAGATGGCTACTAATAAATCATCTGCTTCGATACTGGGTGTTACCGTTTCACCAATCACATAAACAGGAAATCCGCCGTGCATAAGTCGCATCGCAAAGGCCTTTCCCATTAAACCCGAGCGGCCTTCACCATAAACAAAGATTCGCTTTGCCTCTCGTAGATGCTTGGATAAATGGAGCGCTTCTTCCTCGCTGATTTGGCCAATGACAGTGGAGATTTCATTCACCACTGTAGTAATAATAGATTTCATCGTGGTAACAGTCCTTTCATGACAGCAGCAGCTTCTGCTGGAATATCAGCCTTCGTGATCGTACTGCCAACGATAATGGTATCAGGCTGAATTTGTAATACCGCTGGAAGGGAATCTGCGTTGATTCCACCTGCAACTGCCACATCAAATTGATCAAAGCCATGTGTGAAGGCTAATTGCTCAGCACCCAGTTCGCCTTCTGTCTGCATATCCTTGCCAAAATGGAGACTCACCAGGTCCACTCCTAGCTGCTGCAATTCAACCAGTCGGTTACGATCGGTTACTCCCAATAGATCAATCATGATCCGCTTGTTATAGGTTTTCGCCACTTCAAGCGTATCCAAGATCGTCTTATCAGCAGAAAAGGCCATCACGGTCGTAATATCTGCACCTGCCTCAAATGCTTGAATTGCCTCATGCATCCCAGCGTCACAGGTTTTCATATCAGCAACAACCACTTTATGTGGGTAAGTCTCTTTAATCTCCCGAATAATGGCCATTCCGTATTCCTTGATTACTCCGGTACCTACCTCTATCCAATCCACAAAGGCTTCTGTTTCTTGCAAAAGCTGAAAGCACTCATCCCGCGTTAAGCGGTCAAGGGCTAGTTGAAGATTCATTCTCTCACCCTATCTTTCTATGAATTCCTTTTCTCCTAAATGGATTAACACTTCATCTAAATAAGGAAGTCCCTCGTTGTCGCCAGAAACACTGACAACCATTGAACCAATGGTATTAGCAAAATGAAGCGTTTTCACCAATGACCATTGATTTAAGACCCCATAAATAAAGCCGCAATCAAATCCATCACCCGCACCAACCGTGTCCACAACCTTCTTTGCTTTTACCGGTGGAGCCTCGATATACTGGCCATTGTGATAGCCGATGGAACCTTTATCTCCTTGTTTAATTGCTACATAGGAAATACCGTAATGCTTGCTTTTTTCGATGATTTCTAAGGGATCACTTACCCCGAATAGCAGTTCCGCTTCTTCCACGCCGGTTAATAAAATATCCACATGTGGGAGGAATTCTCGTAAGGCGGATTTCGCCTCTTCTTTACTCCAAAGCTTTAATCGGATATTCGGATCGAATGAGATTAACACCCCGTGCTTTTTCGCCAGTGAAATTGCATATTTTACTAGTTCAATATTCTTCGCTTGATCAACTGCAGGGAATATACCGGTGATATGAAAGACCTTCGCGTTCTTAAAATAAGCTTCATCCAGTGTATCCACGGTTAAAGCTGTGGTCGGAGAGTTGGTCCGATAATAGAAGGTACGGCCACTTCCATCCTCCATAATTTCTTTAAAATTTAGTGAAGTAGGATACCCATCTACTAGCTCTACTTGAGAGACATCGATTCCTTCTCCGCGGACAAAATTATAGATATACCTACCAAACTCATCATTACCTAACCGGCTGATCCACCCAGTTTTTAAACCTAGACGGGCACAGCCGATGGCAACATTTAGTTCAGCTCCCCCGACTTTCCTTTCAAAAGAAGGAACATATCTCATAGGTCCCGTTGAGACGGGATTAAACGTAATCATTGCATCTCCAATGGTAATGATATCATTCATATGACTAACATCCTTTTTAACAAGAATTTCTTACAATAAGTCTCGGTTCTAAACGATAATTGGCTTGTTCATCCTCTACGTCTTTTTTCTGAATTTTACTAAGCAAGAGCTCTGCGGCCTTCTTCCCTATCTCAAAGGATGGCTGTTCAACGATCGTTAAAGCTGGTTCATAAAAGCTAGCAAACGAAACATCATCAATGCCGATGATGGCAAGGTCAGCAGGAATGCGGAGGTCTTGTTTTTTTACGTACTTTAAGATTTCCATAAGAGTAAGGTCATTCCCCGCCAAAACGGCTTGGATTGGTTCTTCTAGCGAAAGCATTTCTTCCAAACCCGTTTGGATTTTATTGATTTCTAGTTTCTTAATGTACTGTTCTTTAATCGGAATTCCATTACTTTGTAAAGCCTTTTTATAGCCGGTAATCCGCTCCATCCTCGGTGATACATTGCGAATGACATTCGTAATAATCCCGATTCGCTTATAGCCTTTTTCAATAAAGTGCTGTACAGCAAGACCAGCCGCATTTTCGTTGTCTAGCATGACAGATGGAATCGATACTTCCGGTACTATACGGTCGACAAAGATTACTGGGTACTTTTCATCTACCATTTCTTCATAGAGCTCTAGGTTATCACCTGTAGGAAAAAGAATAATGCCATCTACCTGTTTAGCCCTAAGCATTTCAATGTATCTCTTTTCTTTTTCTGGGTCATCGTCCGCATTACAGACAATTAGGTGGAAATCATAAAGATGGCACATGTCTTCGATGGACCGAATCACCTGAGTTGAAAAATTGTGCAAGATGTTGGCAACGATGACCCCAATTGTCATGGTGGATTTCTGCTTTAAGCTTCTTGCCACGATATTTGGCCGATAACCCAATTCCTTGATGGCATCCTCAATTCGCTGTTTCGTATGTTCTGCCATGTAGTCGTATCTTTTATTTAAATATTGGGAAACTGTACTCTTAGATACCTTTGCATGCTGAGCTACATCAGCAATGGTCGTTTTTTTCATAGAATCTTCTCCAGAACTTCTAACAATATTTGATAAACCGTTTTACTAAATCGGTTTACTAAATCGGTTTAGTGATAGTATAGAACAAATGAAAGCGTTTTACAATAGGAATTTTCAAAAAACTTTAGGGGACAGTCCCCCGGCGCGTTAAAGCGCTGGGGGACTGTCCCCTAATGGGGTTTTCCCCACTATCTCTTCAGGTCGATCATAAATTTATAGCGGTCGGCGCGGTAGAGGGATTTGACGGTTTCTAGCGGGACGTTATTTTCCAGCATCGCGATTCGCTGGATGAAGAGAGTAGGTGCCCCTTTTGGGATTTGAAGATACTCCGCTTCCATACTATCCACAACCGAAGCCTCGATTGATTGGCTGGCATGCGTGATCGATAAATTCAATTTCTCTTGGATAAATTGATAGATCGATTGATTCATTAGCTCCACTGTTATCCCCGGAACTAAATCTGCCGAAATATAGTTGGTCTCCAATGCCATTGGGACACCATCGGCCAAACGAATCCGCTTGATCTCATACACAGGCTCAGCTTCCTTTATGCGTAAATCCTGAGCAATCGCCGCTGTAGCCGGTATAACCTTGAAATCCAACAACTCACTGCTTGGCGTCATCCCTCTTTCAAGCATGTCCTCCGAAAAGCTCGTTAACCCACGCTTTTCAATCTTCAGATCCGACACAAAGGTGCCTCTTCCCTGTTTTCGGTTCAGTAACCCCATTTGCACCAGGTTATTAATCGCTTGGCGGACCGTCATTCGACTAATTTGGTACTTCTCAGAGAATTCCCTTTCAGATGGCAGCAAGTCTCCTGGCATCCATTCCTTGTTTTCAATCATTGTCTTTATCTGTTGCTCTAATTGATAGTAAATCGGGATTGGAGAGGTTTTATCAATCATCCTATTCATCCTCCCTTCAACAAAAATCCTTCGCCTCATCCAACGCTTGTTGATCAGCAATAATCGTGACATTCGGATGTAATTGTAAAATGGAAGCTGGAAAGCTTTCTGTCACTTCCCCACAAAGCAGCTGCTTCATCGCCTCTTTTTTCGATTCACCCGAAACCAGTAGAAGAATCTCCCGACTTTTCATAATCGAAGCAATTCCCATCGAAATCGCAAACCTCGGCACCTCATCCATCGACTTGAAGTATCGTGAATTCGCCTCCCTCGTTGATTCATCGAGCGTCACAATATGTGTCTTAGCACCAAACTTTGTCCCAGGCTCATTAAAACCAATGTGGCCATTGCTGCCAATTCCGAGAATTTGGAGGTCAATTCCACCATGGTCATCGATTGACTTTTCATATCGCACACATTCCTGTTCCATATCCTTCGCATCGCCTTTAGGAATGTGGGTCTGGGCCTTAGGAATATTGATATGATGAAATAATTGTTCATCCATATAGTAACGGTAGCTGCTTGGATGCTCCCCGGAAAAACCAATATATTCATCCAAATTAAACGTAGTCACCTTCTCATAGGAAGTCCTGTTTTCGCCATGATCCTTGATCAGTTGTTCATAGGTTCCTTTCGGGGTCCCTCCCGTTGCCAATCCAAGGGTAAGCGTAGGGTTCTGCTTTACCTTGTCGATAATATAATTCGCTGCCGTTCGGCTCATTTGATCATAATTTTCTACTTCAATAATCTTCATACTCCCTCGTCCCCTTTCTTGTATGCCAGCTGTCCTTTACAAAAAGTCATAACGACCTCGTTGTTTTCATCTAAAACAACCAAATCGGCATCCTTGCCAACCTTCAAACTGCCTTTCCGGTCCAACACACCCATTTGTTTGGCAGGATTATACGAACTCATTTGAACCGCGTCTCTTACGGAACAGCCCGTAAAGGAAAGGATATTTTTAAACGCTTGCTCCATCGTTAACACACTGCCGGCCAATGTCCCATCCTCTAAGAGTGCTTTCCCCTTTTTCACAAACACCCTCTGACCGCCTAAGTCATATTCTCCGTCTGAAAGGAACTGGGCTCTCATCGCATCTGTAATCAATATCATTCGCTCCGGAGTGATGAGCTCAAATGAAACCTTTACCATCTCAGGAGACACATGAATCCCATCCGCGATGATTTCCACCATTAATTCCTTTCGTAAATAGGCCGCTCCGACCACACCTGGTTCCCGGTGATGCAGCCCGCGCATTTGATTAAACAAATGTGTGATATGGGACGAACCGGATTGAATTGCCTGTCCCACTTCTTCGAAGGTCGCATCCGAATGACCAATGGATGCAATAATTCCCTTTTCTTTTAAAAATTGAACTAATTCCGTTCCATGTGGCATCTCTGGTGCTAACGTGATGAGCTTAATGGTTTCTTTGGAGAGATCCAGCCACTTCTCGAATAATTCTATGTCAGCAGGAATTATGTGCTGAAGTGGTTGGGCACCCGCTTTTGTAGGATTGATAAACGGTCCTTCAAAATGGATCCCAAGAATTTCTGCCTGTCCACTCTTTTGTTTATCGGAAATATACTCGCCTGTTTGACGTAACGCCTTCTCTAATAAGTCTTTACTTTGAGTAATGGTAGTAGCCAAAAAGCTGGTCGTCCCACTTTGTGGAAGTGAAGAAGCCATATTTTCTAACGCCTCATCCGTACAATCCATCGTGTCAGCTCCATTTGCCCCATGGATATGCACGTCAACAAAGCCGGGTATAATTTTATAGGAATCAGGAAGAATAAGTTCTTGACCACTCTCATCCAAATTCCCTTCCACTTTAGACCCTATTGCTTCGATTTTCCCGTCTTTAATGAGGAGCGATCCTTTGTCAATCTCCTGATCTTCTGCGTAAACCACTGCATTTTTTAGCAAAATAGTACGGAAACCACTCATTATAAAAAACCTCTTCTCTAAAAGTTATATAGTTGTCTAGACCACTTGATTCTTTATATAAGGAACCCAGCTTGGTTTTAGCATAGATTCCTGCATTTATTGATATCTCTGTTTCCTTTATTTTATCAGGAAAAACTGTTTTTACAAAAGAAACTTTTGTTAAAACTACAGGGGACAGTCCCCCGGCGCACTAAAGCACTGGGGGACTGTCCCCACACTTATTTGTTTCGATAGAGTTCACGAGTTTTGTAACCTGCTCCAAGGATCATTTTCATTTCTTCCCGCCGCTTTTCTTTGGTTGCCTCTTGTTTGGCGCTATAAATATAACGGGCCCAATCTTTTTGGTACCCGGGGGTAAGTGATTGGTAGAAGACAAGCAGATTCTTGTTGTCCTGCAAATCCTTTTCTATTTCTGGTATCATGGCGATGTAATCATCAACAAACTGGCTGGCTTTTGAACTTTTACTTTTCTTGTTTCGATTTTCTGTTTTTAGTCCTACTACTGTAAATACTTCATCTAGTCCAACCATTCGGGCAAATTTAATGCTGCTGGTTCCGACATACCCTTCCTCATCTGCACCTAACGCCTCGAATAATTCATCACGATGGATATAAGACGGATAAACCTTATTCCCTTTTTTCGGATAAGCAATGTAAATATATCCGTTTTCTTTCAGATAATTTTTCTCAATGACCGAATCGCCCAAATTTTTTAATTCACTCTTCGTTAGGACAAAAGCAAAAATGAGATCATACCCTTTATCCTTAAACGCTGTATCATAGTCATGTAATCCGATAAAGTAGTCTTCACCCTCAGGCATGTCCAATACAACGACTTTCTTATACTTTAGCAAGTTTAATTTTTCAACGATGGTTTTAGACATTTATTATCCTCCTGCAACCGTAAAGTTGTCTGCTGAATAAATCTTAAAACAAAATAAGTTGCACGACAAGGGGACAGTCCCCCGGCGCGTTAAAGCGCTGGGGGACTGTCCCCGCTTTTCGTTTATCTTGCTGTCTTGCAGTTCGGGCAGGCTGGGCTGGTTGAGTCGTATTGGTTTCCACATGCTCGGCAGAAGACGATGCCTGTTACCGCAGAAGCGGCTGCCGCCTGGACGGAACCGCTTGCCTCCCTCTGACCAGCAGCCCCCAACTGTTTCCTCCTAAAAGACACAATCACCACTATCATAGTTACAAGGTTAACAACCAAACTAGCTACTAGCAGCCCAATCACAAGAGATGTTTCTTCAAACATGGTCGACTAACCTCCTATCCTACCACTCGATCTTCTACTTCATCTTGGTCGTCTCTACTCTTCTGTTTCCGGTACAGGAAGTATCCACCTATAGCAACAGCAATTCCGCCTACTCCACCAAGTGAACCAGCAAACACTGGCGTATTATTGTACCAGCGGACGATTGGGTTAGTCGATACGAGAATGTCATTTACCTTGGACGTCAGCTCGTTCCCCGCTGCATCCACCGCAATAATCTTCACATTCTGCTTCGAGTTCGAACTTCCCATATCAAACACGAAATTCTCTCCCTCTTCATTATGGTCAACCTTCTTATCATTCACATAAATCTCCGCACCCTTAAGAACAAGATTATCCTTAATCGAAACCGTGACTGACTTCTTCTCAACCGGGTACTGCTCCCCACTCTCAATATCAATCGGAACAATTACAGGAGCCGTCTTATCGATTCCAAAGGAAATCTCCGCCTTCTTCGTCTCATCGATTGTCTCATTGATGTTGCCTGCCGCATCCTCAGAGTAAAGCGCCACCGTATACCTGCCATCGCCGGCAAACAGCGACTTCTTAATCACGTACTTGTACTTGCTCCACTGACCATTTCCACCAGATTCCGTCACCGTATAATCGTTCCCTTTCACAAGGTCCACCGGCGTTCCGTTCTTCGTCATCTTGACCTTCACCGTATCAGGCTTCAAGCTGTCCACATTGGTTTCCGTCACCACGACATCCGTTTCATTTTTCACATACTTCCCATCAATCTCTTCCAATGCCTTATCAAAAACATAGACAGAACCAAATCGATTGACAGAGAACTGAATCGTTTGTGTAGTTCGGTTGCCAGCCATATCCACAAGGGCCGCCGTCAACGTATAAATATCATCAACTTCCTTTTTCTTCGCAAAATTGTTGAACGTATACACCTGACCGTTCGGAGCAGCCGCATAGGAGCCGCTCAACCCGACTTCACCTTTGTGGTTGGCACCTGTTAATTTAATAGACACGGCATTTTTATCAAAATTCGTATCTGAATAAGAAATGACAGGAATCACATCGCCTTTATTGGCCGACTTATCCTCCACACCCGTAATCGAAAGCTTAGGTGCCGTTTGGTCTACAAAAAACTCATCTGCTTTGTAATCGGCCGCAAGATTCCCAGCCATATCCGTATAATCAATGTCAAAGTGGTACTTGGCATCAGTCGAATAATGAATCGTTGCCGTATGCACATCGCCACTTGTTCTCCAGCCACTTACCGCCGGGAACGCCACCGCCTTGCCATTATCCGTCGCGGTGCCTGACACCTTAAACCGGCTCGTTTCAAAATTGTGCTCGGTAATCGAAATCGTTGCGGTGCGGGCAGATTTATAATAGTTGCCTTTCGCCGCCGCCCCATTACTATAAGACACCTTAATCACAGGCTTGGTTTTATCAATCGTAAACTTCTGCTGTGTGAAAGCAGGTGCCGCATTCTCTGCATTATCTTTATACTTCATATCAAAGGTATAATCGCCATCGGCCGCATACTTCACAGTTGCTGTATGCGTCGTCTGGTCCGGATTCTTCGCATTGACTTTCGTGCTCCAGCCCACTAGTTTCGGAATCACACCATCTGTATTCGTGATCGCATGGACGACATCTTTTGCTTGGAAGTTACGCTCCGTAATCACAATCGTCGCGGTGCGGTCCTCTTTGTAAAAATCCTTATTCGCCGGGTCTGACTGGTTGTTATCATAGGTCACCTGAATCGTCGGCGCCGTCTTGTCGATGCTGAACGTCATCTTCTCTTCTGAAACATTTCCTGCCCGGTCCGTTACCTTCACCTTGACCACAATACCATTACTATTATTTTTTACCGAAAGGGTTTTGGTCATTTCTGTCACAAGGTTCAAATCGGTTTTCGTTTGCTGCCAACCGTCCGTCGCGCTGCCCGCAGCATACGTTTTGTCATTATTAATCGTCAGGCTGCCGGACTGATTGTTCGCCGTATCATACGGCGCCACCACCGACCATTCCACCTTTTGAATCCCTGAATAGGAATCCGAAACGGTCACATTCACATCTACGTTTTTAGCATAAAGCTCTAAGTTGTTTGAATCCTTATAGCTGGTTTTCACTTTTTCAAGTTTGATATGCGATTCTTTCCCATGCTGCTTTTCATTTTCAATCACAGTCCCGTCTGGGGTTTCAAACGTATCCGTGTTATTGACCTGATCCGTTGCTTTTGAAAAAATCTGTCCCTTGAACGCCTCTGGCACATCGAAAGTAAATTCGCCTGTTGTAGGAACCGGTGCAATTTTATCAACACCAGACACCAAGATTTCTTTAAAAGAACCATCGGCTAGCACTGCATAATACTTTCCACTCTCGTAATCTTTTAAATACACAATCATTGATTTGACGTGACTCGTGTATTCGTAAGCCACTACAGGGTCCTCTGCCTTCACACTCACCCGCGTTGGCTTTTTGAAAAAGTACCCATACCCCGTTAATTCCACCGAATCCTTCAGCGTAACGGTTTGCTCCACTTTTTCATAGCTGCCCTGGTCATTTTTCGTTAAGAAACTGAAGTCCGTGATGGCTGGAGCAGTTTTGTCGACATAGATGGTTTTTTCAACCTTGTTCGTATTCCCTGCGTTATCCACCACATAGATTGAAACTACGTACGTCCCATCTTCATGTACCTGGACGCCTGGATCATTCGTTGCAAACGTATATGTCTGCTTCTCCGTCATGTCCGAATAATCGTATTCCATTTTTTTACCGTTCACATCTACGGCAACCGTGTTGATCCCTGATTCCGCATCTTGTACGGTCACATCAAAGGTGACATCTCCGTTGTACGCGTCTCCATTGGCAAAAACGTTTTCTTTAGGAGTAACCTCAACCTTGGCAGAAGGTGCCCCCTTCTCAATCATCACAACGCCGCTGTTGTCCGCCGCGATATTCGAGTTGTCTTTCGTCACAAGATACGGTTCGACATTTTTGTTTTTCACATGGTCCGTCACAGTGACATGGAACGTTCCTTTGAAGCTTTCTGCATCCACCGTGAACTTCGCTTGCGCATACAGTCCATCGTTTTCGAATCCTACCTGCTGTGGAACGACCTTCTCATCGCTCGTTTTTAGCGAGATCGCCTGAACACCAGAGGCATCGTCCTTCACTCGAACGGTTACTTCCACTTCTTTATTGAAAAATGTTCCAAACGAAAGGAAGTTTAAGACTTTTGAAAAATAATCATCATTCTTCTGCTTAAAAGTAACGGCCTCTCCGTCAGCGAGTGTCGGTTCTTTTTTATCAATATTAACCTGCACCGTCTTCACCGTTGAAGCGTTCCCCGCTTGGTCTACCGCCCAAACGCTATAAATCCCACTGTACTTTTCATCGTTAGGCTGGAAGGAATAGCTATTTTTCTCTGCGTTAAAAGTAGCTTCCTTGCCTAGATCATTCGGAGAATATGGCCCTTTCTGGTAGTACACTTTTTCAATAGGAGTAGAAAAAGAAACCCCATCAAATGTCTGTTCCGTGTTCTCAATCTTACCTGAAACGGTGACCCCGCCACTGAACCAGACCGAATCATCAACAATTGCTTCGTCTGAGCCCTTAACGGTTGGCTCCTCCAGGGTTGGACCCTCTGTATCAAAAAGAAGAATTAAATGGCCAGGAAGATTCACTTCCTCTCCACCATTTCTACCCTTGGTTACTAGTAATCTTTTAATCGTAGTTGATTCTCTTAAAATATAATTCCCTTTCCAGTGCTTAATCGTATCAGAGATGTCCACACGGTAATACGGGTCAATCGCCGAAACAACGACGATGGCATCCTTTGAATAGACACGAATCTCATTAGCCCCCTCTTTATACGATTTGAGTAAGGAGCCAGAAGCAGGCTTGATTAAAACATAGGTTTCCCAATCTCCCTCTAGCATCGAAATCTGCTCAAACACAACTTCGATCGTCGTATCCTTCGTTACGTTTTTCACCGTATAGGTGTAACTCGTGCCGTCGTTATTATCCACAAAGTTGTCATTATTCGTGAGGTCTACCCCCACACCGTTCACCTTTAACGAGGCGACTTTATAAGAGTTATCTACAGGAGTGATAACGGCCTTCACGTCACTGTTATAGTCTACCTCGGATTGCTCGAGTTCAATGGTCCCATGGTCCCCTTGAACAGCTGCCGTAATCTGATAGGTATTGATGGCAAACGTTACTTCCACCTGATGGTTGGCGGTCACTTTTGAAAAAGTGTACGTATAACCGCCGTTGGTGACCGGTGTCAGTTCGGTTGTCAGGTTAATTGGCGTTCCATCGATGGTAATGCTCCCCAGATGATAGCCTGTAGTTGGGATAACCGTAAAAGAAGAATCGGTACCATGCTGAACCTTGACCGTCCCGCCATCCGAGTTAATCGTTTGATCGGCGGCATCCTTTATGGTCCCATTTTTATAGCTGATAAAAGAAATCGTGTACGTTTTTAAAGCAAATTGGACGTCAATCGTGGTGTCAGTTGCAAGGGATTCTAGTGTTTCTGTGTACCCTTCGCTGTTTGTAACTGTTTTGGCTTCACCATTCACTTTGACACTCTTAATCTCGTAATTGGGATCAGGTGTAATGCCGACGTCCACCTTTGTTCCTTCTTCGAGTTGAACAGGGCTTGCATAGTCGATGTCGTTTAGTTTGATTTGACCCGAACCGGTTTGGTTCACCGTCACGGTATATTTGGCTTTCACCGGTGCTGGCGGCTCTCCAAGGGTCAGCTTTTCTGTGGCCACATCATAAATATAGTGGTCCGTGGTTCCCTCTGTTAACACGATGGAAAAAGTCTTTGAAGCGACTAAAAACTCAAACTGATTGTTTTTATCGAATTGGGCATTGGTGAGTTCCGGGAACTCCACCAGGCCGTCCGTGTCCGTTGTGCCCGTTAGGCTGACCTCATTATTGGCGTTATGTCCGGTAATTTCCTGATCGGGAACGGGGATACCATTTTCTAAGATTTCCATGGTGAATACCTTTTGATTAGTGCCTGTTTGGGCAAACGCCTTGGTGATGACACCAACAGGTATGTTATAGCCGATAAGCATGATGGCCAGAACGACGGCCATCAGCCGCGTCAACTTAGAGTTCCTTTTTGAAAACATCTTTCACACTCCTTTGCTTACTTGCTTTTTCAAATAGTTGCTTTGTATATATTTGCGCTGATATAAATGCTTGATTTGGACAGGTTTGCTAGTTTTAAGGGCTATTTCATCCGAATGTTTGGATGATTCAGACAGTTTTACTAGTCTCAAAAGCTTTCTTGTCCGAATGCATAGCTGATTCAGACAGTTTTGCTAGTCTCATAGGCTTTCTTGTCCGAATACCTACCTGATTCAGACAACTTCACTGCTCTTAAGAGCAATCTTGTCCGAATACCTACCTGATTCAGACAACTTCACTTCTCTCAAGAGCAATCTTGTCCGAATGCATAGCTGATTCAGACAGTTTTGCTAGTCTCAAAAGCTATCCTGTCCGAATGCTTAGCTGATTCGGACAACTTCACTGTTCTCAAGGGCTTTCTTGTCCGAATACCTACCTGATTCAGACAACTTCACTGCTCTTAAGAGCAATCTTGTCCGAATACCTACCTGATTCAGACAACTTCACTGCTCTTAAGAGCAATCTTGTCCGAATACCTACCTGATTCAGACAACTTCGCTGCTCTTAAGAGCAATCTTGTCCGAATACCTACAGCCTTTGAAAAAACCTCAAATAACTTTATTTGTATGTGTGACCTTGATATCTTTCACGACCTTAAAATCGACCGCAGGTATATTGTCGGTCTCTTCTTCCATTTCTAATTCACCGGTCGGAGTTAACACGGTAGTGCCACCTTCATTTGATAACAGCTCCGTACCATAATCAAGAACCTCTGTCTCAGGCGATAACACTTCCGTTTGTGGCCTTAGTACCTCTGTTTCATTCGTCAGCACTTCCGTTGCGTAAGACAATACTTGCGTACCATTTGTAGGTGAAACCGAAGGTCCGTCTGAAGGATTCAGTTTTACGGCCGTTATCCCCTCCGTATTTTGCGACAGGATTTCTGTAAGCGATAAAAGAACCTCTTTCGGTACTTCTACCGAACTTGAAGGTTCTTCTTTATGGTTCGATAAGATCTCCGTCAATGATAAAAGAACGTCCCGCTCTTTAGACTGGACCGGAACTGGCGTCACCCGCTCCTCTATCTCATTGGAAAGTACTTCCGTCAACGATAAAAGCAGCTCTTTTTCCACATCAACGGAAGGTGAAGCAGGCTCCTCTGTGTAGCCAGCTAGAATGTCAGTCAACGATAATGGGACCACACGATTTTGCAAATGCCCAACAGTTACTGCAGGTCGGACCTCCCGTGCCTTCGACTGACTACCTGTCGACACTGGCCGAACCTCTCGATCTTTCGACTGTACATTCATTGACGCGGACCGAACTTGCCGTGCCTTTGACTGCGCAACAGGTGCAGCAGCAAGCCTATCTTCTTTTTCCATAGGCTCATCAAACAGCACTTCGGTTTCCGGCACCAGCACCTCAGTCTCCTTCGAAACCACATCCGTTTTTTCACGCACAGGCGTTACCGCCGCTAAACCCGGCTCAATATCAAACACCATTGGCTTCTGGCGCTTATTCTCTCTATGCTCGCGGATTTCCTGAATCTGTCTTGCTGCCGTCCGCCCTGTTAACTCGCCGATAATCGCCGGAATCTTCATCTTGAAAAATAAAACGATGGCCGTAATCAGGAGTGCGCCTGCCAGGGAATATCCGACAATGGAAATGATTTGCCATGTAGTTGCATCCATTCGAATCCCCCCCTTATTCCTTCCGATATGCATGATCAATCGCCTTGTCGGTTAGAGCAAAACGACTAATCACCTCAGTCTTGATTGTTCCCGTTTTTTCAGTAGTAACCGCCACCCGATTCGTGCTCTGCTTCACTGCTTCCGCCACCGAACGGATCTCACTTTCCTTCACCCCATCTAACTTAAACTTCCTCGCATACGTCTCGATGGAATACATCGTTAACTTGTAGAGCTCGAGCTTCACTATTTCACTTTCATCGGGATTCTGATCGATCATTTGAATCAAATGCTTCATATCATCCCAATAAGGCTTGTACTTTCCTTTATCCGACGCTTCTTCAATGTTGAGCGTAATATCCCGATTAAAGCGGCCGATATCCCGGTAAATGGTCGCCATTTCGTAATAGTCGCGATCCTTCGAACCATACTTAACCGCATCCTCAAACCATTGAATCGAGCTTTTCATCCTCGTTACTTGATTATCGTCCTTCTCGGTTTTTCCATAATTGTAGTAGTACCAATAGGTTTTGCCGATATCAAATGCCAAATCACCGTACTTAGGATTCTCCCGAATTTCGCTGAGATGCGCGCTTACCTTTTTCTTCAGCTGCGCTTCTTCTTCCACTGTAAAAGCGGCATCCCCTTTAAAAGCGGCAAGTAACCCGACATACGCCTCTTTCTCCGATGGCTTAATATCAATGGCATTTAAATAGTAGTCCACCCTCGCCTGATCATTAGATGCCTTTTCCGCCATCTGGATGTTATTGGTATAATCGACATTATTGGTCTCTGTCTTCATCACTTGCCCTAACACGCCAATCCCCAAACACAACACCGCGGCTCCGGCCACAAGGCTAAAGTTACGTAGCTTCCGTTTTTGTTTTGCGCGATACAGGTCATCTACCTGTTCATAATGGTTGAGTGCATATAACAACTCGGCACAGGATTGATACCTGTCATCCGGATTGAGCTGCGTACATTTTTGAATAATTTTTTCCAAACCGCCCGAAAGCTGCGGATTCCACTCTCGAATCGGATATAATTCGTAAGGCGGCTCACAAGGGTTCTGTCCCGTCACCAAATGGTAAAGCGTCACACCCAAACAATAGACATCCGTTCTGGCATCGGTTTGACCTTTGCCCCCGAATTGTTCCGGCGCCGCATACCCTTTCGTTCCCAAGCTAACGGTATCCGCCAAATTCTGTTCCTTATACTCCCGCGCGATTCCGAAATCAATCAGCTTCAAATGCCCATCCGGCTTCAGCATGACATTGCCCGGCTTCATATCCCGATAGATGATCGCAGGGTTACAGGTATGCAAATAATCGAGCACCTCACAAAGCTGCTTGGCCCAATCGATGACGAGCTCCTGCGGCTGGGCACCATACTCATCTAAAATCTTGCTCAAGGGCTCACCTTCGATATAGTCCATGATGACAAAAATCACCTGACCATTATCGATAATGTCGACGATCCGCGGCAAGGCCGGGTGGTCGAGCTTCTTAATCATGTTGGCTTCGTCGATCGCACTCTGAATAATGACTTCGTTATTCTTATCTCTTGCTCTTTTTTCAATCTCTTTCACTGCCCATTGCTTATTTAGCCGTTTGTCCATGGCAAGGTATACCTTTGACATACCACCTTGTCCAATCAGCTTGAGTATTTCGTATTTACCGTCTATTACCGACCCAATAGCTGCCAAAAGTATTCCCCATCCTTACAGAATTTTCACAAGCAAAACAGTGATATTATCTGTTTCGTTCCTCTGCTTATTCAGTTCCACTAGTTCTCTCGCTTTTTGTTCCATCGCCGCTTCATCCATCAACCTTTGTGGGGATAAAGCGTGAAAAATTTCGTCCTCCGAAATCATATGCCGGAATCCATCCGAACAAAGCATAAAGACTTCGCCCGGTGCTGGCTTGCCTTGAATGAACTCTGGTTCCACGAGTTTCGAAGCTCCGATACACTGCAAAAGGACATTTCGTCTTGGATCTTTCTTTGCCTGCTCCGGCGTTATCCGGCCGCGTTTCAGTTCTCTGCCAACCACTGTCTGGTCATCCGTCATAATCTCAACCGTCTGATTCATTCGATAGACGCGTGAATCTCCGACATGACCAATCAGCAGGAATGTGGAATCGATGAGTAGCAGCGCGGTCAACGTCGTTCCAAGCTGAATCTTGATTTGATGTCCGTATTCGGCGATTCGCTGATTCTGCTCTTTAATAATCCGGCTCCAGCGATACTGAATATCGTTCCAATCCTGTTTTGCCAGTTGGACGGGAAGTTCTTTGTCAAACCATTGTGAAAAAGCATGGATGACGCTGGCACTGGCCACTTCCCCTTGGGAAAGTCCTCCCATGCCATCACAAATGACGGCTAGAACGACTTTTCCGACAGATGTTTCAGCAATCTTTAACAGGTAGCTGTCTTGATTGGTTTCTTTCTTAATGCCAATATCGGTATATGCTGCTGTTAATACGTCCATCTTCAAACTCCTTGCCTATATGTAAAAAACAAAGTCTTCGTTTGCGAGTCTTATTTTGGTGCCTGAAAAAATTTCAATCTCTTTTTCTACCGGAATCACTCGTCCATCGACAAAGGTTTTATTGGTGGAGCGGTTGTCGACGATATAGTAGCGGCGATTCCTCGTGAGGATGTCCACATGATTGCGGCTCACCGCGTTATTATCGGCAACCACATAATCACAGTCGTTACGTTCCTTTCCAATCCGAAAAGAAGGTTGATTGATGCGGATTGTTTCCTGCGTTTTTTCCCTAACCAAATAGGGAAACGCTGGTTCTTCAAACAAGTCGGCCTCAAGAACCGTGGTCCCGCCATCCACCTCAACCATTCCTAACACAGTAGTTTCACTAACCGGTACCTTTTCCATCCCTTCACTGTTCGCAAGTGGATTATAGGCCACTTTCCCGGTAGTCCCTTTGACTTCTTCTACTCTAGGTACCTGCGGTTCAGGACCCGTGGAACCTGATGGGATATGAGACTTGTTTTCTACTAATTTCCCCATCAGCCCGAGGATGAATTTTTCAAAATGATGGATAGAAAAAGGTGCCTGACACCTAAAATAGCCAATGTAGGCGGACACATACTCAGGGTCCTCGTGTTTCGAAAAAACAACGCGGAACGGAAGGTCACGGAAAAACTCAGCGGGGACGCTGGTGTGTTGATTGTTCACAATCGGCCAGAAAAGGCAGGTCACTTTTTTCGTCCTTGGATCGAGAAAAATGGAGTCCCAATCCAACATAAGATTGGTTACATTCATCAAATTTTTCTCGCATTCTTTCACCACCGCAACCAACTGAATCAACGTATCCAAGAACATCTTCTTATGAACCACACTGCTAAAATACGATTGCAACGTCATCCGATCCTCGACCGTGCTTTTCATAAGAACTCCCTTTTTACTTTGTTCCGTCGTAACGGGGATAAGACCTTCTACGACGCCTCCGGCAATAGCCCGTAATTCCCGTTCATTAATGGCTTCCGGATACGTTAATCGGTTGATGACCGTATACTCATTTTTGTTTTGTTCAACTGTCGTTTTTCCCATAAAAATCCCCTGCTATCAAAATCTACTTTTATAGACTGTTCGCTCGATTGACCGCTTTTGATTGGGCGTCTTTATATTGGCCCGCTGCATATCGTAAAAAGTCGGCATAATTCTCTAGAGCCTTCGTCATGTTACGAGAGGTTGAATCCGCCTCCGTCACCTGGTCCCACTGATGCTGAAATTGCGTGCTGTCTTTACCCTGCCAAGTCGCAGAAAGGGTTTTGACTTCTTGCCCGGCCGCATCCATATTTTTATTGTGGCTCTTAACATAGGTGTCAATGGCATCGGCCGCCGATTCAAATTCCCGGTGGTTTACCTTAATATAGTTGCTCAATTCCATCCCCCCTTAAGCAATGAACCGATTATTTGAACCGATCCGCTAACGAGACATTCGTTGTCTCTGTTTGGGTATATCCCGGATCCACCTGCTGGTGTAAAAAGGTCACAAAATTATTCATCACTTCGTAGCGCGGTTCATCAAAGGCCTGTTTCAACTCATGAAAGGCACTTATCGCCTGACTAGACGCTGTGCCATCCCAAACGTTCGCTAAAGCTTTCATTGCCGACTCCACCGCTGAAAAATCGTCTCTAATTTTCCGGTTGTACTGCGCAATCTGTTTGGCAGCAGCGGACACACGCTCCGTATCCACTTTAATCACATCAGCCATCCGTTACCCCTTCTTTCTATCCTTATTTGGAAGTGGCAGCCCCACCATGACTTTTAGCGAACTCTTCGGTCACTTTAGAGGTATCGATATTGTTCAGTTTCCCCTTTACAAATCGATACTGCTCGGCAATTGAATTCACTTTGGAAGCACATTTTTCATTACCGATTCCTTCAAAATCGCCCTGAATACCCGTTGCAATACTCTCTAACTCATTGATGATACTTTCAAGCTCTTGTTTAATTAAATAAAGCTCCTGCTGCCCACTTTCATTCATGACTCAGCCCCCCTTACAACTGCTGAATAATCTTCCGTTCCACTGTTTCAAAATCATCAGCCGTTTCGTTTAAATAATAGATACACTTCTTGATATTCCAGCTTTCTTCTGTGAATAAATCCGCCTGCAACAGGTTCCATAAATCTGAAAAGCCCGCTTTTAGATAAAGAGAATCCATCCTACGGTCAATCCCGCTAATTCGTTTGTTTATACTTTCCAAACGATCCGCATAGTTTCGTAGTTTATACGTATCTACTTTTATCATCGGATTCGCGGTCGCGTATCGGTAACCGGCATTGAAGGCCAGTTTGAACAGGAGCGAAACGCCTTTGACGAGACTGCCGACGAACTCGATGAGGGCAATCCTTGCCACATGGGAAATCACTCTAATTCGATCAATGGCCTGTTTCATATATTCCACGAATTGGTGCACCATGTCCGGCAAATCATTAATCATAAAATTCCCGACGCGGACCACCGTATTAATGGCGAAGGAATACACTCTTAGATGGCTTTGAATATCACCCATAACGGCGGTCGCTAGGGTGGATGCTAGACCTTGCCAGGCATAGCCTGAAAAAGGATCCTTCTCAATTACGGCATAGCCACGATTATCTAGTTTCATAGATTCAATCGAATGCGGACCAAAAAAGCCTGGCTGTGTGCCATTGTTTTCAACATAGCGAACGGGGTAAGGAGTTCGACCTAACCAGGATACAAGGTCTCCGTTTACGACTACCGCATCAAACTTATTCGACTTTAATGCAGCTAATTGATCGGGCCCGAGCTTATAGGGGTTGATTGGTTGCGGGTTAATGATGTGAACCCCTAGCACATGGGTATAATTCGTCGCATACACTTCAGCCGCGAGCTCTCCGCCTTTAGAGTGACCAAATAGATAGTTTTTTCCGCTCTTCTCTTCATTTTTTTCAAAAAAAGCAATCGCCTCTAATGACTGTGGCGAGACCCCAATGGATGCCGTTAATGTATTATCCGCCATATCCTTTGGGTTGTGGAGTAGGTCATCCATGCCTTCCGTTCCCCTGAAGGACATGCCGACTTCCCCTGTCTTTGGGTCTTCGAACGCAATGGCGCAAAAGCCGGAATGATCGTTCCTATTCACATAATCTTTGATGACCAGATGTCCGAGGCCGGCATCTTTCATTTCTGCGGCAAGATCGGTATCCACCTGTAAAACCATTTTGTACAATGATTCTCCAGGTTTCCAATTTTCTAGGATGTCGACATAGGCTAGTTTATTTAACACGGCATTTTGCTGATCCCTTAGTTCGCTTAGTCGCACTTGTTCGAAACCATCTTTTAGATTAGGCATTCGTCCATCCTCCTACTTTAGTTGACTCTTAAATTCTTCGTAGGATAATCCGTTTTCGTTTACTTTAAGCACATGTTTCACCGATTTATCGTATTCCTCCCAAGGTTGCGTGCCATAAAGAAGGAAATTATTTACATACATTTCCGCTTTAGCTTGGTCACCAGAGAAGGCAGCAATAAGGCCTGTATCTTCATAACCTAAGGATTGAAGCTGTTGATAGACGTCGTACAATTCCTTTAGCGTTTTCTCATCGGCATCACCCGATATAGACACGATGCTATGCACCATAATGACATCGTCTTTTGCTACGCTCGATACACCATTTTCTAAAGTGTCAAGATTCACTTCGGGTGTAAGAGTGATATAGGTTTTTGCTAGATGCAGGTTTTCAATAGACCCATAATTGATTTTGTCCTTAAGGGATTTAGAAGCAACGGCATTACGGTAATCATCAAAAAACTTCCCCGGTTTGGACAATCTTTCACGAACATTGACTAGGAGGCCGTCTTCTGATTTTGCTACCAAGATGTTCAGGTTCATGCTGTCATTGAACCCCCGCTTTGCAGGGATATAGTTAATAGCCGAAAAGTTCTGGTCGTACTTCTTGCTCAAATAAGTAAGCATCGCTGATTCACTCGTCTTCTTTTCCTCTTTCGTCGGTTGCTGGCTCATACATCCACTCACTCCTGCCACTAAAAGTACCAAAAAAATACTAACTATGAATTTTTTCATTAGCGAGATCTCCAAAGTATTATTTTCAAATAAGTTTAGGGGGACAGTCCCCCAAAGTGGTAACGCATTACCGGGGCGGGGGTCTGTCCCCCGACCTATTAACGCGCTACCGGAGCGGGGGTCTGTCCCCCGACTTGGTTTATTTGAATGCGTCAGCCAGATTAGTGTTGACGCTTTCTGTTTCGAAGTATCCTTGGTCGACGTTGATTCGCAGGAATTTCACGTAGTTATCAAGGATATCGTAGTAATTCTGGAAGAACTTCGCCGCAAACTCTTCATAGGAAGAGATCGTTGCTTGGGCTGCTTCACCATCCCAAGTGTTCGAAAGGTTTTTAATCGTATTCTGACTAGTTTTCAATTCTTCTGCTAGTTGTCTATTTAAACGCTCAATTGTTGATGCAATGTCGGCCACTTGAGCCGTATTGACTTTAATATGTCCAGCCATTCCCTTCACTCCTTTGCGTGTATGTTAGTTTATTAGTTTGTTAACTTTCTTACTTGAACCATGTTATTTTCTTGAGTCGCCACATAATTGGCTCTCTGTGCTACCAACGCCTGACTAGCCGTTGCTAGTTTATCCGCCATATTCTTTAAATCTTCATTGAAGCCATTGATTTGATCAACGAAAGCAAGGTTATCCTCGCCCTCCCATGCTTCACCCATGGTGCCTGCAGCCTGCATTAACTGGGTGTAGATCCCTGTGTACGTTTCAGATAGCTCTGTTAGTTTCTTCGAAGCTGTTTCAAGTTCTTGTGGAGTGACTTTGATTCGTTTCCCCATTTTCATACCCCTTTCTTCTTTTGAAAAAATAGCTTTGGTAAACTTGCCAGCTGATTGCTGCTACAATCAACCTAGCCTAAAATTTATATCAGCATGAGCTTGGAACCGTTTTGAATGCCCAGTTCCGCAACAGCCATGTTAATATTGAAAATAATTCCCGACGATGCGTCACACAAGACAGGATTGCCCATCGCTTTGTATTTGCCATCTGACAGGTCGCTTAACAGCGTGGACACTAAGACCAATACCTCACTCATTTTGCTTTCAAGCGGCAGATACACGTCAAAGCTCCTGTTGGCAGCAGGAAGAAAAATTTCAACAAGGACTTTATTCATTGTTGTCATCCTCCTTTTCAGAGTTTACCAGCTTGACCTTGACACTCTTTCCTTTTTGTAAGGAGAAGCCAAAGTCAGCGGTCATTTCCTCACGCAATTCAGGCGTCGTCTTCGACGGCTTCAGCTGATATTGCTCAGTAATCCCACTGCCAACCCAAATGCCATCCCCCTGATTCATCTGGCGTTTATACCACTTATCATAGGAGACTCCTGATAGATTCTTCGCCTGTTCGGCAAAAATAATCGTGAGGTTATACTTCGCTTCACCCTTTTCAAGGATCAAAGCTAGCTTTTCAGCGCTTTGGCCAGATAGACCATTTTTCAAGGCTGCAATGCTGTTGATGACGATGACCTTTTGGTCAAAGGATGGAATCTCTCTTCCCTGCTCGAACGCCTCTTTAAAGGTGTTATTTCGGTAGACTACTAGCTCAAACAGCTCATCCATCACTTGTTCAAACTCTTTAACCGTAGAATAGTAGGTAACGGCCTTGTTATTTTTATCAGCAAAGCTTTGCTGCGCATCAAGAATCGTTACATCCAATCCACATTTTTCTGCCATGAACACCGATACGTCATGTGTAAAGGACTGATGCTCGGTACCAGCAGATAGAATCATCGAGACATAAGACTGTCCGAATGGATAGTAGTGAACATTCAAAGAGTTCTTTTCCACACCGATTGGTACGGTGAGGCCCTGCTGCTGTAGCCCTACGTATTCTGCTAAAAATTCAAAATCCACATACTCTGGTAAAATAGGAATCTTTTTCGCGGCATGACCTTTCCAAGCACCTTGGAGCTTTTGACATGCCTGTTGAATAAACGTAAATAGGACGGGTGCATCGGTGATCGTAGCGATTTGGAATTCGTACACCGCATCTTTTTTCACTAAACCTCTGCCTTTAAACTTCGATGGGAATAACCCATCCGTTTTGCCAACGACTGTGGAATAATCGGATTCATCATTTAACTGCAACGTAATTAATTGCTTGAAGTTTTGCAGCAACCGGAATCGGACCGCGTTGGTGCCAAGCGCCGTTAAGACGAAATAGATGCCATACTTGGTTCCTTCGCGTGAAAGGAAGCTGACCGCTGTTTCTTTTTCCTCGTATATTTCTGTAAAAGCAGCAAAGTTATTGATCGCCACCACAATGGATGGCAGCTTCCCGCCAGTTGCTTTCACATATGACGCATGATCGCCGCCATAATCAGCGAATAGCTTCTTCCGTTTTTCCACTTCGCTTTGCAGAAGCTTAAATAGATTGCTAACTTTCTCACTTTCATAAGAGAGAATCACATCGCCCACATGCGGTGCTTTGGCAAAAGCCCGTAACGTTTCCGAAGCAAAATCTAGTAAATAGATGTTGACTTCGTCTGGCGTATGTTCTTGGATGAGCGAATACACCATCGTCGTGATGAAGGTCGTTTTTCCACTGCCTGCCACCCCGTAGACAATCGTATTCCCTTCTTCCGAAAGCGGCAGACGCAGCAAGCATTGCTGCTGTCTAACCGGGTCATCGTACTCCCCAATGACGGGATTCAGCACGAATGACTGGTTGTTTCGAGCGTTATATTTCCGCTTTACATCATCTAATAAAATCATAGGAGGAATCGGATCCAGCCACAGCGGGCGAATACGAATCTGTTCTTCCTCCGCAATCGTATGCAGGTAATCGGTAACAACATCGAGCTGCTTTTTCGGATTGACTAACAGGCTTCTCTTTTTATCAATTTTCGCTTGTTTGATCGGACGGCCATTTCGATCAATGACCACGACACTATTGTCCTTTTCGACCACCACTTTATCGAATGGATAATATGGAGCACCTGCCCAGGCCGACTGCCCCATCTCAAACAATTCGTTATAGCCCACTTGAAGATAGAAGCGTCCGGTATCTGTCAGTTCCGCCGCATCCGGCCGCTTCAGCATATCCATACTGTCCGCCCGTTCCTGAACCTTTAAGCTGACCCTAAATTTACTGTTACTCCAAATTTGGTCGTCGACGACACCGCTTGGCTTTTGCGTAGCGAGGATTAAATGCACGCCCAAGCTTCGGCCAATCCGGGCGGCACTGACCAGCTGCGCCATAAACTCCGGCTGCTGTGTTTTTAGCTCGGCAAACTCATCCGAGATGATGAACAAATGCTGCAAGGGTTCGGTCACGATGCCTTCACGAACCAGTTTTTGATAGCTGTAAATATCGATATTGCTCTCGCCGATTAACTTACTTGCCTCTGCAAAAAGTGACTGCCTGCGCTTCAATTCACTTTCAATTGAAACCAGCGAGCGTTTGATCATGGCACCGTCTAAGTTGGTGATAATGCCGGCCGTGTGTGGCAATTTTTCAAAGGATTTCGCCATGCCGCCGCCTTTATAGTCAATCAAGATAAACGCTACTTCATTTGGATGGTAGTTCACGGCCAGGGATAAAATGTAGGTCATGATGAACTCACTCTTACCTGAACCCGTCATCCCCGCAACCAATCCATGCGGTCCATGGAATTTCTCGTGTAAATCAAGCTTGAATAATTCCCCTAATGTGTCCACGCCGACTGGCGCTTCCAATGACTTTGTGGGATCATTGTCGTGCCATCTGGTCAACGCATTGAGATGCTCCACTTTTCCTACCCCAAATAGTTCTAAAAAGGTAACCATTTGTGGTAGGTTAAAGGAATGGCCCAGTGTATCAAGCGGAATGTTCGCGAGCTTCACACTCAGCTCATTTGGATCTGATGTAACGTAAATGTCAGGAACAAAGGATGTCGATTTGCCCGTGAGATCATCTTTATCGAATAGCTTCCCGCTGTGCTCTTCCAGCTCCACCACCATCGTGCATTCTTTCGGGAGATTTTTCAGTTCGTCATAAAAAGTAACCACACTGATATGTAGATTTTTTTTCTTTGCATAGACCTGCTTCAACATCTCGGCTCGGATAGCCAGATTCTTACTCATCGCAAACACAATGTAATATGGTGTCACATCGTCTAGCTCACTTTCATTGATTTGCGAGCGGAGGTCAATTTCTTTTTCAAGATAGGCGGAAACTTCTTTCACCTCATTGTGATTCGTGGCAATGAAACGGAACTTATTATCCTGGCTCCACACGTGCGGCAGCCATTTGGTAAAACCAAACTCGGCATCTTCCTCCTGGTCATATATGAAGACCATCTTCACTTCGTCATAGCTATACAGTGCTGCCAATTGAAAAATTAACCCTTTGGCGAATTCTATCGTTTGTTTACGGTTGCCAATGATTCCAGTGATATATTCTTCAAATAACGATAGGATGATGGGGATGTTTTTCAAAACCTTTGGCGATTCGCACAAGGTGTACAGCTCTTCCTGTAGGTTGTCGTCGTCGATCGAAAATTTTTTCTCAGAGTAGTTAATGTCCGCCGACAACAGACCGTCCCCGATTCCTACTCTTAGCTTTAAGAAATCATTTTGTCCGGGTCCTCGTTCCCATAGGTTCCGGTCCACCTGTTCAATACGCTGGACCACCTCTGTGATAGGAACATAATTTTCCCGTAAGATTTCCTCTTGCTTATGGGACTCTTCATTAAATAGGACGGCAAATTTATCTAGATACTCTTTGTATTTTTGCTGGCGAATTTTCTCTTTTTTCCTTCTTCGTCTCATATCGTACTTTTTTGATAAAACAGGCCAAAGGATGGTTCCGAGCAGCATGCTTCCTGACATAATAATGGAAGGCATCGCTCGTGAGATATCGCCTGTTGCCATGGCGTTATTGATGGCGAAAATAGCTGTCGCCATGGAGGCCATCCCCATGGTCATCGATGGACCAATCACCAGCATCATCGGCATTTCTTCCCCAATAGCATTAGGCGGCGGTGAATCGATTTTAAAAACTGCCTTTTCGACGTCTCTTTTAAAGCGAGGGGATCGGTAAAAATAATCGACGGCTGGTGCCTCGAATTCATCCTCTTCTCCTTCGGGAGTTTCTACGACTTGAGGGATAAATGGCTTGAGTGCATTTTTACGGAAGGATACCATCCCATCCGGATTATTGAAGGCCAAGAAGCAGCTTCCAATGATGATTTTCAATCCCATTATGTATATGATGTCACCCATCTTTAATTCGCTGCTTTTCACTCGTACGCCATTGACGAAGGTCCCGTTCGTGCTATCCATGTCAACGATGCGCCATTGGCCATTAAAAATAGTTAGTTTGGCATGGGAGGCGGATACAAATTGGTTCGATAGGACGATATGGTTTTTCTCGTTTCTACCTATGTGAATGTCCATATCCTGGTCGACTACAAATTTGGTGAAGGTTTGGCGGTCTACTGTGTTAGGCTCGGCGAAAACAAGTGTTTTGTATTCTTGACCCTCGATTGCCAGATGGTAAATGCTTAATGGCTGTAATACTGTGTTTCGAATCGGGGTGCCTGAAGAAGCCACAATGTTGGCATCTTTGTTAGACTTTAGAATCCACTCACCATTTGCACCTTCGATCCCGACCAGTTTTTTGGAGGTATTGGAATGAGTGTCATAGATCCAATACTGCCCCTGGATTTTTTCAGGTAAGGTGATGGAATTGATGTTTTCTTTGTTTATTAACGTGACAATCATGTGTATTTCCCCTTGTGAACCATTCTCTATTACTCTTGGAATTTTTTTTATATTTTTTTAAAAAATCCGAGGCCAACGGATAAATTTTCGGTTTGTTTCGGAAACGAGTGGTTGATTATGTAGAATTATGAGACTTTCGTCCTCGTTCAAAAGTGACATAATTTGGGTGATTATGAGGATTTCCGGGACTATTGTACTAAATATAGCACGATAAGTTCTTTATAAAGCTACGATAAACTAGAGTTTATTTTACAACATCTTACAAAACCTGTCGACACTAAAAAAAGAAGGGGGACAGTCCCCTTCTACATGAGACCCATTATCGAACTGAAAAAGAGCCTAACGACAGTAATGTAGTCTTATAAGACAGTAATAACGCTTTATACGACAGTAATTCATCCTTATCCAACAGTAAATTAACTTTATCCGACAGTAATAACACCCTATCTGACAGTAAAGCACTGGTACTGCACGAGCCTGTGGACTAAAAACTCCAAAAACCATGGGAGCCCACCCTTGATTTTGTTTTCTGTTCACCCATAGCTTCGCAAAAAAAAGCAGGGACAGTCCCCCGTTGCGCTAAAGCGCTGAATGACTGTCCCTTTCTATATTTTTCGTGTACCGGCATTTTGGAAAACTGCTGCAACCTAGGAAGTTTCCTCTCTTACCAGTTCTTAAGACCCTTGGGCTACCGCACCTAATACAAGTTGAGTCAGAGCTCGATGGAATGGTAGGAATAGGAATAACGGGGGTGGTTTGAGTCTGACTTATTGTCTTAACACCAGAGTTCATTCCTAGAATCTCATCAATCAGTTCATCACGGTCCACTAATTTAATGTGGCTCTTTTGAGCTAACTCAATAGCCGCCTTCGTGAAGTAGCGATTGGAAACGACCCAGGCCTCATCTGCACTATAATAGGACTTAGCACCAATGACTTCTTGAACCGCCTTGATCCCTACGTCTTTTGAATAGCGTTTGGCTTGGACAACTATCTTCTTTCCATCCTTCTTAAGCAGTAAATCTCCACCATAATCACCACTAGCTTTGGTTACTTCCGCTGAAAATCCTTTTATTAGGTATAGTTCCTTAAGATAGTGCTCAAACTGAATCCCATCCATGGCATCAATCTCAGTAATACCAGAGTTTCTTAACCGTTCCTTATGTTTACTATTTTGATAGATAACGATGGCTAGAATAAGTATGATTGCAATAAATAATGACATAATGGCCACTGCCAGGCTCCTAGTTAAATAATAGGTGACACCTGCTGTTAAAATTAGAATAACTTTAACCCCATCATCTATTTGCTTTTGTTGCTTTTTGGTTCTTCTTTTACTCAAATTAATTCCCCCATTTTTGGGACTGTCCCCAAAAATATTTACAATTCTTTCACCATTTTCACAATCTCGTTTTCAAAGTTGAATTTTTTATAGAGATTGATAGCTCTTTCGTTCTGCGCAAAGACATTCAAGGTTAGTTGCTTGTATCCTTTGTTTCTTGTCCACTCCTCGGCCTTCTCCATCAGCTTCCTTGCGATTCCTTTCCCCTCGCCCTCTTTCGCAACGGCAATGGAGGAAATATAGCCTTGTTCTTCTCCGGAAAAGTAATCTACATTTTTTGTCATATGAAGAAAGCCTAATAAGTTTTTTCCCTCATCTTCTACTACAAAAATATCAGAATCAGGATCGTTGCTATGAACCGCGTCTTTGGCCATCTTTAATTGCGCGTCCTTCATTACTTGAGGATCTCGCCACTCCAAAAAATCAAAATCGGTAAAACGAGTCGATAATCCAATGATAAATTCTTTATCAGTTTCTTCCATTTTTCTAATATGTAAGCAATCCATGTTTAATCTCTCCTACCATCCGTTTTTACCTTTATTTTACTATTATTAGGTAAAAGTGACTATTAAATTTATAAATAAATGTAGGTACTGGTGACAAACATCGACCGATTTCCTTATATGCTATACTATTCAAACGTTTGAGTAGAACGGGCTTGAACCGCTTTCTTATTCGGCTACCTCCTAGTTTCTCATAAAAAGTTTGTTGAAAAACTATTTACAAAAGACCTCCTTTTTCAGCAATAAATGAGAAATTTCCCGGGTCATGACATCATTCTCTGAAAATCCCTTTATTCTGCTACTAACCAAACGATTAGTTAAATACGCCTTTATAATTGATAAATGAAGGATTCTACCTCAAAAGACATGGAAAAATTGTAAAAGTTTAGGATTTTTTTATTTTACTAAGGTAATATAATGAATATAAACAGACACTAATGGAAAAGTAGATTAGAGAATGCAGGTGAGAATAATCGCTACTACAACACAACAAAAATCCCCGGTAGCTTTGCTTTTAAAGGGAGAACTCATTCAAAAATTAAAAGTAACGAATAATCAAATGAGTGCCTATTTAGATGATGGCATGCCTCACTATTTAATTGGCAATGAATATCGTTTTTTAGAGAGTGAAGTAAGGACATGGCTGAATACCTACAAACCATCACAGGAACGGCTGGAGAGTGAGTTTCGAGATAAAAAGGGGCGCACTCTAGAAAAATATGTCACGGAAGAAATCATCGTGGAAACACTAAGGATCACAAAAGAGAAATTGGTTGGCCTGTGTAAAAAGGAAATGCCCTTTGAGCAAGTCGGAGAAAAGAAGTTCTTCCACGTTCAGGATATTCTCGATTATTATCGGCAGGGTGCAGCAACGAAAATGGACGAGAAGCAGGTTCAAAATTCCAAGAAAAATACAAAGGGGAAGAAAACGCAGAGTCCTAAGGCAACAACAACTGAAAACTCCATAAAATCATTTTTAATGCCTCTTTGTCAAAAGATCCCTAAGGAGGTACCATTTTTTATCGTTGATGGCTCCTACAGTTCCAATAAGCACCAAGCAGGGACTGGGTTGGTCCTGGTTGAAAATTGGGAAACAGTAACAGGTATATCATCTGTTTGGAATATAAAAACAGCCAAATCAAATGTAAGTGAATTCCTGGCCGTATTGGTCGCATTAAGAATGATAAAAAAGAAAAACATGAACAAAGCCGTAATTGTGACCGACCATGAACATTTGACGAAAGGAAAATCAATAGATAGTAATAAGTACGAAGTCGATACCAGACCTTACATAAAAGAATTAAATGAGCTACGAAAAGAATTACAAGGTAAAGTGGTTATCAAATTTGTTAAGGAATTAAAGGAACAAAATAAAAATGCGCTACATAAAAAGGCCCATAAATTAAGCCAACAATATAAAATAAGCACTTATGAAAGGTTAGAAATATGAAAATCGGGGACAGTCCCCCGCTGCGTTAAAGCGCCGGGTGACTGTCCCCTCCCTTATTATTAAATAAATACTAAAACCCCTACTACAATTAGTAACGCTGCATTTATTATAAAAAATATTTTATTGGTTTTAGACATGTTGTGAATTAGAGTACTTTGGGCCTCCTGCCCACGCTTCAATTCATCAACAAGTGATTGATGATTCTGATTTACTGTTTTACTAACATCCGTCAAAGACGATGTTAGTTCGTTTACACCTTTTTCTTGATTCCGCTTCAATTCTGTTAAACCTTTTAATATGTTCAGTTGCACTTGTTCAATCGATTGTTGTTTAACATCTATATTTTTTGAAGTGGCTTGAAACAGTTCAAGCTTACTCTCCATAATTTCCTGATAGATTTTAAGCTGGTCCCTCGATTGTCCCAAAGTAGCCGAAGTATTTTTTATCTCGGACTGAAACTGTTCAATTAACTTTAAATAGTCAGATGCTTTCTTTACTCTTTTAATTTCCTTACCCAGATCATCAATATGTGCTTCCAATTGTTCAATATGTTCTAGACTTCCCATGGGTAACCTCCATAAGATTGCTCTTTAATTGTAGAATGAAGTGTTTTTAACATACTGCCATAACTGTACCTATCCTCAAGACTTGAATGGATTTCCTTCAAATCTTCCATCAAATCAAACCCATTAGAGATTAATAATACACTCAGCTGTGTTCTCTGCTCACTAGACAAGAAAGCATCAGACTTATCCAAAATGGAGTTAAGCATCTCCTGGCGTACTTCAGGATCCATTTTAGATATTTCACGTATAGCTGAAACCATTCTTTCGCGGTCATCATAAGAATCCAATTCATCCTGGGCTAAACTAACCAAACCATTAATTAAGTTCAAACTAATATCATTATTGTAACTTTCCAAAAAGCGACTAATTGTAATCTTTAAGCTCTTAAAAGTACTAAGTCCACGTGGCTGGTCCTCTTTACCTTCTTCTTGCACATAGAATATTTTAAACCAGTCTTTCAATCTATCTTTTTTAGCAACAATCTCTTCTAAGAGATAAACATCATCGTTTCGCTTAAAATAAACCTCAATCTTTTTCTGCAAGGACTCGCTATCTGTGAACTCATCCGCGTATTGTTTCATTAGTAACATAGAGCGTTTTCTAGAATAAATAACATTATCGTTATACCACTTAAGTAGCACAAATAGGATTCTTTTTAAAAAAGGTTCTTTACTTCCATTAAAACGCTCGATAAGACCAGCATATTGTATTGGAGGCTTTCCTTCTGGTTTCAATGTAAACATCGAATCATATTTATTGATATGCTTCGTTAACTTTTCAATAACGGTTTGTTCCGTCCATTCTCCTAATTCAACCTCAATCTGTCTGCTTTTCCAATTTAAAGTCCAATCTTCAACAATACCAAGTAAAGCCAATCGATAAACACATTTTTCTTCCCTCTCGCGTTCCCTATCATTATAAAAATCTACTATAACCTCATTATTCCCTATTGAAAGTTTGGACTGATAAAACGTATAAATCTCCTCAACCTCAGCTTCAATATCTATTAAATTACTGGTGAGGAAAAATAATAATGTACTAAGGTCACCGGGTAGTTTTTTCATTTCCTCTTTTAATAAAGGTAGATCTGTATTCATCCCGAATATCGTTTGCGATTGAGCTTCATTTAAGGCATCGGGGCTGTAGAAGACAAGACAATTAGAATCTCCCTTGTCACGACCGGCACGGCCAGCTTCTTGATAAAATGACTCTAAAGAGCCCGGAATACCGTAATGAATGGTTTGGCGTATGTTAGGTTTATCTATCCCCATCCCGAAAGCTTTTGTCGCAACCATTACATTAATTTCATCTTTCATAAAAGATTGCTGAACCTGGTCTTTATATTTAGAAAACGTGGTAGTATCCCAATTTTTAGGGGCACTGCCTGAATAAAATCCAGTTGATACCCCAGTTCTAGAGTGAATATGATGACTTAACTCGTAGCAGCCATTCTTACCATTAACTGTGGCTGTAAAAACTAATGTGGCTCCATTTGATAGATTAGTACTTTGTAAAAAGTTAACCAATGATTCCTGCTTATTTTTCCGATTAACTGGAATAATATTAAATTTCAGCTCTTTACGTGTGAAATTGGAAATGGTGATTACATTTTCACCTTCTATCTCTAGCTCCGTCATGATGTCCTTTAATACTTTTGAGGAAGCCGTGGCAGTAAGGGCAAGAAATCTAGCCGATGGAGCAAATTTACGTATCGAATTAGCCAATGCCAAATAGGATGTCCTGAAATCATGCCCCCATTCAGACAAGCAATGGACCTCATCAATAACAGCAATGGATAACGCCTTAGTATAGTTAACCAATAATAATTCATCTCTAAAACCTTTAGCCTGAAAACGTTCAGGTGAAATAATTAAAAAGAAACTCTTTCCTGCTGCAAAATCCTTTAATCGCTTGCTAGACTCCTCTGGTGTTAGATCACCATTTATAAAACTTGCATGCGTTATGTGATGTTTCTTAGTCAAATTGTCTATTTGATCTAACATTAAGGACTTAATAGGAACAACAACAAAACTTATGGCTGGCTGCAGCATGACACATAATTGATAGGTAAGTGACTTACCTCCTCCTGTTGGCAGTAACCCCACAGTATCCTTCCCATTTAAACAATTGATAATTATCTCCAATTGCCCTTCCCTGAACTCTTCAAAACCAAATAGATTTTCCAAAATAAATTCTAAATGCTTCTTATGAGTTTTAGGGGTTAACGAATAAACAACAGGCTCATTCGTTTTAACAGCAAAATAGTTAGCATCATCATCAAAATCCGTTCGTATATGGTAGACATTTGGCTCATAAACCGTATCATCCCAGCGCTTAAATAAATCGATTTTAATATTAACACCCTCTGAATCCCTTGACAATTCTGACTGATTTTCATAAAAAGTTATTTTGATATGAGGCATATTAATCCTAGTATTAAATAATGCTGAAACATGACCAATCCACAGCTCTAAGTCTTTTAACGCTAGCTCTAGATGTTGTTTTGCATCGGTTGTAAATACATTGAAACTCCAGGACTTACTATTAAAAGTGAGAACTCCCCTATCTAGCAGCTCCAAAATAAACACTTGGAAGCGTGCAATTGATGTTAATTGAATTTGTAGCTCATAATCCTTTGGATTAGTATATAGATAGTGCCAATATTGTTCTATTCTTTCTTTATAAACCTTATAAATCTCAATAAAGGTACTTTTAAATTTTTCATAACTTTTATTTCTAATATCCTTCGTATGGATTCTTACAACGGTTATTCCAGCTCTTTCGAAGGCATGGTCTCTTTGTTTATCTAAGAGCATTTGGCGTTTGTGCCCTTCCCCATCTACTTCAATAACCGTTTTAAGAAATGGGAGATAAAAATCAACCATTTGTTTGTTAAATGCATGTGTAATATCAGGAAGAATATCAGAAATTGGACATTCTGCAATCATTAAATTTCTTAAGAAATTGAGTCTATTAAAAATATGCTCTAAGTCATCATAAAATTGATTTGCCGGGTAATCATTATTACTTACATCACCTTTTATCGTCCGTGTCCAAAATAGGTTTTCTCCTGAAATAAATTTTATTTCCTTTAACTGATTTATATAATTCCGATCATTAATACCAAGTTCTTTTCGAAGATATGTTGAGGCGATGGTCGGCGCTCCCCGCATAATCATATTTTGGACGATTCGAATGATATTGGTATAGGGTGTTGTGACCTGGGATTTAGGCAAATTGGTAATGACGAAATTTGAATTCGACCTGCAATAATTAGCAGTAAATTTATTCATGGTTTAAACACCTTCACAGTTACTATTAATACCTCTATTATAGGATTATATTCCTAAAAAAAGGAACCCATTAAAAAGATAATAGATTCCCTTAGCGTATACAAATTTATAAAAATAACATGCTTACCATTCTTCCCAACTTTTTTTAAGCAATAGTAAGAAGTTTCGTTATATAATTGTCACTCTTAACTAAAATAAAGATCCAGAACGTTATTACTGTGAATCTTATCCCACTTCAATTCTGATAGGACAAACTTCCTGCCATATGGAATATACACGTTCTCGTCATTTTCGATTTGGTCGCTGGAAGTTAAAGCGAATCTTTGTAAAACACTATCATGTGTTCCATTTCCTAATATATGTGCACGATAAACTTCTGAGTACGGCACAAGTTGAGGATTCTCTTTTAATGTGCTTACTGATAAATCGACAACAGAATGAGCAAGATGTCGTGGAGTGTTTACATCTATAAAAATAGTAAATGCAGACTTTTTTGGTAATGATGCTAGTAAATCCTTCGGGAATCCCTCATATTGAAATCTTAGATGCATAGGCAAGTTATTTTCATTGATTGCTTTTTCAATAGGAGAGAGTTGAATATGTGTTGCTGCTAAATAGCTTCTAACCGCTAGATTCTGATTTTTTAATAAGTGGGCTGTTTTCCCTAGACTTATGTAGGTCATCATATTATACGGGTCCAAATCTACCGCTTCAATGTAACAATTTTTTGCCGATTCTAAGTTCCCTGCCCTTTTATAAGATACTGCCTTGTCCAATAACTGTTTGACATTGCTCATTTTCCAACACTCCATTAATTGTATTTAAAATCCTACTAGTTAATTATAAGTAAATATATGTTAGCAATAATAGTAAAAATTTCATGTGCTTTATCATTTTTTGACATATTATACAAAAATCTTGGTGAATTGGTACTAATCATTTGTTATAGTGAATTAGTAACAATATTATGAAAAAAATAGTTATTTGAAACATTCATACGAAAAGTGGGGACGAATATGTTTACAATTCTTATTATCATCGCAATTATTTGGTTCTTTTCAAGCGCTTCTGGCTCTAGTTCAAACTCTAATCCTAGCTCTAGTTCAAGTTCTAACTATAGTTCCAGTTCAAACTCTAACACTACGCTCCACTCAAACACCCATCAAAAAACAAGCTATAACCATACTCCCAATCCAAGTTATACAAATATGACTTGCCCACGTTGCAGCAAAACTTCGTCCGTTCAAGTAAATAGCTATTCAAAGGTTTGCAGCAGCTGTGGTTGGCAGCAACTAAAGCTTATATCCATACAACGGTCAAACTAGCCGGCGTAACCTATGAAGGCAGACAAGGAATAATTGCTAGTTTGAGTGTGTACGATCAAATTACCATTAGACGTGATAGGAACAATGCCTATGATAGAAATGCGATAGGAATCTATAATAGCCGCAACCAAAACATCGGCTGGGTCCCGCGTGACGCTGCCGCTAACCTTGCACCAAAGATGGACTCAGGTGTTACGGTTTATGCAAAAATCAATAAAAAATTAGGGGGAAATGGCTATAACTATGGACTAGAAGTAATCCTTTCCACTGATTCTGAAAAAATTAAAAACCATCAGCCGGTGGCACCTGCTGTTCAAACAAATAAACTATCACACTATGCATCCAAGCCTACTAGCTATGCGAGTAGTCATTACAGAAGTGATGATTATGACGATTATGATGATTATCCGTCGCACAACTATTTTTGGGATGAGTCTGACAGAGGAAGCGATGACTACGATCCAAGCGAGGACTGGACGGATCTATACGAATACAACGAAAACCATTAATTGATAAACATAAGAGAGCATGCTTCTTTTAGAGCAGCTCTCTTATGTTTGGGGACAGTCCCCCGGCGCATTTTGCGCAACGGGGGACTATCCCCTTTTTTGTTATTAAATGTCTCTCCGACGCTGTCTTAAAATAGCGCCTGCTCCAATAATGATGAAGAGGATACCTGCGAGTAACCAGTTATACATGTTTGTTGCTGTTGCTGGGAGTTCTGAATCGTTGGAAGATGGTTCTTCTTTTGCGACCAAATCACTTGGTGCAAACACAGCAAACGTGCTAAAGTGGTCAGTTTTTCCTGTGACCTGACCGTCTTTCAACGTTCCGCCTACAAGCTCCCATTTCTTATTCCCTTCATTCCAATAATACACCTGTAAATCTCCGGCATGTGCCCCTTCAACCGAAAACGCAAGTTCAATTGAGTGGTCAAACTGATGAATCACCTGATCTCCGAGCGTAATCGTAAAGTTATACACCGCGCTTCTCGCCAGGTCAGAAAATGGAAGCTTCTTCGGATCCTTTGCTACCCGTTTCAAACTAATCGTTAGCGCTCCGCCCTTCGCAAAGTTGACTGCCGGAATCACCAGCTGGACATCATCCTTCACGATCTTAATCACAGCCTGTCTCTCAACCAAGATCTCTAGCTGCTCTGCGGTAAACTGAACGTCTTTTACATCATCCAAGCTCTTCTTTAAATTCACAACCAGCGTCCCTTGATAATCAATCAAGTTCACCTGTTCATCCGAGAAGCTTACCGATTCACCATGCTTCATAGGCTTGGTAGGCACAAGCTTCTGCAGACGCAGAACCTCAATCGTATAGACTGTGACTTCACCATGTTGAGCCGTTACTTCAATCGTTATCGTGTTTTTTCCATAATCTAAAGAAACTGCCTCACTCTCTTGACCACTCGTGTTCGTCTTCTCATTTATGGTCACCTTCGCGTTTCCATTCGTTGTCGTTGGAGTAAGGGTAATCGAATCCGTATCGTCTTCGACAATGACATGATAATTAGTCAGACCTGGTTTGAAATCAGGCTTTAACTTGCCCTCACTTACCGTTAACTGACTTAATGTCGCATCCACAGATAGAACATGAACGAGAGCAGTGGCCGGAGTTTGGTGCTTGCCATCACTCACGCTGATCGTTAGGGTATGCTTGTCTTTTACTGCTGCATTCAACAAGGACGCGTCTGCGACTGTCACTTCCCCAGTCGTTTTACTCACGTTAAAAATCCCTTCGTCATTTCCAGCAGTAACCGTATAGGTAACGGCATCCTGATCGGCATCGCTCGCCTTCACGGTTCCAAGCACCGTTCCGTTAGCTGCCTTTTCATCGATGGTAAACTCAGCGTCTTCCACTACTGGCGCATTATCATTGACATTTTTCAGATGGATTGCCACCTTAGATTCTGCCGTATGTGTTCCATCACTGACCTCCACTTTCAACGTGAAATCTTGAACCACTTCATAATCAAGTTTGGCCGCGTTCGCTACTGTTATTTTTCCAGTAGCAGCATCAATGGCAAAGGCCTCCGCCTCGTTTCCGGAAACGATACGATAGCTTAACGCATCTCCATCCGCATCACGGCCTGTTACCACACCCACTTCGGTATCATTTGCCGTATTTTCATCGATGGAAGTCACGATATCCTCCACAACCGGTGCGTTGTCATTCACATTATGAACGTCGACCGTCACACTTGCATTCGCCGTTTCTGCTCCATCACTTACCTTTACGGATAAAATAAAGCTTTTCACCGTCTCGTAATCTAGTTTGCTAGTATCCGCTACGGTTAATTTTCCTGTATCAGCATCCAACGCAAAAGCACCCGAATCATTGCCAGCGACAATTTGATAGCGGAGTGTGTCTCCGTCAGCATCGCTTCCGGTAACCGTACCTACCACTGTACCGTTTGCCGCATTTTCATCCAGACCAAACACCGCATCGCCCACAACTGGTTGGTTGTCGTTCACATTGTTTAAGTTTACCGTCACCGTTGTGTCCGCTGTATTCAAGCCATCATTTACTTTTACTTTAAAAATAAACCCTTTTACAGTTTCGTAATCTAGTTGGCTCGCATCAGCAACCGTGACTTCACCCGTCTTTGCATCAATCGCAAAAGCACCCGCTTCGTTCCCAGCGGTAATCTCATACGTTAACACGCTACCCGCATCTGCATCGGTTGCGGTCACTGTGCCCAATACTGTACCATTCGCGGTATTTTCATCGATGGACTTCGTAAATCCTTGTGGCACGGGACGGTTGTCATTTAAGTCATTGACATGAATCGTAATCGTCGCCGTATCCGTACCTGCCGTTTGAACCGCATCTAGTGCAGTGACTAATGAATAAGATGACAGTCCCTGCACTGGAGCCGCCACATCACTAGCTTGTACCGTAACAACATAGGTAGTTTTCGCTTCATAATCTAGCAGACTACCATCTGCTACCATGATTTCCCCTGTTGCCGAGTTAATTGCAAAAGCACCTGTTTCGTTCCCAGAGACAAGGGAGTAGCTGAGTGTGTCGCCATCCGCATCAGTTCCAGTAACCGTTCCAACCGCGGTTCCATTTCCCGAATTTTCATCGACGCCAAACACCTTATCCCCCACAACCGGATGGTTGTCGTTCAAATTGGTTAGGTTAATCGTTACAGTTGTAACCTCTGAATGGGTTCCATCGCTTACTTTTACCGATAAAATAAACCCTTTAACTGTCTCGTAATCTAGCTGGCTCGCATCAGCAACCGTGACCTCACCCGTCTGGGCATCGATCGCAAACGCACCCACTTCATTACCAGAGGTAATTTCGTAGGTTAACGCGCTGCCCGCATCCGCATCGTTCGCAGAAACGGTGCCAACAACGGTGCCATTTGCGCTATTTTCATCTATTGACTTCGTAAATCCTTGTGGCACGGGACGATTATCATTTAAGTCATTGACGTTTATCGTAATTGTCGCCACGTCGGTTTCCGCAAGAGCACTTGCAAACAATTGCTTCACTTGCTGGTAAGCCGTTAAGCCTACCAAAGGAGCGACGACGTCACTCGCTCTTACCGTTAAGACATGTGATGATTTCGTTTCATAGTCTAGTTGACTGCCGTCCGCAACCGTAATGGCTCCCGTTGCCGAATCAATCGCGAAAGCCCCGGTTTCATTTCCGGAAACGATAGAATAGGTTAATCGGTCACCATCGGCATCGGTTCCGACCATCGTTCCAACACCCACACCATTTGCCGCATTTTCATTCACCTGGAACACCGCACCGTTCACAACCGGACGGTTATCATTTAGGTTATTTAAATGAACGGTAACAGTTGTGTCTGCCGTATTCGCTCCATCACTTACTTTTACTGATAAAATAAACTCTTTAACTATCTCGTAATCTAATTTCGTTGCATCTGCCACCGTTACTACCCCACTTTGAGGGTCAATCGCAAACGCACCTAGTGAGTTTCCAGAAGTAATGCTGTACTCAAACTGGCTGCCAGCATCTGCATCCTTCGTTGTGACTGTGCCAATTACTGTTCCATTGGCTAAGTTCTCGTCAACGTTAGCCGAAAACCCTTGTGGAACAGGACCATTGTCGTTTAAGTCTGCAACGTTTATTTTTACAATAGCAGTAGTGGTTTCGAGCCCGTCCGTTACCTCAATCGCTAATGTATAGGAAGTCGTCGTCTCAAAGTCTAGCAAGCTTCCCGTTTGAACCTTGATTTCCCCTGTGGCTGCATTCAGACTGAACACACCGTTCGTGTTGCCTGAAAGAATTCGATAACTTAGCAGCTGGCCATCCCCATCACTCGCCTGTAACGTACCAACGATCGTACCTGCTGCGGCATTTTCATTGACGCTGAAGGTGGCATCCGCTGTCACAGGTGGATTGTTACGAACAACATTGACGGTATACGTCGTGGTGGAGCCATTCTGAGCAGTAACGACTACCGGAATCGAATTAGTTCCTGCATGAAGCGCAATCGCTCCTGTTTGCTGCCCACTAGTGATCACCGAACCTGCAACAGTAACAGTGGCAAAAGAATCCGCCACTGTTGGAGTCAAACGGATCGAAGCCGTAGTGGAAGGAACAGTCACCTGGTAATCCTTGGTCATTGCGGAAAAAGAAGGGGTTAATTCCCCTGTACTCACTGTTAAATTGCTTAAATTTGAATTATTGGAAAGCTGTCTTGAGACATTTACCGTGTAGGTTTTAACAGACTTGCCATCCTCTGCGGTGACTTGAACCGTAATTGTGTTACTGCCCACGTTTAACGGTACCGTTACTGCTGCGCCACTTGGCCCGGCTTGTCCATTGACCTTAACGGTTGCTTTTGCATCCGCAACGGTCGGTGTGACATCGACGGTTTGTACCGCATAGCCCACGGAGGCATCGTATGCATATGTTCCCGATGAAAAACCAGGAGTTAGAGCTCCAGCACTAAGCGTTAAGTTACTTAAATCTGCATTGGTGGATAGCTTAGCCTGTAGACCGAAGTCTTCGCTGGTCGCACTTAAGTAGGATATTTTTCTTAATCCATTATCTAACATGACGATCATGAAATTCCCATTCGCATCAACAGAATAGGTTAATTCGCTTGGTGTAAGATCGATTAACGTTGGAGAGACTGCCTTTGTTCCCTTCGTCCAAGCACTTCCATCCTTCACCATCGCGAAAAAGCCTAATTCAGAAGGCGGCCAATCCCACGATTCAGAATACATTAACAAGGTTGGTTTGTCGTTTAAGAAACTAACCATGACCGGATAGGATATCTTTTGCTGATCGTTGTAAACTTGTTCCTTTTTCCAAGTCCCCGACTGATTGGTTTGGAAATAAGTATCAAAAGGGGTGAATTCCGTATAGTAGTTGCCAGTATAATAGGAAAAATAAACCTTACCGTTGCCATCCAAAGTAAATGGTGTATAGTAGTAGTTTTTCTGGTCAGCTACAGCATCGGTAATTTTCTCTGCCGCAGGAAAGGCGCTGTCCGTCGTTTTCTTGTGAGTATAATAGTAGTTTCCATAGTAGGTATTTTGGTTGTCTTCTTTTACATAGGTAATGTGAATCGTATCATTTTTGTCTATTTCAATTTGTGGGTCTTTGACTTCATCGATTGCGCTAGTTCCGCTCGCGATTGTCTTCACTACCCATGATCCCGATTGATTCGTCGCATAATGAATCTCATATTTTCTTGGATCGTTTGCATCGTTGAATAGGTAGGCAATATGGGCCTTCCCTTGTGAATCAACAGCTATACTTGGGTTGTACATGTTCTTCCAACCATAAGGATCGGAATAGGCTTCTATGTTTTGGAAAGACCAGCTTCCATTTTTATACACACCGTATTTGACGCCTCGATAGCTCGTTGTACCTGAGCCCTGGTAAAATAAAAATGCGGCATGAATAGTTTCATTGGTATCCACCGCTATATCTGACTGGCCGCTAAACCCGGTATCGCCACTGGCGCTAGTTGTAATGGCGGTGATTTCGTTCCAGCTTTGATTCGCCCATTTTTTCACAGCAATCGCCGTACTATTTTTCACATGGGACAGGTATTGATTCCCACTAGGACTGAACACGAGATTGCTATACGCCCACGTATTCTGAGTAAATTCATGAATCGCGCCTTCTTTCACGGTACTGCTCACCGCATAGGCTCGCTGCGGATTGAATGCGCCTGAAAACGCAATTTGTAAAAGTAGAATAAATGCAACAAGTGCTCGAAGATTTAATAATTTCAAACGGATCTTCCATCCCTTCTTTGTATGGATCATTATTGAGCAATCTTTCTTCTGAAAAAACACCCCCAAACCTGTTTTGGAAATTATAAAACGCTTTCAAAAAACTATGTGGTTTGTCCTCATATTCTAAATACCAAGCTTGAGAGACTAGTTGTTTAATAGATCCAAGAATTATCACAATTTGTAGAAAATTATACCAATAAACAGTAGGACTTTCAACATAGGAAAAAAGAGGTGGGGGACAGTCCCTCACTGCGCTAAAGCGCCGGGGGACTGTCCCCACAAAAGAGTCAGCAAAGGACATGTGAGGCACAAAATACGACATTTCAGCACGAGCGAATTGTCTAATAATTGAATTATAGGTATGATGAATGGAAGAGGGGGTCATCTCCTTTACGTCTATTGTTATTTCACCCCCTCTTGCTTCTTTAAAATACTAGAGTCACTAGACCGAATAATCGTACAAGCTGTCCTAGACGGGCGGCTTTTTTTGACGCGAATTCCCTAGACGTGATTCGACAACAACAATCTATTATACTAAATAGAAAAAATGGACGAGTGAGACTTCATTTCCTCACCATTCAAAAGTATACCTGTGGCTATTCACACACTCTGACAAAGGGGAAACCGGAATGATAACAATTAAGGAATATCTCGTTAATGCCGCTATCATCATTTCCATTATTTACTTATCGAGCTTTATTCATAAACATCTGCTGGTGGACATGAAAAAAGGTCTCAAAGCCCTCTGTTTCACAGTTGTCGCCATCTTCACTGGTTGGTGTTCGATGTTTTTTGGGATCCACTTAAACGATTCTGTCATTTTTGACTTACGATTCGTTCCCATTATAATTGCTGCCCTGCATTACAGAAATCCCCTTACCATACTGGCCATCGGTGTGGGAATTGGACTATTACGATTATCCTTTGGAATCACCCCTGCTGCGGTAGTGGGTTTTATGAACATGGTCGTTCTCTCTCTGTCTGCTGTACTCCTTACTTGGATTTCAAAAAACTGGAGCAATTATAAAAAGGTACTATTCACAGTTCTTATTCTAAACCTTCTCAACATAGTGGTTTCGATGATTTTTGGGGTACTTTCCGTTAAAAACTACCTCCTTCTCATTCTACCAACGGCATTGCCCATGAACATCCTTTTCAGCTTGTTGCTGCTTTGGATTGTAAAGGACTTAAAGAATGAGTATATACACAAAATTGAATTATGGAATCGTGCCAATAAAGACCCACTGACAAAAGCCTATAACAGAAGGGCTTTCAAGCATTTTTATCAGGAATATGTTTTCGAGAAAAAAGAGACGTATCCATTGTCTTTGGCATTTATTGATATCGACCATTTCAAAAAAGTAAATGATACGTACGGCCACCTTGTAGGGGATGTCATTCTAGAAAAGGTCAGTCGTCTTGTCTCTGATCACTTAAGAGATGGGGACATTTTTGCCAGATACGGCGGTGAAGAGTTTGTCGTGATTCTGCCCTCCTGCATGAAGGAACAGGCCACAAGTGTAATGGAAAATATCCGCCAAACGATTGAAAACTACCCATTCCTGGTCAACGACCTGACCATATACATCACGCTTTCCATCGGCATCGCAAGCACAGAGACCACCGCTCCGAAATACTTGCTAAAAACAGCAGACGAAGCCGTATACCTAGCAAAGGAAAACGGCCGTAACCTGGTTAAATATGGGGACAGTCCACATTTTATAGAATAAGAACGTCATCTCAGGCACATGCTAATGGTAAATAATTCATAAAAGGTGCCTCAATGGATAATTATACAAATAAGAATACGGCTAGAAGGTATGTAGCCCATGTTAGCATATTAGGAACGACGCAGCTGCATTTGAGGAATCCTTATATTATTGCTTGGTGGTCGGCCGCCTTCCCAGGGTTCGGACACATGCTTTTATCGAAGTACCTAAGAGGATATGTTCTATTTATTTGGGAAGTCCTCGTTAACCTCAAAGCCCATGTGAATCTTGCCATGATTTATTCGTTTGAAGGAAACATAGAATTGGCTAAAGAGGTTCTAGAAACAAATTGGCTCCTGATGTACATTCCTGTTTATTTGTTTGGAATCTGGGACAGCTACCGAACGACCGTAGATATGAATAAGGTGTATCTTCTAGCGGAAAATGAGGGGCATCGTTACAATTCATTTGCTTTAGGTTCATTAGAAATCAACTACCTAGACAAAAGAAAACCGCTCCTAGCCGTTATGTGGTCACTCTTTACCCCAGGTTTAGGACAGCTTTATATTCATAGGATCTTGACGGCATTTTTTATCATCTTCTGGTTGGTCGTGTTCTTTTATTTCTCCCATATTCAAGAGGCCATTTCTCTTTTGTTTTTAGGAAAAATAAAAGAAGCTACCGCTGTTATTAAACCGGAATGGCTTCTGTTTATCCCCTCGCATTATGGGTTTGCGATTTATGATTCGTACATGAATACGGTTGAAAATAATAAGCTCTTTGAAAAAGAGCTGAGAAGTTATTTAAAGGAACATTACCAAAATGAAAACTTTCGTATACTAAAGGACCAAAAGGTGAAGTGATAACTTGCAAGTATTTTCAACATTTGAGACGACCGGTTATTTAGAATTGGCTATTTCCACATTGGAGAAAAAAGGGATTAAAAGAGAAAGCATCTATGTCGTCCCACTAGATAATCGCACAGAGGACCGTAGATTATTTGATTCCATCCATCGCTCAGATGGAACCACTCTGATTGATATTGGGATGGCACTAGCTACAGCCTTTTCAGTTATTGGTGCAAGTATTGGTTTTAAACTATCATGGGGGCCTATTTATTGGGGGTTAATCGGAGCAGTTGTCGGTTTTGTTGTTGGTCTTGCTATCCGGCTTTTTATTGAAATGGTCCTGAAAAAGCGGAAAAGAGTTTTAAAAGGGAAGCATTCCGAAATCATTGTCATTATTGACTGTGAAGAATCACAATCCGAGACCATCGAATCCATCCTTTGGAACAACTTCGCCATCGGAGTAGCACAAGTAAAATAAATATCGGGGACAGTCCCCCACTGCGCTAAAGCGCCGGGGGACTGTCCCCAATATTATTCTTCCTCTTCTTCTTCGACTTCCTCTTCCTCTGTCTCATCCTGCAACCGTTGGATTTCCTCTGTTAGCTGCTCAAATGCATGGATTCGAAACTTGGCACTGGCGATCAGATCATCGATAATCTGTATGAAGCTGTCATATTCAACGCCGTTTTCACTACATTCTTTTATCAGCTTTAAAAAATCATCTTCATATAAATGATATCTCTCTTTGAACGTCTCATCCTTCATGGTTAAAAAATACTCTTCATCCACTACAAATTCATTGAATACCTTCTTTGTTAACCGGTGCTTCGTCACTTCTATTTCTTCTTGGTCCTTTTTATCTTTGTAATGCTGAGCATCCTCATACTCGGAGCAAAGCGTGGCATATATTTTCTCAAGCAGCTCAGTCGGTTCTAAATACTTCAAGTCCGCCATAAAAAGCCTCCAAAAAAACCTCTTTACTCTATTTATTGCCAAACAGAAGACTTTCAACCCCCAAATTGGGGACAGTCCACCGTTGCATTAAAGCATTAAGGCACTAGGGGACTGTCCCTCCAGCTTATTCATCACAAAACGAATATAGTTATCCCTCTTAGGTTCTGGGTAATAAGAAAATATTCTTTCTGTTGTGACAAACGGATGCTGGGAATCGACTAAAAAGGCAGAATAACTGCTCCAGAGGTAATCCTCAGGATATTGGACCATTTCCGCTTCGACCGGATTCCAATGAATGTACCGGCTTGCTTCAAGAAAATAATTAAGCGAATCAATGAGCTGAGCATCATAGCGTCCCTGGAACAGATGCCCCACCAATTCGTGACGTTTATTAAAATACATGGCATAACAGGTATGGAGCATTTTCATGATGTGCTTTGGGTGATGGTCGCTGGTTTCTAATAGAAGATGAATATGGTTAGGCATGAGGCAATAGGAGTGGAGTATAAACGGAAATTTTCGTCGGACTTTCTGGATTAATTCTACATAAGTGAGATAATCTGCATCATCCACAAAAATCGCTTCCTTTCGATTTCCGCGACTCGTGATATGATACGTGGCACCAGGAATCCAAACACGTGGCTTTCTTGACAAAATATAAACACCTCTACTTTCCAAATGGTTTGGTATAACAATTACACAATTCGACACCCACAATCTTTTTCCTTCTTATTGATAAAAAATAAGGGGACAGTCCCCTACTGCGTTTAAGCAGTGAGGGACTGTCCCCGCTCATTATTTACTTAACTCAATAATAGCGAAAAGCTTAAGTGCTTCGTATTCTTCTGGTGTTAGGCGCTTCATAACAGTTGCCTTAATTTCAGCTTTCTTTTCAGGCGTAACTCCACCTTTTACTGCATTCGCATAACTCATTAGCTCATTCATCGTAAATTTCGACAACAAAAATGTCGTCACTTGATCTTTGGAGGTGAATTTTAGCTTAGATCCACCCTTGGTAGAAGTATTCCCATCAGAAGAAGTCGTACCTGATTTCTGCTTACTCGTAATATTTACCGCAACCGTCTCGTTACTTTTCGAAGCAACAAGCGGAGCATCCTCCGAGGATTCCACAGCATACTTGGTCAGTATTTCCTCCTTCTTATCTGCTCCCACTTCATCCTCAATCATTTGCTGGATGCCAGGTTCAGTCAGTAAGGCCTGAATATCTTCTTTTGGTATTTGTTTAGATACCTCTTCAACGACTTTTTCAGATGCGAGATTCATCACTACTTGATAGCCAACCAAGCCAAGCATAAGTAAAACAAGCAATGGCATCCCAAGCTTAAACGGGGTCTTGATTTCTTTCATTCTAATTTTCATTATTCAACTTCCTTATTAAAATAAATGTCGATTTTTGCTCACAATATACTATATTTTCATTCCATTTACATAAAAAGTCAATAATAAAATATCCTTCCAAACTAAAAAAGGGGACAGTCCCCCGGCGCTTTAACGCAACGGGGGACTGTCCCCAAAAAACATTACAATGGTGGCAGATCAATTTTTCCTTCTTCAAACAACACTTTAAGCATGTGTTTCGTGTAGCCTGCCGCTTGAGCGAAGGTAATATTCGCTGGCATTGGCGCCTCATCTGCATCAACGACTACATCAATAATACAAGGCTTCCGCTGTTTCACTGCTTCTTGGAAGGCTGGAAGCAACTCCTCCGGACGCTCCACACGGTAACCAACCCCACCACATGCCTCCGCATACTTAGCAAAGTTCGGATTCTGTAAATCCGTTCCATATTCAATATTCCCCATGACCTCTTGTTCAAACTTAATCATGGCAATCTTATGGTTGTTTAACACCACAACGACAATTGGGAGCTGATACTTTACAGCCGTGACGAAATCATTCATCGTCATTCCAAACCCACCATCACCGCAAATGGCAAACACCTGTCTATCAGGATAGGCAATCTGTCCGGCAAGGGCACCCGGAAGTCCGCAGCCAAGAGTCGCGAGCCAGCTAGAGATAATCATTTTTTGATGGGTCATATGAAAATGACGAGCCATCCATACCGTTACATTCCCCACATCCACTGATAACACCGCATCCTCTTCTGCAACCTCTTGCAAGGCACGAATCACACGCTGCGGCTTAATTGGAACAGAGTCGACCTCTTCCTGTTTTTCCAATCGGCTCCACCAATTTTGCATCGTCTCCTGGCACGCTTCTAAAAATTCACGGCTCTCATTCTCACGGACATTCTCCATCAACCAATCGATCGTTAAGCCCGCTTCACCAGCCAATCCCACATCAACCGGATACCGTTTCCCTATTTGGTATGGGTCGATATCAATTTGAATCGACTTCGCATGATCAGGCAAAAAGCCCGTAAATGGAAACGAAGTCCCGATCATTAAAAGCAAATCCGTATCCTGCATCGCCTCATACGCAGCCTTTGTTCCAATCAGCCCAAGTCCCCCTAAACAATAAGGATGTTTATCAGGAATAGCCCCTTTTCCTGGCAACGTCAATACAATTGGGGCAGCTATTTTTTCCGCAAAACCGAGCAACGTCTCTCGAATGCCATGGGTGCCTCTTCCCGCAAGAATCACTGGTCTCTCAGCAGCATTAAGTAATTCCTTCGCTTGCTGTAAATCTTCCTTCAACGGGAAAATTTCCTGCTGCGCTGTAAAACTTGAGGTCAGCCGCGCTTCCTTTCCTACCTCAAACCGTGGAATATCATCCGGAATAGTCAGAACTGCCACCCCTTTGCGGGCATAGGCTGTGCGGATGGCCTGATTCACGACCGCTGGAAGTTGTTCAGCCGACATGATCCGCTGATTATAGACTGCCACATCATCAAACATCCGCTCAAGGTTTACCTCTTGGAAGGAATCAGTCCCTAATAAATCCGATTCCACTTGTCCAGTCAGTGCTAGCACCGGCACCTTATCAAGCTTCGCATCATATAATCCGTTCAAAAGATGAATCGCACCAGGACCGGCTATAGCGGTACAAACGCCAATCTTCCCAGTTAACTTGGCATAAGCCGCTGCAGCTAGCGCCCCCGCTTCTTCATGCCGAACCTGAATAAACTTTATCTTGTCCTGCGCTTTCCGGAGTGGTTCAATAATCGAGTTGATCGAATCACCCGGCATCCCATAAATATGATCCACACCCCACTCAATCAATAACTCAACCAACTTCTCCCCAGCAGTAAGCTTAAACATGTTTGAAACCCCCTTTAATTGGGGGACAGTCCCCCACTACGTTAAAGCAGCGGGGGACTGTCACCTCACCTTATTGACGAAGCTCTTGCATTTTCCTTAACACGAGAGGATAGAAGTTCGTTCTCGCACTCTCTGTGGAGTTCCCTCCGAAGAAGCCTGTTCCGGGGCATGTTTTCACTGAGTGTCCAGCGCTGTTATCTAACACTCGTTCCCCCGTGTTCATATCCCACCAGTGATGATAGGTAATCGTGTCAACTGATGGGGTTAACCCGAACTTCATACTCAGTACGGCTGCGACAGTCACGATCGTTTCCCTTTGTGCATCCGTCATTCCATCGCCCCCTTGATCAAAATTCCCCACGTTTTCAATGGTCAGCGAGTCACTTTCAATCTCATCTCGGACGGCTGGATTTTGGAACGCAAACGAACCTTCAGGTGCCATGTTAATCGGACGGCAAACCGCTACTTTTCCATCCGGGAAGGTTGTTAAGTTTTGGCTAATCGTCTTCCATTTCATCTCTTGGACATGGTACTCCTCCATGCCCTTCAACAAGCCAAAATGATTAGAGCCATTAAAACTCTTGTAAGATGGCTGATAGGTATGATGTTCCTGGATCTTTCCTATTTTTCTGGTAAATCGATTGTGAAACAACCAATCCTTAAATTCATCTCTCGTCATTAAAATATATTGTCCCTGCATGGCCAATCGCTTTTGTGGAATCTTCAATTTTTGCCCCACCATAATTAAATCGGACGAAAGACCATTCGTTGTAACAATTAACGGGATAGTCGAATTATAAGCAGCAGCAATCTTCCATAATGTATCACCTGCTACGACTTCATACATCGGTGGAACCCACAATCTCTGACCAACTAACAATAAATCCGATACCAAGCCATTGCTCGCTTTGAGCTCTTCCACCGTCGTACCATACTTGACGGATACTCCCCATAACGTGTCTCCAGCTTTCACATCATAAATATTGCGAAAATCACCGCCAGCAGCAGAAACAGAGGCAGGAGCTACATTCATCGCTAGTAAAAGAATGGAACAAAATAAAGACACCCATAATTTTCCCATTTCATGATCCTTTCATTTATCGTATATTGCTATTTAATAGTCTGAAAAACGGCATGAAAAATTATGCAAACGATATAAAAAAGAAAGGGGACAGTCCCCCACTGCGCTAAAGCGCCGGGGGACTGTCCCCTTTTATAACAGAAATATTTTGTGTATAATAGATATATACTAAAAAAGGAGAAGTGCTCCAACACTTCTCCTTGCAACCTCTCCGTCAGGGTGATGGTTGTCTTACAAAGTTATTTTCTGTGAGAACCACCCTCTACCTTCCGACGGCGTAGGGTGGTTTTCTTGTGTTCAAGCACGTTCCTACGAAAGAAATATGCGATGACTTCCCGCACAATCCCCTTTAGAACCTCAAGAATAAATTCAAGAAAGATCTCTATGATTATCACCCCCCTTCCTAATAAAGAAACCATAAGAAGGAAAGAAGACTGACAACCACCCACCCTAACAATATTCAGTTGCAATTCCATTCTAACATTTTCCGCCAAGACAAGTGCATATTAATATTTGAAAATTCACAAAAAGGGGCAGTCCCCCACCGCGCTAAAGCGCTGGGGGACTGTCCCCAAACTCACTCTATCCTTTTATAAACACAGTTTTAATAGCAGTAAAGAATTCTTTTGCTGCTTCTCCTTGTTCGCGGGAGCCTGTGCTGGATGCTTTCATTCCACCAAATGGTGCCTGAAGTTCTACACCGGCACTTTCTGCGTTGATTCTTACCAAACCAGCCTCAATGTCATCAACGAATTGGAGCAAAGAATGGATGTTAGATGTAAAGATTGAGGCACTCAATCCATATTTTGTGTCATTAGCAATCTCAATCGCTTCTTCAAAGGAAGATGCTTTAATTAATGCAATAACAGGACCAAAGATTTCTTCTTGGGCGATCGCCATATGTGATTTTACATTTTCAAAAATAGCTGGAGAAATGTAAAACCCATTGTCATATTCTTCACCCTTTAATACTTCCCCACCTAATACTAAGGAAGCGCCTTCCGCCTTACCTTTTTCAATATAAGAGTGTACAGTGTTAAATTGGCTTTCACTTGCACAAGGCCCCATCCAAACACCTGCATCCAACCCATTACCCACCGTTATTTTTTTTGCTTCACGTATCAATTTCTCTTTAAACTCATCATAAACCGCATCTTCCACAATTACCCGGCTTGATGCCGTGCACTTTTGTCCAGTAGAGCGGAAGCCTCCACTGATTACAGCCTCGACCGCCATATCAAGATTTGCATCTCTACTTACAATAACTGGGTTCTTTCCACCCATTTCTAACTGAAACTTTATGCCGCGATCGGCTGCCACCTTCGCTACATTTTTACCTACGCCTTCCGATCCCGTAAAGGTAATAGCATTTAATAAAGGATGTTCAACTAACCCCTGACCAATGACAGACCCTGAACCAGTGATAAAGTTAAGAACCCCTTCAGGAAATCCAGCTTTCACGAAACATTCCACTACCTTAGCTGCCGTAACTGCCCCTTCAGTTGCCGGTTTTAATACGATTGTATTTCCGTATACAAGAGCAGGTGCTATTTTCCAAATGGGAATGGCTACTGGGAAATTCCATGGAGTAATCACACCGATCACACCAAGGGGAACCCGTTTGGTAAACATTAACGCATCTTTATCCGAAGAAGGAATGACGTCACCTTCTTTACGCATCCCCTCACTTGCATAATAACGGAGAATAGCCACACCTCTGGCAGTTTCCCCTTTCGCCTCTGGAAGGGTTTTTCCCATTTCCCTTGTCATCGTCTCAGCGATTTCATCAAGATTTTCTTCAAGGATATTTGCTGCTTTAAATAACAATTGTCCTCTTGCCGCTTGACCAAGCTTTCGCCACATCTTCTTAGCCTGATGTGCCGCTTCCACCGCGTTGTTCAAATCTTCCTTTGTAGAGTTTTGAACGAAGCCTACAACCTCCTCCTTGTTAGCAGGATTAATGCTTTCAATGGTTTCTTGTGATTGTGACTCCACCCACTCATTATTAATAAGGTTTTTATAAATTTCAGCTTTAAAAATAGTTTGCATTATTACTCTCTCCTCTCCTGTCATTAGAAAGTTGGTCCTATTCTCCAGATCCCAAAGTCGTGCTGTTTCAATATTTCTGCCTTGGTTAATTTGCCTGAAGATACGTGAATAATTTCATCAAAAATTCGCTGGCCGACTGAATCAATGGATTCTTTTCCTTCGATAATCGTTCCCGCATTCATATCAATATTCTCTGACATTCTTTCAAAAATTCCCGTATTGGTTGATATTTTAATAACTGGAGCAATAGGAGAGCCAGTTGGTGTTCCCCTGCCTGTCGTAAAAAGAACCACTTGAGCGCCGCCAGCCACCATTCCTGTCATCTGCTCGATATCGTGCCCAGGGGTATCCATCCAAACCAATCCTTTTTTTGTAGGAGGCTCGGCATAGTCAATAATCTCTTCTAGAGGCTTACTACCAGCTTTTGTAGCTGCTCCTAACGATTTTTCTTCAAGTGTGCTCAGACCGCCCCTTTTGTTTCCAGGACTAGGATTTCCCGTACGGATATCCACCCCCATTTGTAGAGAGCGATTCTCCATCGCCTGTATAATCTGGTACGCTTTTTTGGCAATTTTATCATCAACCGCCCGTTCGGCTAATAAATGCTCCGCTCCAATTAGCTCTGTCGTTTCTGCTAAAATAGCTGTACCGCCACGTTCGATAATCATATCACTCACAAACCCAACGGCAGGATTAGCGGATAATCCAGAACACGCATCGGAGCCACCGCACTCTGTTCCAATAATGAGTTCACTAATATCACATAACTCTTTCATTTGTGCCGACGCATCCTGGACCATTTGAGCTGCAATCTTGGCACCCTCTGCGATCGCCGATAAAGTACCACCATGGTCTTGAATTGATACCACTTTTACTGGTTTTTTAGTCTTTGCTAATTCTCCCGCCACACTTCTAGCTTGATGTGTTTCGCAGCCAAGACCCAAGACAACCACTCCATAAACATTGGGATTGGCGCCCATACCGACATATGTACGAAACGTTTGCTCATAATCTACTCCAACTTGCGCACACCCGTGTTGATGAATAAACGATACCGTTCCCTGAACCAATTCCGTAATCTGTTTGGCTGCTTGAGTAGCACATGTAATAGTAGGTAAAATTAACACATGGTTACGGACCCCCACTCTTCCATCCGGTCTACGGTATCCCCAAAATTGATTATTAGTTAGTTCCAATTCGGTCACCCCTTCCACGTATTCCCTCGATATTATGAATATGAACATGTTCTCCCACTTGAATTTCCTCTACGGCACTACCAATTACTTCGCCATATTTTACGATATTCGCTCCTTTTGGAATAAGCGTGACAGCGTACTTGTGGCCGAACTCAATATCTTTTAGTACTTTTACCGACACTTGCTTGTCTTGACAAGTGAGAATGACCTTCGCATTTGCCGGAATAAATTCCAGTGCCGTCGCCACATTATCTTGTGGTTTAATCATCACAGCTTTATAGTTACTATTCATTTTGTAATGGCTCCTTCTTTAAAAAAATTAGTAAAGAGCAGCATGTTTATTTACCGGTGCTTTCACCGGGTTACTTAGCACGCCAATTCCGGGAATTTCAATTTCGATTAAATCGCCATCCAGCAAAGTAAATTCATTCGGAGGAACAATACAAGTTCCTGTTAATAGCACGGTTCCATCAAAAATCTCATTATCCCTTAAAAGATAAGAAACTAATTCCTCATACTTTCTTTTTAATTGATTCGTATTGGCGAAACCTTCCACAACTTTTTGTCCGTTTCGAAAAATTCTACAATGAATATCAAGTTGGTACGGATCTTGAACTGCATCTGCAAGAAGAAGGGCGGGCCCAATGGAGCAAGAATGCTTCCAAATCTTTGCCTGAGGAAGATATAGTGGGTTTTCACCCTCGATATCCCGGGAACTCATATCATTTCCAATCGTATAGGCTAGGATATCTCCATTTTTATTAATGACCAGTCCAAGCTCTGGCTCAGGGATTTGCCAAGTCGAATCACTACGTATATATACTTCAGTATTAGGACCTACTAATCTAGCAGCGGTAGATTTCATAAAAAGTTCTGGGCGTTCTGCGTCATAAACCTTGTCATAAAAAGTAGTGGCATCCAATTTTCCAGCTGTTGCTTCATAATTACGAGCTTCTTTACTTCTTTCATAGGTGACACCTGCTGCCCAAACTTCAGGAGCTTCGATAGGCGCCAGTAAAGTGAGTTCCTCAACTTTCAGCATTTCAGGCTGTTCCTCTTTTATCACTTCTTGAAGAAGAGACAACGGGGTTTGATTCGTATTTTGAGCGTACTCCACTACCTCCATAAAGTCCTTATAAGAAAGGTTGTAAACCTCCGATTGCTCCGTTAAAGCGGCCAACACTGGGATGCCTTTTTCATTTTCGTATCGAATAACCCGCATAGCTCATTCTCCTTTTCCAGCTGAATTCTTATTTTTATAGACGTAAGACTTCGAGACATTACATTAATAATCCAGGTAACCACATGGAAATGAACGGTACAAAGGTGATCAGTAACAATGCAATTATTAAAACTAAGTAAAATGGAATGACTTCTTTTAGAAACTCCTCAATTTTTACATTAGCAGTAGAACAAACGGTAAAAATAGCCGTCCCTAATGGTGGGGTGATGGTTCCGATTCCGATATTAAATAAGAAAATCATTCCTAAATGCACAGGGTCAATTCCATAAGCCTGACCCATTGGTATAATCAATGGGGTTAAAATGACAATCGCGACGTTGCCTTCAATAAACATTCCTAAGATTAATAGAAAAATATTCAAAATGAGTAGGAAAGCAATTGGTGTACTTACCATGTCGGTTACGTATTCAGTTGCGAATTGTGGAATCCTCTCCCAAGTAAGAATCCAACCAAAGGCTGAGCCAGCTGCAATAATGATTAAAATGGAGGCAGATGTGGAAACGGATTCTTTAAGAGCGTCTTTTAAATGAGGAAGTTTCATTTCTCTATAAAAAACAAACCCAATAAATAACGCATATACAATCGCCACAGCACCAGCTTCTGTTGGAGTAAAAACGCCGATACGAATTCCACCAATGATAATTACTGGCAGCAATAGTGCGAGAATCGCATTCTTTGAAGCACTGGCAACCTCTTTAGGACGTGCCATCTTTTCTCTCACCGGGAGGTACCCTCTTCTTTTGGATACGATATGGACAGCAACCATCATAAGAAGACACGTCATCAATCCTGGAACAACACCCGCCATGAAAAGCTTCCCTATTGAAACATTGCCGATATAGCCATATAAGATCATTCCAATACCCGGAGGAATTAATGGAGTTATAAGAGATGAAGCACCAATAACAGATGCCGAAAATCCTGGAGCATATCCCTTTCTAAGCATTTGTGGATGCATCATTTTTGCTTGCATAGCAGCGTCGGCTAAACCAGATCCCGATAACCCTCCCATAATCGTACTTAGCACGATACTTACCTGAGCCAATCCTCCTGGAAGATGGCCAGTAATCGTTTCAGCAAAATCTGCGATCCTTCGTGTAATTCCGGTATAGTTCATTAAGACACCCGCTACCACGAAAAACGGGATTGCCAGAAGAGGAACAGATTCTATTCCTGCTATCATTCTTTGAACCAGCAACATAGGTTCTACTTGCTGTGCTAGTAAAAAATAGAGTAAACAGCTTCCGATAATTGCATATGCAACTGGAATACCAATCAAAAACAAAGTAAGTAAGGAGATGGAAGTAATTGCGACTGTCATAGATTCGCCTCCTCTAGGGATGAAGTCTGAAACTCATTATCCATTTTCGCTGTAGATTTTCTCCTCATCTTGCTAACGCGAGAAATAAGATGAATGGCTGAGAAAACTCCGCTTAAAACCACTGCAACATCAATATAGATATAGCTTATTCGTAAAACAGGGGTTAATCTTGTGGACGCTTGCGCTGCCAGCTGACTTCCTAAATAAATAAAGACAAATAGATTAATAAAAATAAGTAGTAGTTCTCTAAACAAAAAGAAGATTTTTTTTATAGAAGGTCTGAGTTTTTCCACAAAATACTCAATACCCACATGTCCATTTTCTTTTTCAACCACACTTGACCCAAGGAAGGTAAACCAAACAAATAAAGCTAAGATAATCTCTTCTGTCCATTTTAATGGTTCCCCTAATACAAACCTCATAAATACCCCAACAACCGCCACGCTAATGATTAAAATAAGGGAAATGGAAGCAAATACACTGTCTAAATGTATGATCGTGCGCCACAATCGTTTCAACATTTGTACTATCACCCCTTTGTCAAACTATGTATAGATTCATAGATAGAGGTGGTGGGAAGGAAACTGACCCTACCTCCCACCTTCATCTAAAAAACGCAATCCTACTCTATTATAATTTTTTGAATCTTATCATATAATCCTGGGCTCCAATCGGTCATTTCTTTATACACTTCTTTAGTGGCTTCTTTGAAGGCTGCTTTGTCTGGCTCAATAATCTTTACTCCCGCACCCTTTAAATCTTTCAATACAGTATCCTCTGATTCTTTGACCTTCTCACCCATGAACTTACCTGCTTCATCACCTGTTTCCTTTAATACCTTTACTACGTCATCAGGTAGTGTTTCGATATAAGACTGACCGGCGATCCACTGAATAATCATATTGGTATGACCAGATAAAGAAAGGTATTTCGCCTTTTCGTATACCTTAGACCCATAAATAACAGGAAGCGGGTTCTCCATACCATCGATTACACCCTGAGCAATAGAAGGATATACCTCTCCAAGTGGAAGTGGAGTTGCCGTTGCCCCCATTTTCTCCATGATTTTTATGGATAACGGATTGCTCGGAACACGTACTTTCAGGCCTTTCAAATCCTTCGGTTCCTTCACTGCCTTTGTCGTGATTAAGTGACGGTCACCATAAATCCATTTGGTTGTGACAATATGGATGCCTTTTCCTTGTAGGTCTTTTTCTAGTCCTTTGAACCACTCACTATCTGTTACTTTAAATAAGTCCTCATAGCTGTCAGTTAAATAAGGCGCTGAGAGAATCCCGATATCCGGAACATAATCCATTAAAAAGCTGGCATCCGCAATATGTACAATGTTTGCCCCCGTTTTCATCTGTTCAATCACGTCCTGCTTTGAACCAAGCTGAGAGCTAGGATATAGTTCAATTTTAATTTTCCCTTTACTTTTTTCCTCAGCTAGCCTTTTCCATTCCTTTGCCGCTAAATCAATCGGCTCCCCTGGTTGATTTTCATAGCCAATTTTAATGGTATATACATCCTTTTCCTTTTCCTTTTCCCCTGAAGCACTCTTCGATTTTCCGCACCCGACTAACACCATGGAAATGCATAAGCATAAAACCAATAGAATTGCTGAACCTCTTTTTACCATTTTTTCTTCCCCCTTTGGAATCGTAAAGTTCTACTATAACCCCTTAAATTTCTCGCAATTATACATTCTGGCTGATGATTGTTTCTTTTTCTTTTATTGAAACCGGTGATAGTAACCGATTAGTTAACACACCTAGTTTTTCAATCTGAATGGTTACTTCATCTCCATCTGTTAACCAATCCTGTTCATGTGCCGGAAGCCCAAGTATCACTCCTTCTGGTGTTCCAGTGATAATGAGATCCCCTGGCTCTAACGTCATGTAAGTGGAAATATAGCTTACTAGCTCATCACAATAAAAAATCATGTCAGAAGTATTGGACGATTGCCTCACTTTACCGTTTACGATTGTTTCGATCTTCAGTTGGTTTGGATCACCGACTTCATCTGCCGTAACTAAATAAGGACCCACCGGACAAAATCCATCACAGCTTTTTCCTAAAAGCCATTGATTGGTGCGAAATTGAAGGTCTCTGGCAGATAAATCATTGGCATTACAATAGCCTGCCACATAATTCAATGCCTGATCTCTTGACACCCCTTTTGCTCTTTTACCAATAACAATTCCAAGCTCTGCTTCAAAATCAACTTGCTTCGAATCTGCTGGAAGCTCCACCTTTTCAAGATGACCGGCAAGTGAATTGCTAAATTTGTTAAATAAAATAGGTGTTTTAGGGACATCCATATTGGATTCTTTGGCATGTTTGCGATAATTAAGGCCAACACATATAATTTTTGCTGTCTTCGGTACACATGGGCTTATTTGGATGCTGTTTTCTTCGTAGGTGAGGTCATCATGATTCTTGTAAGAGTTAATAAATTGTCGGAAAAATTCTTTGGAGTCTTCATCTGCGTGTAGCCACTGTTCTAAAGTAAGAGGGACTTCATGAGGTTCATATTCTTTAGCTGCTTCCCAAGCCTTTTCAATATCTAAAATTCCAGTGTCTGTTTTTACACCCAACCTGGGCTTGCCATTTGTGTTTACTCTAAAATTTACTAGTTTCAAATTTTTTACCTCCTATATGTTTTAAGCCATTTTTCCAAAGGTCACTCCACCATCGATATACAAAGGCGACCCCATCATAAAACTTGATTCGTCAGATGCTAGGAAAAGGGCGGCTTTGGCCACATCATCAGGACGTCCTAAATCGCCACTTAATTGTCTTTTCTTGATGCTGTTCAATCCTTCCTCATAATCCTCGTAGGAAGACTGTAAATATTTTTCCACGAACGGGGTGAGAATGGTCCCTGGCAGAAGAGCATTGACTCGAATGTTGTATGGAGCATAATCGACTTGCATGGATTTTGATAACGAAAGAATAGCCCCTTTTGTTGCGGAATAGGATGCCCTGCGAGCAAGTCCCATTTCTGCAATACAGGATGACATATTTATAATGGTCCCGCTTTGCTGCTGCATCATATGTGGTAACACATACTTACAAGGAAGAAAGACGCCTTTCATATTGACATTTACTACCTGATCCCATAACTCTTCACTCGTTTCATGGACAGCTCCAACACCAGAAACGCCTGCATTATTAAAAAGAACATCGATTCTTCCTACTTTTTGAATCACTTGATTAACCATTTGTTCTACTTCTTTAGAAATGGTAACGTCCGCTTGGATAAAAGTCGCCTTACCACTTGCTTCAATAATCTCTTGGACTGTCTCATTTCCAGCATCACGTGATAAATCATTGACTATAACATGGGCGCCCTCGTTGGCAAATAATATGGAGGTTGCCCTCCCAATCCCAGAGCCGCCACCAGTTATTAAAACGATTTTACTTGCTAGTCTCATTATGATTCACCTCCTTCAATTTTTGATTGGAGCCAAAAAGCCAGCTTTTAAAGAGATTCTTCTAGCTAAATCGATAATCTCTTCTTCTGCGACCTTTTTCTTTTCCTCCCACTTCGAAAGTAGAATGGTTGCACTAACAGAAGCTATGATTCGGTCCTCATGATTGATAATGGGGGCCGCCACACAATAGAAATCTTCCACTGCCTCTTGGCACTCGGTGATTACTCCATTTTCTTTAATACTTTCAATTTGCTCCCAAAGCTCATCAACTTTTGTAATCGTATATGGGGTCTTAGGCTTTAAGTTTTCCTCGGGATATAGCGCTTTCAATTCTTCCTTTGAATATTGGGAGAGTTGAACCTTCCCCATGGCCGTTGCGTGGGCTGGTAATTTCATTCCTGGGTCTGTGGACACTCTCACAGCAGATGTGCCTTCTTTTTTTGCCAGATACACAATTTCGGTTCCATCAAGTATGGAGAGCTGAAGTGTTTCGTCCAATCGTTTATTAGTTGTATGCGCTTCCAAATTAAAGGTGGTAATAAGGTCAAATTGTTTAAAGTAATAAGGGGTAAGGATCCCGAGTTTGATACCGAGTGAATAGGTCCCATCCTTTTCTCTCTTCACCCAATTAAGGGCTTCTAATGTGTTTAATAGGGAAAACATTGAGCTTTTATTTATGTTTAGTTCATTCGAGAAGTCAATTAACCGATATTTCTCAGGATGATGGGCAATAATCTCTAATATTTTATCGACCCGTTCGATTGCAGGCACCCAATACTTTCTTTCCATTTCATCAAGACCTTTCAACATTGAATGGATGTGGTTTATTATAGTAAACCCAGTTTTTTATAATGATTAAAAAATTAACTTGGTTTTTTATAGTAAACCAAGTTTTTTATACTGTACAACCTACACTTACTATATCATGGGCATTTTAACTAGGCAATAGGTATATTGTAAATTTTCTGAATTATAAAAACTAATAAAAAGAGGGACAGTCCCCAAGTTTAAGGTTGAACTGTCACCGTATAGCTATTAGATGCTCCGTTAGTGACCACGTTAAAGTAGGTTTGCTTGTTGTTAGGGAATTTAACGGCATAAGAAATACCTCCACCATGATCTTTCAAACCCTTAATTGTCACAGTGCTCGGGACGGCAATCGAAATCGCTGCTGCTTCCTTCGTCAAAATCAGCTTTTCTTTCACAGCCTCTCCATTCACACTTATTTGCACTTCATCCAAATCCTCTTTATTAAAATCCCAAATGAGCATTCTCGCCGTTCCTCCTGAGTCGTTTACCCCGACCGAAAAGTCTTTTGAGACAATATCTGAATTTACCTCTTCCTTAAATAGTTGGTCCCCCGCTGTAACTTCACTGGTAATCCGGTTGGCCACCACCTCTTGTTTCTTCTCTTCTGATGACACTCCCCCGGAAAACATACTAAAAATAATAGCAAGAACGAATGCTATAATACCACCAAACAGAACAGGCTTTCGGTGATTCTTCTCATGAACAATAACCTCTGAATCTTCACCAACATGATCCATTTCAGTTTGATAGTGTTGTAAAGGAGTCGATTCGTCAACTCCATGTGAACTTGTCTTCCTCACTTGACATGCCTCGTTCCTATTTATAAATTTTGTAGCTTATTGGATATTTATAATACCAGTAAGATAAAAACAATCTCCCCAACACAAAAGTAAAAATAGCCAGGAATGCAGCAATCCCTTTTGAATACATCATCTTGTCAGCCCAGAGGTTGGCAAACTCCACACCTAGCTGTAAGGCAAAAAAGGTAATAAAGCACATCTGGAGGAAAGGCAGCAGCACAGGAAATTTACGATAAATCCATTTTAAAGAATTGACTCTCATCGATATAAATAAAATAAAGCCGAATAACACTATTACCGCCAGACCAAGGGCCAGTCTCGGTGATTCATATTTAAATATATCCAAAAGGTCATTCAATGACATTATTGGACCGAACATGAGAATAAGCACGGTTATCGGAAAAAGAAAAATATAAAACAAACCCGCAAACAAAATGGTTAATAATTTCCTCATTACCTTCCACCCCCTGCCAAAATTAAGTCCTCTCTTTTTAACAACGTTAAATCCTCTAATGTAGGTTGGCTAATATGGCTCGTTCTTAAAGCATGCTGGCGGATTGCCGCTTCACAAATATTTCTTGCTAGCCTTCCATTCCCAGCCTCTGTATTTCTTTCATATCGTTTAAAAAGCTCCGTAAGAGCCATTTTTCCATCCAAACTAAACTCATACCCTTTTGGTTTAAGGATGTGTTCGCTAATTTCTAGGAGTTCTTCCACCGAGTAGTCAGGGAATGAAATAATATTCGGGAATCGCGAGCGAAGCCCTGCATTGGTATCCAGCAGACGCTCCATGTCCTCTTCGTAGCCAGCTAATATCACAATGATATTCTCCCTGTGGTCATCCATAAACTTAACAATTGTATCAATAGCCTCTTGGCCAAAATCTTGACCTCCGCCCACCAACGCATAGGCCTCGTCAACAAAAAGAACGCCACCCAATGCCTTTTCAAGCACATCCCGGGTCTTTAAAGCGGTTTGCCCAACATAACCTGCAACCAGGCCTGACCGATCTGTTTCAACAATGTGGTCTGACTTGATTACACCGAGCTCTTTTAGCCTTTTGGCTAAAATCCGTGCGATGGTCGTTTTACCTGTCCCTGGATTCCCTTTAAAAATCATATGCAGAGACTGTGCTCCTACATCTGGTAATCCCATCATCTTCCGCTTATTGGCGACCTCAATCTGTGCAGATAATGAACGAACAAAATCCTTCACACTATCTAGCCCAATTACAGATTGAAGTTCTGCCAATGCTAGATTTTTCGGAGCCTGTTCCATAAGCTTAAAATCTATCAGGGTTAATTGATTTAACTCACTTAGCTGTAAATTCGTTGCATCAACAATTCGAAGAGCCTGATTGCGAATCGCTTCTTCAAGTATATTTCGCACAAGACGGCCATTTCCGCTATCATTTTTACCAGGAATTTGCTTCTGCTTATACAGCTCTATTAACGGTGCTTTTAAGTCATTAGCCAGAGCAAATCCTTTCCTACTAGCCTGAATTTCTGTCATATCAGCAAGTTGTTCAGCTAAATAGTCAGGGAACTCAATTTTCAATGGGAACCGTGAAGATAAACCTGGATTTACCTTCATAAACTGTTCCATTTCTTCTGTATAGCCGGCTAGAACCACCACTAAATCATTGCGATAATTTTCAATCAAGCGGACAAGAGTATCAATGGCCTCCTTACCAAAACCACCACCCTGAACTCCACCTTCTGCTAAACTGTAGGCCTCATCAATAAACAACACACCACCAAGAGCCCTTTGAACCACTTCAGTTGTTTTAACAGCCGTTTGCCCAACATATTCGGCCACTAAATCCGTTCTGTCAACTTCCACAAGATGCCCACTCTTTAAAATCCCCATTGATTTCAGCATTTCAGCTAGAAGTCTGGCCATCGTCGTTTTTCCCGTCCCAGGATTACCTGAGAAAACAATATTTAATGTCTGAGATTGATCGGTAAGGATACCCGCATCTTTTCTTTTTTGATTGGCTAATATTTGTTTTTGTAATGTGCGGATAAAATCCTTCACATTCTCTAACCCAATAATCGGTTTAAAAGCCTCTTCCATATCAAATGGCTCTTTTGCTGCCAAACCAAAATCCTGTGCAATAAGCAATTTGAAATCCTTATTACTCTCTTCCTTATTCAATCGAACGGCTTGCTTCCGAATGGCCTCTTCTAAAAGATTTCGGACGAGACGCCCGTTTCCGCTATCATTTCTACCAGAAATTTGTTTCTTATCAAATACGGTGAGAAGCTCGCCACTAATTACAGGTTCAATGGTAAAGTCTTTTTCTTCCGCCATCATGTGAAGGATCTCTAGCATTTCTTCAGATGAGTAATCCGGAAATTCTGTGATATAAGGGAAACGAGATTTCAATCCAGGATTCGCCTTTAAGAAGGTCTCCATCTCTTTCGTATATCCTGCAATGACAACCACGAGGTCATCACGGTAATCCTCCATACCCTTTACTATCGTATCAATGGCCTCAAGACCAAACGGATCCTGCTTTTCCCGAGCCAGTGTATATGCTTCATCAATAAACAAGACTCCACCAATGGCACGTTGGATCGCAGCGTTGGTCTTCGGTGCAGTTGAACCCAAGTATTCCCCCACTAAATCCTGTCTCGCGACTTCTACTAGCTGCCCTTGTGATAGTAAGCCCATTGACTTCAGAATACGCGATACCAGTCTGGCAACAATAGTCTTCCCTGTTCCCGGATTTCCGGTAAACACCATATGTATAGCCATTTTATCGGCTTTTTTATAGCCCGCTTCCTGCCTAACTTTTTGAATTTTCACTGTTTCAAGCAGCTCATAAATGGAACGCTTAACTGAATCCAACCCAGTTAATTGATTAAGTTCCTCTAGTATATCCTCTAGCTTTTCTTCTTTAACAATCGGGATTCGTTTAAGCGGATAATCTTTGAGCCCATTAGAAGCTGACAAGAGATCATCTTGGAATTTCACTAGAACCCGATCACCATTTCGGAAAATTTCCCTTGCTCTTAAGTCAACAAGCACAGGGTAAAAATCTTTATCTATAAATCTCTCTATTTCTTCCCCATAGCGTTTTGTTTCTAGAATTCTCTCGGCCAGCGCCGAAAAAATAGACGGTTGAACAGAGAGGATAAGCTGTGCCTGTTTTTCTAACCTTTCCGCGGCCAAAGTCATCTTTTGCTTGAGAATGATTTCAATGTCCTCTTTTAACAATGGTGATGAAATGGCAAAGGACTGAATGCCTTTTAAAATAGAGGCTGGCATCTTGTTGGCAATGGCCGGTGGCAGCTGGCCCTGCTCTTTTTCCACAAAATGAACGTCTGTATATAACAATAAGAAATAGTCAGAGGCATTAATCATGACACCATTGGTTGTACGAAAATATCCCTGTGAAAATAACTTCGAAACATAGTCAATAATTTGCTCATTAGCCTTTTCAAACCCCGTAAAACAAACCGTGCCGATCCCATATTCAAAGGCAGCTGTACAATCAACAATAAAATTCGTATGGATATCCGATTCAGTGTATTTATCAAGCTCAATCGTAGCGTATCGATTATATGGAACTAGCTTTTTCTTATAAAGCTGATCAATTAATATTCGAATGGATGTTGTTTTCCCTGTTCCAGTAGGACCTGCGACTAATAGTGTCTGTTGGACCTTCCCTTTGATTCTATTAATAAAAGCTTTCTTGAAAGCAACAAGCAATTCATCGATAAAAGGGCCCTGTCTTAGAATAGACTGGTTCATTACTTGTTTTATTTCTTTAAAAATCAAATCAAGCTCGTCGTTTGATTTATTCAGGCCTAATTGTTTAACACCATGCTTCGCATCTTGGAAAACCTCTTTTACAGCTCCAACCGAATGCGGAACATTGGCAGGACCTTTAGGTATGGATTGATTTTTGACGGCCGTACCATTCATATGCAGCGACGTGGATTGCCGTACTGCTTGTTGCTTCTTCCCCGTAAACCCTTTTGCTTGAACAAAATCAAACAACTGGATTTCAGGAAGGACCACACGGAGCCATTTTTGAAAGTTCATAAAGGGAAACCTCACTTAATAGGTATATTTAAACTAATTCTACCCAATTTCTACAAAATATTAAATAAATATTACAGTAAAGGTAAAAAAAGGGGTCAAAAAAAAAAAAGGGTGAGTCCCCCACTACTGTAGAGCAGTGGGGGACTCACCCCAATCTTGTCGATTATTGACGATAAATTTGTCGAAAACCCTCAGTTGTTTACTGGTAAAATAGAAATAGTATAAATTTCCTGTATAGGGAAAAGTAGGGGTGAATAGATTTTGCTTAAGTTTAAACATATTTTAGTATTTCAATTAATTTTGTTGCTCACCGTAATAACAAGTGGGTGCGATATAGTCGATCAAGGGAAAGCCGCATATAACTATAAAACAGCATATGTTGCCATGATTGGCGAGGTACCAACAGCTAATAGTAGTGTAGGAGAATTATTTTATTTAGCAGAACGAGATATCAAGTACCATTTATCTGATGGGAATTCAGGAAGTGCCACTGCAAATCTAGCATATAATATTTCTTACATATTAAATACACCTGCAAAACTCATTCATAATATAAGATATGATTATTTAATGACACAGAAGGAATTTAAAGTAGACAAAAAGGTAGAACAGAGCATAGAAGGTAAAGTTGGCAATGCCTTACTTGATTTTAGTATGGTAGTCGCGATAGTAATGGATATTTTTTATGCGGCACTAGGTTTGATTCTATCCATTATCATGCTCTTTGTCGGAACTTTCATAGGTCTTATCGCTCATCCCATTGATACACTCTTAAATATTCCTGCTGTAATATGGGGACTACTTAAAACAGTGATTGCAGCAGTTGTAAACATTTTTTCTTGGGAGCAATAAAGCCTAATTTTCGAACCATTCTTTTATTTGCTAAATGATTTACCTTAATCAACATTTTGATTCCACCTTACCTAAAAATGGGGACAGTCCCCCGCTGCGCTAAAGCGCTGGGGGACTGTCCCCTTTCTTTTTTTGAAGCCATAGGAATACATTTGTAATTAACTTTGCCAAAATCAATGGTATTACATAGATGACCAAACGGTAGGCATAATTAGTATGACCATACAGTCTTATCAATCCCATTTTCACAAATATGGGGTCAATAATAAATGCTAATAATACAGCAACGATAAGTGCCATTTTATAATAATTTTTTTTATGATTTAAAGTCCATTGATAGACGAACATGAAAGTTACAGGCACAAAACTTGAATCAAACGCGAAACTTGGCATGGTAGGTATTAATTGAAAAGGGTAGCTCCATAACCCCCTATTCACGCCAAGTAAATTAATATAAAAAGATAACATATGAACACTGTATCCATAAAAACTAATCAAAAATATTTTACTTTTATCGATTTTTAGGATGATTACAATTAGTGGTACGATAAACAACGCAACTATGCACCAAAACTCAAAAGTAGTAAAAATGGAATAACGTGACCAATAATCTAGAAGAATGTCTGCAGACTCTTTCCTCAATATTCACAGCTTTATCTAACTGTTCCAAGCGGGAATCCAACAATACGATCATTCCTTAAGGGTAATTTCCCTTAACTTTCCCTATTTGGAAGAACATATGCTATATAAAAGTTCCTAGAGAAAAAAAGGGGACAGTCCCCCGCTGCGCTAAAGCGCCGGGGGACTGTCCCAAAAAATTAGTTATTTAAATACACAACCCCGTCGCTCCGTTCAACTTGGAAAGTCAAATCATCCTTCACCCGAAGCACACTCCCGGCATCTTTATACCGATCGGATGTAAACGATAATCCGTATCCGTTGTTCTCTGGATACCCGTATAAATAGCAGACCACTTTCCCTTCCTCCATAAACACTATCTGATTCATTCCCTCATTGACCGTTTCACTGATTCGATCCCATTTATACCCTACCGTTTTGTAGATATCTTCTTTGGAAGTATACGGTGGAAAGCTATAAGCTACATCCCATTTAAATGGCGTGACTTCTCGCAAATTGACGGTGTCAACGGAAGCCCCAAGCGATAGCACTTCCGCTTTCAACAAATCTTCATTTTGATTCCAAACGTCCTTATGTAATAGGTTGATAATAACAGTAATAGCCAGGCATAATAAACCAATAGCCACAATCGCAGCTGTCCTTTTAGCTTTCAAATCCCACACCTCTTTTTCCACAACCTATATGATTATAATTTTCTACTTTTGCCACCAGACTTAATGATAAAATTAAATCCGGCTACTTCTCCTGAATCCATTTGAATTTCTAGCCTAGAGACATCAACACTTGTCTCAATTTTCACTACCCTACGCTCATTTCCTTTTAACCCGACCTTATATGGTGCTTGGCTATTCATAATGGACCCAAGCGGAAAGTAGTCAAGATTTTTAAATACAACAGTAAACTCCACACTCTTATCACTATAATTTTTAAATGGAAGCTCACATATCGCATTTAAGGTTGTCTCATTATTTTTTTCAAAACTACAAGTGCTTTCTTCCGATTCATAGGAGACAGCATAAATGCCTGTAGCGACCGTTTTTTGAAATGACTTTACTACATAAGTTGGAACAAAAACGGCAATTAAAATAGCAAGCAAGACCAATCGAACCTTGTATTTATTTAATGATTTACTGAGTAAGTAAAGACATAAAATCAATAATAATAAAGATAATATTCCTATAAAGTTTATTCCACTTTCTGTTCGAATGGGAATATCAAAAACCGAAACAAGAGTCTCTCCATATGGAGCTGCATCCGGAAAGGGGAAATTTAATGCCATTGACAGTAAAAAAGGGATTAGGGCAATGTAAAGATATTTTTTATCTTTTATCAATAGAAACACACTCATTTATCAACATAATTTAGAAAACATACAAACACTTGTAATCTACAGTGACTTCTGAAAATGATGACAAGTAATATCTAAACCGCCTTTTAGGTAAAAACGGTGCGCATCGTATCTATGTACACCTGAATCCAAGTGGAATTGCTCACAGTTATTGATTTTGGCTTGTTCAATTAGCCAATCCCATAAAGTTTTTGCATACCCTTTGCGCCGGCTTCCCTCATCAGTTATCAGATCATCCACATAAAAATTCTTTCCCCACGCAAGCGATTCTGTCACCCGGTATCCCGCTGCCGCTTTCACTTCATCATCCTCAATCACCGCAACTAAGTGATATCCATATGTCGCTTGCATTCGTTTGATCTTTTCTAAAAAATCATCCTCAATTAAGTGGGGCCGCAGTTGTTTAATTGTCCTAAACGTCAACATTATTTCTGCATCTGTTTGCATAAGTTTTACAATTGAACTCATTTTCAACACCTATCTCTTGATTTTTTCTACCTAATTCTACCATTCAATAAATTCAACAATGGGTATGGTATTTCCTTTATTTAAAAAAAGAGGGACAGTCCCCCGTTGCGTTAAATCGCCGGGGGACTGTCCCCATTATATGAATCTATTCACTTGCCCCAAATTTTCTTCTTTTAGTCTATACAAGTTAACCGGACGTCCAATCCCGTAGGTTTGTGATTCTTTGAGGGCGCCGATATTCGCTAGAAATTTTAGATACTTGCGGACGGACACCCTTGATATGAGGGTAATTTCGGAAATCTCATCGGTTGAGAACTGGTCCTCTCCTTTTGATTTAATCACATGCATAATCGCCTGCAGCGTGTTGCTCGTTAATCCTTTCGGCAGCTCATCAAGTGACTCATCCACTTGCTTGGAATCCGCACTCAATATCCGTTCATCCAACTCTTCCTGTCCGATGACTTGATGATTAGCGAAAAAGTGATACTTCTCCTTATATTGAATCAACGCTTGCTGGAAACGATCAAATTCAAAGGGCTTGATTAAATAATCGACCGCACCAAACCTTAAGGCGGATTGAATTTTTTCCTTTTCCGCAGCAGCCGTGATGAGAATAACATCGGACGCCATATTTTTCTCGCGAATAAACCGCAGCAACTCCAACCCGTTCGCACCCGGCATATAGACATCAAGTAAAATGAGGTCAACCTGTTCCTTCACCAGAAACTCCATCGCCGTCTTTACCGTTTGAACCATCCCTGCTAAGCGGAAGCCCTTCACCTCCTGAAGATAACGCTTATTAAAGGCTGCCACCATCGGGTCATCCTCCACAATAAGAACCTGAATCATCCTCTCACCTCTCTCGCTTCATAAGGAATACGTATTTGAACATTCGTTCCTAACCGCAGCTTGGAATCAATCATCAATTCTCCGCCCAAATCCTCCACGCTTTTTGCAACTAAATATAAACCGTACCCACGGTTGACACCCTTGGTCGAGAACCCTTTTTCAAAAATCCTCTTTTGCACATCATTGGAAATCCCCGGACCCGAATCAAAGACCTCGATCGTTAACCAGTGATCTTCATATGTAAAATTGACTTCTAATGTTTTTTCTACCGAATCCACCATGGCCTCAACGGCATTATCAATCAAATTGCCGAGTATCGTAATCAGTTCATGGGTTGTCCTACTCACCGCAGGCTCAGGAATAACCGTGTCGCTCTCAATGGAAAGATCGACGTTCTCCTCCCGGGCATAACTTAATTTCCCCATAATAAAACCAGCCAGGGCGGGATCCTTGATATGCTGAGTGATATTTCCGAACTCCTGGTTCCGATAATTAACCAACGTCCGAATGAACCCAGACAGCTCCTCGTAGGCTTTAATTTGAACCATTCCAAGAATGACATGAAGCCGGTTCATAAACTCGTGGGACTGCGCGCGAAGCGCTTCCGCATACGTTCTTACCCCGGTCAACTGTTCCGCTAATTGGTTCACCTCAGTCTTGTCCCGAAAGGTGGAAATGGCGCCGACTATCTGGCCATTAACAACCAATGGAACTCTGTTGACAAGGATCGACACACCGTTAATCGTTTGTTCTTTATCAAGCTCCTGCTGCCCCGTTTCCAAAACATGATCCAATTGGGTGGACGGCATATACTCATAAATTTTCATACCGATAGGATCCTCCGAGAGCCCGGCCTTTTTAAAAATTTGCAACGCAGACTTGTTCACCAAAGTAATCGTTGACGATTGATCAACAGCAATGATTCCTTCATGAACCGATTGAAGCATGGTACTTCTTTCTTCAAGGATCTTGGCAATCGCAAAAGGTTCTAGCCCAAGTAAGGTTTTTTTAATGTAGGTAGCAAGCGAAATCGCCCCGATAATCCCTATGATTAACCCTAAAGCGGTAACAATCAGTATATTTTTAGAGCTGCGGCCAAGCGCTAAATTTACGCTCTTAAGCGAGATTCCCACGGCAACCGCCCCAATTTGTTCCTTTTCTCCATTATAAATAGGGGTAAAGGCGCGAACGGATCTACCCAAGGTACCTTTTGAAGTGGACACGTACTCTTTCCCTTTAAGAGCGGCCTTTTCATCACCGCCTACAAATTGTTTGCCAATTTGCTCCGCATTCGGATGCGTCTTGCGGATTCCGTTCATATCCATGACAACCACAAATAGCACGTTCGTAGCCGTTTGGATTTCAGTTGTATATTGTTGAAGGGCAGTCAAGTTTTCCCCGTCCTGCAGCCCATTGATGACGATATGTGATTTCGCCACAGTCCTTGCAACAATCTGCGCCTTCTCCTCCTGATTTTTTCTGATATTCTCATTTACCGAATGGCTGATTAATAAGTCCGTAATCATAAGGGACAATAGCACAACGATACACACGAAAAAAATAATGATCGTACTTAATTTAAACTTGAATCTATGATTCTGCACAACAAAGCCCCCATTACGTGCTGAAACTATTATTAACCACTATAAACTGTAACCGTTTTAAATAAAAGTCATTATTAATCACTTACTTTAATTACAAAAAGATTTATAAAGTTTAAATAACTATTCTTATTTTTCACAAAATTGTAACATGTTATTAATCCAAGAAAATGAAATCGTTTTCAAATCTACTAAACAGGAGGCAAGGTGTATGAAAATTAAGTTTAAAAGTCTCACCACGCAAGTCATCCTTGGTATTATTCTCGGTATTGCAGTCGGTTTTGTATTCCCTGATTTTGGTTCACAGCTGAAGGTTCTTGCAGACATATTTATTAAACTCGTAAAAATGGTCATTGCTCCAATCATCTTCCTAACTATTGTTATTGGGATTGCGGGAATGGGAGATTTAAAGAAGGTTGGAAAAATTGGCGGTAAGGCGTTACTCTACTTTGAAATTGTCTCTACGATTGCTTTAGCCATCGGAATCCTGGTTGCCAATGTCATGAAAGCCGGTAAAGGCATTGATGCCCACGGAGGAAAAGGAGATGTTTCTCAGTATACAAAAGCGGCTGCAGAAACAAGCCACGGCTTTATGGACTTCTTCCTTTCCATCATACCTGATAGCTTCATAGGTGCGTTCACAGGCGGGCAACTCCTGCCAGTGCTTTTGCTAGCTGTATTGTTTGGAATGTCTCTTGCCCACATAGGCAAGAAAGGGAAACCAGTCCTCGAGTTTTTTGAAAAAGTAACAGAAGTGTTCTTCGGAATTGTTAATCTGATTATGAAGGTATCTCCATTAGCCGCATTCGGTGCCATGGCATACACGATTGGCGAATTTGGAATCGATTCATTGTTCTATCTTGGAAAACTGATGGGTTCTGTTTATATTACGATGGCTCTGTTCATTTTCCTTGTACTGGGTGGTATCGCAAAATTATTCGGCTTCAGCATCTTCAAATTCATTGCTTATATTAAAGAGGAAATCCTTCTTGTAATCGGAACCTCCTCTTCGGAGGCAGCTCTTCCGAAGATGATGGAAAAGCTGGAAAAATACGGCTGCTCTAAGCCTGTAGTCGGACTTGTGCTTCCAACTGGATACTCCTTCAACCTTGACGGAACATCAATCTATCTCTCCATGGCCGCATTATTTATTGCTCAAGCCTATGGTGTAGACCTTAGCATCTGGCAGCAGATTACCCTTCTTGGAGTATTAATGCTCACCTCAAAAGGAGCGGCTGGCGTAACAGGTTCAGGCTTTGTCACACTTGCAGCTACACTTGCAGTATTCCCTTCCATCCCGGTAGAAGGAATGGCCCTCATCCTTGGTGTAGACCGCTTCATGTCAGAAGCGCGCGCCATTACGAACCTGATTGGGAATGGGGTTGCAACAGTAGTCATTTCTAAGACAGAAGGAGAATTTAACCCTTCACAGGAGACCGTTGCAGGAAAAATCTCTGCTTAACTGCAGCAAATGTCGTCGACCATATGAGCAGGCAGCCACTAGTGGTGCCTGCTTTTAGTAAGTTTAATAGATGAAAAGAAAGTAGGAACGACCATGACAGCATCCATGAATACAAAAGTAATACAGACCACTTTAAAGGGAAAAGAGATTCTATCGAATCCATTTTTAAACAAAGGGGTTGCTTTTTCAAAAAAGGAACGGGAAGAGTTGGGACTAGAGGGATTATTACCTCCCCATGTTCTGAGCTTGGAGGAACAGGCGAAAAGAGCGTATGAGCAATATTCTGCCCGGACCACCAATTTGTTTAAAAATGGACTCCTTTACGATTTATATAACCGAAATGTGGTTCTTTTTTACCGTTTGTTAAAGGATCATCTAAGCGAAATGCTCCCAATTATCTACACGCCAACTGTTGGAGAAGCCATTGAACAATACTCACATGTCTATCGCCGTCCTGGGGGCATGTATTTATCAATCGAAGATCCGGAGGGAGTCGAAGCTGCTTTTAGGAACCTCGGGCAGCCTAAAAACGGAATTGATCTAATCGTTGTGACGGATTCAGAAAGCATCCTCGGAATCGGTGATCAAGGTGTCGGGGGCATTAATATCGCCATCGGGAAATTAGCCGTTTATACAGCGGCGGCGGGTATTGATCCTAGCCGGGTGCTGCCGATTGTACTCGATGTGGGGACGAACAATCAGTCTTTAATGGAAGATCCTTTTTATATCGGAAACAAATTCCCGCGCGTCCGCGGAGAGCGCTATGACGAGTTCATCGATTTATTTGTTTCTACAGCAAGAAAATTCTTCCCAGAGGTGCTGCTTCACTGGGAGGATCTCGGCAATGTTAATGCACGGAATATCTTAGAAAAATACGGAGAAAAAACCCTTACCTTTAACGATGATATCCAGGGAACAGGTGCGGTGACCCTTGCAGCGGTTATGTCTGCCTTAAAAGTGACGGGGGTGCCTTTGAAGGAACAGCGGATTGTTGTGTTTGGACCTGGAGCCGCCGGAATTGGAAACGCTGATCAGATGGCAGAGGCGATGATTTTCGATGGCTTATCCAAGGAAGAGGCGTATGACCGCTTCTGGGCGGTAGACTACCGCGGATTGTTGACAGATGACATTTCAGATGTTTTTACATTCCAGAAACCATACGCACGTCGGGCTGAAGAGGTTCGGGAATGGGAACGAAATGAAGACGGCATCATCTCATTGATGGAAGTGGTTAAAAGAGTGAAGCCAACGATATTGATTGGTACTTCCGGACAAGCGGGAGCCTTCACGGAGGAGATTGTGCGGGAAATGGCGAAACACGTGGAGCGCCCGATTATTATGCCGATGTCCAATCCAACGTCCTTGGCGGAAGCTGTACCGGCAGATTTGATTCAATGGACCGATGGCAAGGTGTTGATGGCTACCGGTAGTCCATTTGATAATGTTGTTTACAACGGAGTCAGCTACGAAATTGGCCAATCGAATAATGCTTTTGTTTTCCCAGGATTAGGGCTCGGCGCTATCGTGGCAAAAGCGGAGATCATCTCAAAGGGCATGCTGGCCGCAGCAGCAACCGCTGTGGCAACCATGTCCGAAAGCAGTAAGCCAGGCGCGCCATTGCTGCCGTCCATCAACAAATTGCAAGAGGTATCAGAATACGTAGCCATCGAAGTAGCCAAGTCCGCCATCGCAGAAGGAATCGCCAAGGCCAACATTAACATGGTTGACGTAGAAAAAGCAGTAGCAAACGCCATGTGGAAACCGGAATACAAAGAAGTCAAGAGATTAGCGGTATAAAGATTTGGGGACAGTCCCCCGCTGCTTTAAAGCGTTGGGGGACTGTCCCCAAAATGAAACTATAGCAATTTACTTTTATAGAGGAATATATTTGTTTATAATAGTTATATAATAAAAAAGAGAAGTGCTGGTAACACTTCTCCTTGCAACCTCTACCGTCAGGGTGGTGGTTGTCTATGTTAGTTATTTGAGCGAACCACCCTTTTGCTTCCTACGGCGCGGGGTGGTTTTCTTGTTATCTAGAACGATTTTCTTAAAGAAATAAGCGACAACTTCACGCAAAATCCCTTTAGAAATTTCTCGTATAATATCAAGAAATGTTTCCATGATCATCACCTCCTCTCCTAAACCGGAAAGAAGAGCGACAACCATCCACCCTCACAATATTCAGTTGCATCTCTATTCTAGCATTTTCTACAAACTAAAGACTTATCAAATTCCGAAAATTTTAGAGTAACCTCGTGCGGAAAAAAGGGGACTGTCCCCCGCTGCTTTAAAGCGCTGGGGGACTGTCCCCAAAATTAAATATTCAATATCTCCCTTATATCCTGTTCGGTGATTCTCGATAGGGATTGGTCATCTTGTGCAATGACGGTTTCAATGAGTTCTTTCTTCCTTTGCTGTAACTCATACATTTTTTCTTCGATGGTTCCTTGCGTGATTAAGCGTATCACCTGGACGACCTTCTTCTGCCCCATTCGATGCGCTCGCCCTGCTGCCTGTTCTTCCACAGCCGGGTTCCACCAAAGATCATATAAAATCACCGTATCCGCTCCAGTTAAATTCAATCCGGTATTTCCTGCTTTCAATGAAATGAGAAAAATGTCCGATTCCCCGTTATTAAAACGATCTACCAATTGAACACGTTTCTCTGAGGCCGTTTTCCCATCTAAATAAAAGAAACCTAAGTCCGCCTTCTCTAGGGATTTACTGATTAAACGTAGCATACTACTAAATTGAGAGAAAATGAGTAATCTCCTACCATTTTCAAGCGCATTCACGACAAGTTCCATTAATTGTTGGAGCTTGCCTGAGTCACCCTTATAATTATCTAAAAATAAAGAAGGATGACAGCACAATTGACGGAGCCTTGTTAAACCAGCAAGAATCTTTATCCGACTTTTTTGAAAACCCTCTCCATCCAGCGAATCCGTTGTTTCCGTTCTAATTTTATCCAAATAAGCAAGATACAGTTCTTTTTGCTGCTTCGTAAGATCAGAAACATGAACCGTCTCAATTTTATCCGGCAATTCCTTCAATACCTCTTTTTTCACCCTTCGGAGTAAAAATGGTTGAATCATCTTTCCAACCTTTTCAGGTGACAACTGGCGGAAGGCATTTTGGTTTGGGAAGAAATCCGGCATGATAGTTTGGAAAATCGACCATAGCTCATCTATGGAATTTTCAATCGGCGTTCCACTAAGTGCAAAACGAGTATCTGCTTTTATATCTCTTACGGCCTTCGCTGTTTTTGTTGCATAATTTTTTACAGCTTGCGCTTCATCTAAAATAAGCGTGCGAAACTCATGCTGTTGATAATATTCGATATCCTGACGCAATGTGGGATAAGATGTAATCCAGATATCAGGAGGAGTTGCACACTGAAGCATGTCCAACCGCTCTTGAGGCGAACCAATCAACACTTCCACACGTAAGGATGGTGCAAATTTCACAAGTTCATTTTTCCAATTATATACGAGGGAAGCAGGTGCCAATATAAGGGATGGCTTTCTTTCCTCGTATTTCTTTTTATCTGCCAATAATAGTGCAATACTCTGCAGCGTTTTTCCTAAGCCCATATCATCTGCCAGAATCCCACCAAGTCCATAATATTTTAGTGTACTTAGCCACTGAAATCCATAGTTTTGATAGTCTCGTAGCTCTGCATGCAGAGAGTCTGGAACCTCAAAGTCCAGCTCATCAGGATTTTTTAGACGAGTAAGTAATTGTCGAAAAGCTTTTCCATACTTCGCCTTATTTCCTCTTTCTCCTGAAACTAGTTCTTCTAGTTGAAGCCCTCTGTACAACGGGAGGCGGATGGACTCCTCTTCCAGTTCCGACGATTGAATGTGGAGATCATGAAGCATATGCTGGACCATTTCAAATCCCTCTGATTCAAGCGAAACAAACACCCCATTTGGCAGTCGATAATATCTCTTTTTTTCAACCACATGACGCAAGATATGTTGGATATCTTCTTGCTCAATCCCTTCCATGTCAAAACGAACTTCTAACCAATTTCCGGATGAGTCCACATCGATACGGGGCACTGGAGTATACTGCTCAGCTAGAAGGAGAGCTTTGACTGGTTTCGTTAAGAAAATATCTACCTGATCCTCTAGTCGAGGAAGGGTTTTATATAAAAATTCAAAGATTTCCTCTTCTTCCTTTACAAAAAGTGTCTGCCCATTGGACTGGAGTGCGCTCGACTCGATGACATGTTTAATCCATTGTTCCTTTTCTGCATCTCTCAATAAAATAGGATTACTCTCTGATTTTCTAGTAATTTCCACAAAGGGATTAATCGTCGTTTCTCCGTAATGATATTCCAACGTCACCTGTAAAAAATCATCGATGTAATCAACATACATCTTAGCTTGTAAAGGAAATTTCATTATTTTCGTAGAGATACTATCGGCAATTTTTAGCGTGCCAATTTCATCCATCATCGGCACGACGTAGGTGAGAAGTGGTTCTATTTGATCATGACTAATGGGTAAGACGGTTGTTTTTGCTTGCTGAACCAGTCTTTTTAACTCTTTTACAAAGGATTGTTGCATAGGAGTCAGCTTATAAATGTCATTCTGCCTTACCACATAACCATACAAGTCAAGATATTCCACAAGCTCAAAAGCAGTTACATCTAAATTAAATGCTTCATTGTTTCCTTGATCTAGTTGAAATCTATAGGGCAATTCGTCTTTATGGAGTGTTAACTGATGATACGTAACACCTTTATTCCGAAATTCTATTTGACTTTCCGCAAGTATTTCTAGTAGTTGGTCTGCTATTATAGGAGAAATGGTTATCCCCCGATTATCAGATACCCTACCATATGGGGCGAATGGTGATTGAAGGTTTCGATAGATTTCTTCATAATTTAAAGCCTCATGCAAAAGATCAATAATTTCCTGATCCTTTTCCATAAAGGTATATTCATTTGGATCATATGAAAAGGTTTTGGTAAAAGGGTACTGCTTTTTTTGTATGATAGCCTGAAGGAAATCTACTAAATTTTTGACCACATACGTTCGCTTTTGCCCCACCTTCATCTCTAACGTGAGAACAATATGTTTATAAGTTCTGTGAATGATACAAATCCACTCCACCATCAGTGGTTGTTTTTCTGTCGTCCCCTCTTGGAACATGCTTTCATGTTGATAGGAAGCGAAAGTGTCAATAAACTGATTCGTAATCTTCTTAACATAGGCCGCTTGTCTATCTTGCTGCTGTCTAACTAACTCTTCTTGCTGTCTCTTTAGCTCTTGTTGTCTTGCTTGCATCCAATCCTTAGCAGAAAAGACCTGTCCTCCCATTGATTCCGTTTCTTGGATTTGGATCATAACGGCAACCACATGTTTACATTCCTCGTCATAACGATGAAAGGCAGGACAGGAGCACTCAAACTCAAAACCACTCTCATTTTCCTGGACCATCACCCGATATCGCTCTGCTCCCGAGACTACTCCGGACCACGCCTCTTTATTAGAATCGAAAGTCAATTCTATTACTCTTCCTTGGTTGTAATAATTATGCCCTTTCCGGTAGTTAGATGAAGAGAACATTTTTTTAACATCTGAAGCAGTTAATGAACGGACCATCATTCCCCTCCTTACTAGCTTGACATATATCCTCATTTTTCTTTAATTGAAAAATCAAACTGAAAAACCACTATACTTGCTATTCTAGCCTCACTCATAAACAAATACTATGTTACTAGAATGAACATATTTTTTGAATAATAAACAATTAGAGAGGGACAGTCCCCCACCGCGCTAAAGCGCTGGGGGACTGTCCCCAAACTTTTTCTATTCTTTAACAACCAATCCCATCAACGCCGCAAACTGTATCGCCTGGTGAGAGGATACCTTGCAGCCAACTAGTTTTTCCATGGAAACCGTGAGTGTATCAAAGGTGGAGGAACTAATATCGATTCCCTTTAATGATGTTTGGTCAAAGTTTGCTCCGTCCAGCTGACAGAATTGATAATTCACTTTCTTAAGCTTACAATCATAAAAATCGGTATTTCTCAAAGAAACATCCTGAAAAACTACCTTCTCCAGCTTCGAATTTCCGAAGGTCGCCAAATTTAACACCGAATTCGAAAATCCAACGTTTCCAAAGCTAGACTCTGCAAAATTCACACCGACCAGCTTACAATTTTTAAACTCTACGCGATGAATAGAAGCCTTACTCAAATTGACATTGGAAAAATCACAGTTCTCAAAACACACATCCGTAAAATCGCCGCTTCCGAAATCCGTTTGGTTGAACCTGCAATTTTTCACCACCGCATTCGATAACCGCACGCGATCAACCACTTCATTTTCAAACACAGAATCCACAATGGTGCACATTTCTAAGATGGAATCCTCTTCATAAAAGATATCATGGAACTTCTTAGTCGATCGATCAGGTGAAATTCTAGGTGAATCGATTTTCATACAAGCACCTCTCTATTAAAAAACTATTTACTAAATTGAATGGACTTAGCCAGTTTTATCACATCGTCACTACTTTTTCCACCTGAAATAGAATAGATATATCCATCACTGACCACAATTAACCGATGAACCCCATCTGCTTCAAAAGGATTTACTAGAATAGCCTGGTGACCTCCAATGGTTAACATAGAGCTAAAACCAAAATACCTTTTTACCAACGAATCATAAGCCCGTTTCGCAGAACCACGTTGATTAATAGCCGTTTCAATCGATATGGATTTTCCATCTGTAACAGGGTAAGTGACACTCGCTAGAACCCGCCCCTGATCCTTCGTTGCAGCGATCTCTGGTTTTCCTGCAATCGAAGGAAGGATGACCGTAGACGGAATAACAGCTTCTTCTGTTAAAAAGCGTTCCTGATCGCTGGTACCTTTTTCGATCAAATCTTGCTCTTCCCTTGAAAAAGTAACGGATACATCCTTATTTTGAATGGGTTGCTCGAAAGTGTTTATCCCTTCAGGATCCGAGCTGCGTGATGAATGGCTGCGATTGAAATCTTCCTGTTTAACTAGAACAAAAGCTATCGCTATCACAGCAGCCGCTACACACATTCTTACAGGAAAGGCAAAACCTTTATTCCGCCTAGTTTTTACGGAAAGCTTATGTAAATCCCTTATCAATCGCTCTCTCATCTCATCACTTTGACCGTTTTTCCAAACGATATCTGCCTCGAATTGAGCTAACTCGCTATCCAATATACTCCCCTTATATGGTTTCTTCAAGCAGATATCCCTCCTTTAACAGTTGCTTCTCCAATACGGGAATCGCTCGAAAAAGAGTAGATTTCACCTTACTACCAGACCAGCCTAAAATCTCCGCTGTTTCCTCAATCGAAAACTCTTTAATTTTCCTCAAGATAATCACTTCCCTGTAGGAATCTTTAATGGCCCCCAATGCTTTATAAAGTTCATATGCGCTCTCTTTTATTTCTATCTTTTCTTCAGGTAACGGATTCGGATCCTTCTTAAACAAAAACGCTTCTTGTAAAAATAATATCGGCTTCCGCTTTCGGATAAAATCAATGGTTAGATTATGCGCGATACTATAAAGCCATGTTTTTGGGTTGGATTGACGCCGAAAAGAATCATAATGAACATAGGCCTTTAAAAAGACCTCGTGCCTCAAATCTTCTGCTTGCTGGTAATCTTGGATCATTATAAAAATATACTTAAAAATAGATTCGTTAAACTCCTCATACCATCTCAAGATTTCTCTATCTCGTATATCCGACACCTTCATCCCCCTATTTATGAGCTTTGATGTTTAGACGTATATCTCTAAGAAAAGTTTTACATGATTGAAAAAAAAGTTGGGGACAGTCCCCCACTGCGCTAAAGCGCCGGGGGACTGTCCCCAACCCAAACTTATTTTCCACAACACTTCTTATATTTCTTCCCACTTCCGCAAGGGCACGGATCATTACGACCTACTTTTTTGTTTTCATCATCAGATGGTAGTGGAAGCAAGTGCTTCTTCTCTTCTTGAGCCAGCTCTGAAGGCGCATATCCTTTTAGCACCCACATGCGAGTCTGGTTATATAACTCCATTATCAGCGCCGTGATTTCCTGAACGAATTCAAAGGTTGGGAACTCTAAGCGGGTGCTTAAGTACTTGATAATCATCGACGGATGTTCATCCAAATTGATGATATTAATTAGCTCTTTGGCTATATCTTCTGTCTCTGAATGCGTTAGATCATAATGTTCGAATAGAAAGTCTAAGAACTTTACCATGGAAGGATTTCGCTCAATAAAACCAGGCTCTCCCGCTCGTGATAGCTGTTCTTTTGTAAACGGATAATAATCAATAGCCGCTTTCTTGTTCTGTTCGTCCATTAATTCCTTAGCATCGTGTACGCGATGGTCTTCTAATCCAAGTACCTTATAAGAAAATTTCGCTTGCTTATAATAGTTACTTGCAGCAGAGAAAACCCTCAGGTAATCTAAAGAATCTACTTTTTGCAGAGTTAGCTGGCTTATTCTATCTAAAAGAAGAGAGGTATCCATAACCCCATAATAATAAAGCATCCCATGAGTAAGACGGATCCACTCGGTATTCCGACGAATAATATTCTTCAGTTCAGGTCCATCCATTTTTGTAAAAAGATCCATAAGCTCAGAAGGCATAGTAAGAAACTTTTGGTCCTGATCAACACCTGGAAAAATAATCCCCCACTCCATGAGTGATTCAACTTTTGAAATAGTAAACCGGCTATTTGAAATGGAGTACCTTGAGTTACTAACAATTTCACGGATCAGATCATATCTCTCTTGATCTAACATATGTAGGATCTTTTTGAAATTGGCCGGAATCAATCGTTCAAGCTCGCTAGCTAACGCACCCTTATTGAGTGAGCTTAGACCTTTAAGATCAAGTCTTTTACGAATAAAATCCAATTCATGCTTTTTCAACAAACCTAATACATCAATGAGGCGGCATGGAGTATCAATTTGCTTCCAAAGCTCCTTTTCTCTTCTCATTTGCATTTGTCGGCTATGTGCCTTTGCATTATGTAACGCACGCAGTAAAGTATTCTCTGTTTTTTTATCAATCTTTGTATCAATCATGTCAAATCCTTCTTTCTTGCTGTATTGCTTTCTTGTTTGCTACAAATCTAGAGACCTTTTAATAAAGAAACGGATAGGCCCAGCTTTGAAAAAGCTGGGCCCTCCATCCACAGAAACAGTTCTCGTAGTTCATAAAAAAACACTTCGAATAAGTCAAAAACCACCAGAACCATCACTTTGGCAATCCTATCTGTTAATTAAAACATATTATCCCTACCTATTCAAAGGAAATTAAAGGTTGGGGACAGTCCCCCGCTGCGCTAAAGCGCCGGGGGACTGTCCCTAGAACCAGAATCCCTCTAACTTGATCTTCTTCCAAGGTATGCCTCTACTATTCTAGGATCTTCTAAAAGAGTTTCTGCTTTTCCGCTAATAATGACTTTTCCGGTTTCCAAAACGTATCCATAGTCAGCGACCTTCAATGCTTGCTTTGCGTTTTGTTCAACGAGGAGCACGGTTGTGCCAGTATCTTTTATTTCTCTTATAATCTTAAAAATATCCGCTACAATTAAAGGAGCAAGTCCCATAGATGGCTCATCTAGAAGTAATAGTTTTGGCCGTGAAAGTAATGCCCTTGCTATAGCCAACATTTGTTGCTGCCCACCAGAAAGGGTACCGCCCAACTGATTCTTTCTTTCTTTTAGAATCGGGAAGTGCTTCATGACATCTTCAATATCTTTTCCAATCTCTTTATCGTTTCGATGGTAAGCTCCCATTTCAAGGTTTTCCATCACCGTCATACTCGATAGAATCGCTCTTCCCTCAGGAACAAGAGCAATCCCCTTTCTAACAAGCTGGTCAGGCCTGAAACCTGTAACATCTTCTCCAAAAAACTCAACAGATCCCTGCTTTGGCTTTAATAAACCTGCTATGGTTTTCATGGTAGTCGTTTTTCCGGCTCCATTGGCACCAAGGATGGTTACAATCTTCCCTTGTTCCACTTCAAGACTGACTCCTTTTAGCGCCTGAATTTTCCCATAAAAAGTCTCAATTCCAGATACTTTAAGCAATATCATCTTCCTCCTCTTTTCCGAGGTAGGCTTCAATAACCGCTTGATTGTTTTGAATTTCCTCAGGTGTTCCTTCAGCAAGTTTCTTCCCAAAGTTTAAAACGGTAATTCGGTCGCACAGTTTCATAACAAGAGGCATGTCATGCTCAATTAACAGGACGGTAATCCCTCTTTGTTGGACTTTTCGAATTAAATAAACTAACTCTTCGGTTTCGGTTTCATTCATTCCCGCAGCCGGCTCATCCAACAATAATAGCCTCGGTTTACTTGCTAACGCTCTGGCAATTTCAAGCCTTCTTTGCTGACCATAGGCTAAATTTTCTGCCGCAATATCTTCAAATGGGGTTAAACCCACCAACTCAAGGAGTTCCTTTGCGGTTTGATGCAGTTTTTCTTCTTCAAGGCGCTGCGACTTTGTCCGAAAAACGCCGCTGAATACTCCTGACTTACTGCGGGAATGGCCACCAACCAATACATTTTCTAAAGCCGTCATTTGAGAGAAGAGGCGGATATTTTGAAATGTGCGGCAAATCCCCTTATCGGTAATTTTGTAGGGTTTAAGCCCAGTTATTTTTTTTTCAAGAAAGCTAATCTCTCCGGAAGACGGCGGAAACATATTGGTTATGACATTAAACATCGTCGTTTTCCCTGCACCGTTTGGACCTATGAGCCCGTAGATTTCTCCTTCCTGAATAGAAAAAGTAACATCAGTTAAAGCGGAGATGCCGCCAAAGTTTTTAGATATGTTTTTGATTTTTAGAACCATGATCGGCACCCCTTTTTGACAGCTTTTTCTTTTTAAACCATTGCACAAATGATACATCGATTAATCCTTGAGGACGGAATGCCATCATGAGGATAAGTATAAGACCATAAATGACGTACCGGTATTCACTAATAAATCTGAGCGCTTCGGGCATGATCGTCATAAAAGTCGCTCCAAATATAGAACCCCAAATGACTTCACTGCCTCCAAATATGGCAAAAATCAAGATTTCGACAGCGCGATGATAGGAGAAATCTGCCGGACTAATAAATCCCATGACATGAGCAAATAACGCTCCGGCAAAACCGGATAGAACAGCACCTTGTGCAAAGGATAAAACTTTATAATAAGTAATATTTATTCCCATCGCTTCTGCGGCCTTTTCATCCATTTTGATCGATGCGAAGGCTCGTCCAACACGGGATTTGCTTTGTCTGACCAAAAACCAAATAAGGAAAAGGGTAATAAGTAACAAAATGATAAGGACTAGTATATAGACAAATTGATTATTTCTTAAGCCAATCGTACTTGGGTCAAATCCTGCCTCTCGAAAAACTCCGAATAACTCTCTTCCGATTTGAGGAATACCCGAAATTCCAATGGCACCTCTCGTAATAGATTCCCAGTTTACAAAGAAGACACGGATGACTTCCCCAAAACCCAGGGTTGCTATGGCCAAATAAACACCAGTTAATCGGAGTGAGGGAATTCCAATCAGAATTCCGACAATCCCCGCAACCACTGCCCCTACAATGATTCCAATGATGATGGGAACATCGTAGTTAATGGTTAATAAGGCAGATGTATAAGCCCCAATTCCCATAAACCCAGCATTTCCTAATGAGAGTTGTCCGGAAGAAAGAGTAACGTATATGCTTAAGCCGAGAATAATATTGATCATAATAAAGGAAGCAACTTGTAAGTAGTAGGGATTGATTAATTCTCCAAGCATGCCATCACCTCCCTATTCCAGCTGTCTTTTGTCCAAAAAGCCCTTGAGGCCTTAACAAAAGGATAATGATGATGGTGATAAAGGCAATAGCATCACGATATCCTGAATCTCCGTAGGCAACAACCAACGTCTCGGATAATCCAAGAATCAATCCTCCTGCCATGGCGCCTTTCACATTTCCCATTCCACCTAATATGATAATGGCCAGTCCCTTAAGTCCCATTGATAATCCCATTTGTGGGTTAACAGAGTTGAAAGCCATACCTACTAAAATTCCAGCAATTCCTCCCATTGCTGAAGCAATAATAACTGTTAATGTAATGATTCGTTTTGTATTTACTCCCAGGATACTAGCCGTCTCCAAATTTTCTGCTGTTGCACGGAGCGCTTTTCCTGCCTTGGTTTTTGAAAGCCAATAGGAAAGGGCCATCATTAAAACAACGGATATAACAAAAATTAAGATTTGAACAACATAAACGGTGATAGAGCCGAATTGGAAATGAATCTCAGCAAACGCATTACTGAAAGGATGATTTCCTGCACCGAACAAGTGATGCGAAAGATTTTCAAGTAAAATCGATACCCCGATCGTACTGATTAATGGAGCAAGGTGTGAGACGCCTTGCTTCCCACGCAGTGGACGTAAAGCAAAGCGCTCAAGCATATATCCCAAAATGCCTGTTAAAATGATGGCGGCGACAAATGCTACCCAAAGCGGCCAGCCCAGCGTACTTGTAACGATTACTCCTATAAAAGCTCCAAACATAAAGATTTCACCATGTGCCATATTTATAATGCCAAGGACCCCAAATACTAGTGTGAAGCCAAGAGCAACGATGGCATAGATGCTTCCTAGTGTTATTCCGTTAATTAGCTGCTCTAAAAGCAAGACATCTCACCCTTTTACTCAAATTTTTTATTCAAACAATTGAAACTTGCCGTCTTTGATGATTAGGACTATTGGCTCCATGACAACGTCTCCATCTTTATCAAAGGAGAATTTACCAAGTACACCTTCTAAGTCTTTGATATTAGCAAGTGAATCGCGAAATGCATCCCTGTCAGCTTCGCCAGCATTCTTCAGAGCTTCTGCATAAATATATAGGGCATCATAGGCTTGAGCAGCAAATTGGTCTGGTTTCTTGCCATATGCTGCTTCAAATTTTTGAACAAATTCCTTTACTTTCGGATCATCTTTTTCGGCAAACCATGGAGTCGCAACAATTAATCCCTCAGAAGCTTTTCCAGCAATGTCAATGACCTGTGGCGAGTTAAAGCCATTTCCTCCTACAAAAGGAACATCAATACCCATTTTTCTGGCCTGATCCATGATGACGGCGCCTTCATTATAAAGGGCTGAGCATAAAATTAAATCGGGTTTCAGTCCCTTGATTTTCGTTAATTGGGCATTATAGTCTGACTGTCCTTTTTGGAAGGTTTCAATCGTTAAAACATCAAGTCCCATTTTCTCTGCTTGTTTTTTCATCGTATCAAATCCGGATTTTGTAAAGACATCATCATTCCCATAAAGAATGGCAACCTTCTTCGCTCCGTATTTATCGACTGCTTTTTTAATAGCTGCTGGAATAGCAAGTGCCTCAGGCAACGAATTTCTGAAAACATAGTCCCCAATTTGCGGAATTCCGACAGCTGTAGTGGAAGTTCCCATAATAGGAATTCCATTTAAGTCTGCCTCAGGCCCGACAACATTCATTTCCGTACTTAAAGTAGGTCCTAAAAGAGCAACAATGTCATCATCACTCATGAGTTTTTGAGCTGCTGATAAAGCCTGTTCCTGCTTTCCAGCTGAGTCTTCAATCACAAGTTCAATATTGACATCGCCCTTTTCATTTATTTCTTTTTGCGCTAGCTTAAAACCACTTGTAATCGCTTCCCCATAAGCCGCCCCAGGACCGCTTAAATACGAAATGACTCCGATTTTGGCTTTCACGGATTTATTTGCTTGTCCACCGTCTTTAGAATTGTCCTTTCCTGATGTTTCTGTACTATTGCCGCTACAAGCTGTTAGCGCAACAAGTAAAAGAACAGAAATAAATAGAAATGACTTATTTACAATCTTTCTCATTTCACTACCCCCCTAGTTTTTAAAAAAATATAAAATACGTCTCTATTAAATAACAATTATATGACAAAGTAAACGATTTCGACGGAATTTTTAGAATTTTTATTCAATAAGTTAGCCAGTTCACCTAGTTTCACAAAATGGGGACAGTCCCCAAAACAATGAGTTATTCCTTAAATCTTCCCAGCATATAAGTGTTATAATATTTTCCATCAGAAAGGATTCGATCGTTTTTCATTAGGCCTTCGATTTCAAAACCGAGTCTTTTATACAGCTCAATCGCTTTTTCATTTGTTTCCACAACACCAGCTAACACTATTTTTTTAATGCCGTTGGCGTCAGCCCAAGAAATAGTTTCTTTCATGAGATTCTTTCCAATTCCATATCCCCAGAAATCTTTTAATACACCTAACCCAAACTCCACTTTATGTAAGAACCTTTTTAAATCATGACCTTCACATCTTGAATAACCTACAATTCGCCCGTCCACTTCTGCAACTAAAAATAAGCGTCTAGGATGGTTAGCATCCGTCTCAATAATCTTTTCAAAACCGGCCTGGTCTATGAACGCCTCTCCCTTTTCTCTGTCCATATTTTCGGTTTCTCCATCAATCTCTAATCTTAACTCTGACAAATCTCTTGCGTCACTTTCCCCAGCAGATCTAATCACGTAGTTTAATCCTTTAACATTGAAATCTCGTTGATTAATAATCATGAAAATCACTCCAATCCTATTTGCATTTAGCCATAATTCAGTTAATGAGGAAACCTATTATACTTCTAATCACAAAAAGAAAAAAGAAAATAATTACATTTTTTCATACTTTTGTTTTTATAGAATTTCATAATAAAAAGATGAAACCATAACGACTTCATCCCTCATCTTTTTAGCCATATGTAGTACACACACTTTCTTACGCTCCTATCCAAATAACCAAGGTATATGTTTCTTCATTGAGAATCCCTTCCAAAATTAAACATCTATATATTAAATTCAACAAAAAGAGCACTTCTCCTTTTTAAGAAATGCTTCCGATTGTTTATGTAGAATTCTAGATTTACATTTTTCATTCCGCAATAAACGGTAAATTTTCTGCTTCTACTTCCAGCCATGAAATCACAGGATACTAATATTTAGCGAATGTCGTAACACTTCGTTTGGATGCAATAGTACGTCTAGAAAGATCTTCTTTCCATTTCTTTGAGTCTAATTGGTCACTCTACTTCTTAATCAAAACGTTCTGTATCAAAACCATCCAAGATATCCTCTAATTCTGTAAGAAAATTAAGTTGTACAGGAGCAGGGATTTGCTCCATCCACTTTTTTATTTCAGGTAACTCCTCAGCCTCATCTAGATTCGTTGGCTTTGGATGAAGAGTGGCCCACCATTTCTTCAATTCATCGATAAATTCATAAAAGTAGCGTTCAAATCTTTCTGCCCATTCTGCCCCTTCATCACCAGAAGTCTTTTGCATCATACTCCAGGCTTCCATCGCTGTTTCGAAGTACTCATCAATAATCCTCATGTGGTGCTCCTTCCTGTCCCGTTCTTGAACATTATTTGCCTTATAATGATTCTACTATCTCACCATTAACAATATCAATTCGAATGAAATCCTTTTCTGTTTTATACAACTTTTTGAAACAATTCTTATGGTTTATTCGTCTAAGACTTACGTTATAAAAAGGAGCAAAAATATGGTAGCAGATTTTTTCGAAGGAAGACAATTTTCTAATAAGGATGATATTTTAATTTATTTAATAAACGAATACGGCACGATGGTTAAAAGATTAGCGTTTTCCTATGTAAAAGATAAAAGTTTAGCAGAAGATATTTCACAGGAGGTATTTATTGCAGCTTATAAAAACCTCGATTCATTTAAGGGTGGATCAAGCTATAAAACCTGGATTTACCGTATAACCATTAATCGATCGAAAGATATGGTAAAAAGCAAGTCATTCAGAATGGTTTCTCTTAGTAATATAATAAATCCCTTTAAAAAAAGTAGCACCTCAACAGAAGTAGAGGTCATTCGAAAGGAAAATAACAATAACGTAGTGGAGTGTATATTAGCGCTCCCAGTTAAGTACAGAGAAATCATCTATTTATTTTATTATGAAGATTTAAAGATTCACGAAATCCACCATATCACCAATATAAATACAGAAACTATAAAAAGCAGATTAAGGCGCGGAAAACAGCTTTTGAAAAATAAGTTATCTGCGGAGGATTTACAAATATGAATTTTAATAATATGAAAAACAAAATGGACCAAGGCGTTTTTGGTGAAATACATTTTACGGAAAAAGATAAGGTTAAAGTTTTGAATACGATCTATAACAAAGAAGTTCTAAAAACAAAAAATCCATTTAAAGATTTTCTATCATTAGCTGCTTGTTTCATTCTAATAGTAGGGCTTAGTTATCTTTCTTTCGGTAATCAAATAAAGAAGGATTCAATCCCTTTAGAACAAAAGAACAGCAATACAGAAGCAGTTACAAATAAGACAGTTACACCTACTCACCAAGTTCCTAATGTTAGTCAAACTGAATTAGATCAGGCAGCAAAGAACTTTGATCAATATAAGAACTTTGAAAAAGGTGATGACCTTTTCTACTACTCAATGATCACGATGGCTCTTCAGAAGCTTGAGTTCAAGGGAGAAGAAAATTACCGTATTCCAATGACAGTTGAGAATATCAAAAGAATCCAGTTTGACCGTGCGAACCTGCAATATTTGAAAAATAAAGCTGTTGAATTAAAAGCATCAGAACCGTATCAGAAAATTTTAGACAAGTGGTTAAAAGGAGACTTCTCTACTATTGAAAATGACTATCTGTCAATTAGGAACATAAAAAGTGACCCCTTACAGCCAAGCGAAAGTCCAGTATTGAAAGTAAGAACGGCTGAAGAGGAGCAGAAATACATCGAGCACTTTTTTGGTAAAGAGGGATTACAAATTAATAAAAGAGATTGGCAATAAGCCTTTACAGACAGGCCTCTAGGTTCTCCAAGGGCAACAATTTGGTGTCAGGCACCCCGCGGTTGTCTGACGTTTTTTTATTTCTAATTGTCTTTTTTATAATTAGGATTCTCTGGAGATTCTTATTGAACTAAGGGCGTTACTTCAATAAGAAGAAGCGATTCTTCGTTATTGAAGCATCGCCCCCGACATTGTATGATGATAACCTTCAAATATTTAGGTGGTGAATTTTCACCCCTATTCAATAATTCCACTATCCCCTTGGATACATTTGATGCCACTGCTGCCAGGTACCGTGAGGATGCTGATGATGCCATTGCTGCCAAGGGACGAATGGCAGATGTGGATGGTGCTGTGGATGATGCTGTTGCTGCCACTGTTGCCAAGTACCATGAGGATGGTGCTGGTGCCACTGCTGCCAAGAGCCTTGCGGAAACTGTTGCTGATGATGCTGCTGCCACTGTTGCCAAGTACCATGAGGATGCTGATGATGCCATTGATCCCAAGATTGACCACTATGCATATAATTCACCTGCCTTTAAATGAGTCCTTAATAGCTTATGCACAACAGGGTTTTAAAGTTTGTACATATGCAAAATTTAGACTCGGCTTGGGTGAGAACTAGCGATCCGTTGTTATTGAAGCCCCAGTTTCATCAATTTAGACCCTTAGCGCGCCACGGAAACCCCTTGCAGCATAGTAGGATTCTGCTCCATTGTGGTACACAAAGACAGTGTCGTAGCGACGATCACAAAAGAGGGCCCCGCCAAGTTTTCTTATATTAGTTGGTGTTTGCACCCAGCTCGACGTTTTCAAATCGAAGCTTCCTAGTTTCTGTAGTTCCCGGTATTGTTCTTCTGTTAAAAGCTCAATGCCCATGGCAGTTGCCATTTCCATAGCGTCATTTTCTGGTTTGTGCTGTTTTCTTGACTCCAGCGCTGCACGGTCGTAACAAACACTTCTGCGACCTTTAGGACTTTCCGTTGAACAATCATAAAAAATGTATTCACCCGTCTCTTGGTCATGGCCAACAACATCCGGTTCACCGCCAGTTGCTTCCATCTCATTGAGCGACCACAGTTTTTCAGCATTAGCTTCGAGCCTAGCTTGTACATTAGCCCATTCAAGACCTTCATGTCGGTTCATGTTTTTCTCAAACCGGGCTTTCAATGTACTGAGTAGTTCTTCGCGTTGTTCTAGTGATAACTCCATTTTTCTCTTTGTCATATTTGTTTCCTCCTTGTTTTTACTCATCATTGTATAAGGTCTAAACTTGTTGAAAGAACAAGTGTCATTACCTAAATTCTCCAAGCCTCTTTTAATAACTTAATTCCTGTAATGATTTCAGTTTCCGTTAGTCCCCCAAATCCTAGTAAGATTCTAGAACCTACGTTAGTTGTTCCGCTGTAATATATTGATAATGGATATACTTTTACACCAACATTCATAGCAGTGTTAATTAACTCTTCTTCCTCCATATTGTTTTTTACTTCCAAAACAATATGAAGTCCTGATTTTTCACCGATTATGTTTACTTTTTGTCCAAGATAATTGTTAATGGCTAACATTAAGGTACTTTGCTTTTTACGATAAAGCGTTCTCATTTTATTTAAATGACTTTGCCAAAATCCTTCCTTCATAAAACGAAATAGCGTATCCTGGTGAAGCCGCGAAACGGTCTGCTTATAAATCGTGAAGTGCTCTTGATACTTTATCAGCAGCGAAGATGGTAACACCATATAGCTAATACGGATTGATGGAATCAATGACTTCGAAAATGTTCCTAAATACACGACACTTTCTTTTGTACTCAGCCCTTGTAAGGACGGAATTGGCTTACCTTTATATCGATATTCACCGTCATAGTCATCTTCAATAATATATCCGTTCCTTTCTTCTGCCCATTTTAACAAATCCATTCTTCTTGAAATAGGCATGATCATCCCATAAGGAAATTGATGAGACGGTGTCACATAAACAACATTGGCATCCGTATTTTTTAACTCGTTTATAATGATCCCATCTTTGTCGAGAGGTATAGGAACCGTATTTACTCCTAGATCTTGTAAAGTAATTCTCGTTCGATGGAAGCCAGGATTCTCAAGAGCAACGATATGCTTTTTACCAATTAACATACACAATAATCCAATAAGTACCTGGGTACCCGCACCAATTATGATTTGTTCAGCCGTGCATCTAACACCTCTAGAAGCATAAAGATGGGCTGCAATTTCTTCACGTAGAAGCGGTTCACCTTGAGGATTTCCATTATAAAATAATTCTCCCTGATCCTCGTACAATGATTGAATGGTTAATTTTCTCCAAGTAGAGTATGGAAAGTGTTCTAAATCAACCTTACCCGAATTGAAATCAATCTTGGCATTGACTTCTACTTGCTTGCTTTTTGAATCCATTTTTTCAAGATTTTTTTGATTAAAGATTATGTCGTTATCAAAGGTTGCAACAAATAGACCCTTTCGAGGTTGACTTTCTACATATCCCTCCGCACATAACTGGTCGTATGCGGACTGAATAGTATTTAAGCTTAGTGCAAGGTAATTCGATAAATTTCGTTTCGAAGGCAACTTTTCTTGTGGTTTGATCCTTCCGGATAAAATTTCTTGTTTAATATAATTGGCTAGTTGTAAGTACAATGGTTCACCGTTTTTACTATCCAAAACAGGTGTTATTTCAATCATATTTCTTCTCTCCTACAACGAAACTGGAACCATTAAAATTCTTCTATCTGGTACTTTAGATTATACCAGATTTTGATTTAATAATATGTAAGAAGCTTATAAGGAGATGAACTTAAATGCTAAATCAAACAGGAATTTTAATAAAGGATTTGAAAAACGAGAAGGAATGGAAAGAAGCCTATCCAGTGATGAAACAATTGAGGACCCATTTGGATGAAGAGCAATTCCTTCAATTGGTCCAAGAAGCTAAACAAAAGAACGATTATAAAATGGCTGCTTTATATGATAATGAAAAATTGGTAGCAGTGACCGGTTTTATGCCTATGATCACCTTGTACAACGGAAGGTTCATTTGGGTTTGCGATTTAGTTACAGACTCAAATGGTCGTTCAAAAGGATATGGCGCAGCCCTCCTAGACTATGTACATAAGTGGTCAAAGGAAAATGGCTATGATATTGTCTCGCTCTCATCAGGTTTGCAACGAGTTGAAGCCCATCGCTTTTATGAAAATAAGATGGAATATGACAAAGTTAGCTATGTTTTTTTAAAAAGACTTTAAATCAGTTGTCCCAAAAGTCCAAAGGAGTTGCATCACTGCAACTCCTTTGTTGTTTATTGATATTCTATTTAATACTGAAGAATCGCACCCGTTTATTTCTCCCAAAGCTCGACCAGTCGACCTTCAGGATCTTCAATCCAAATAAACTTTCCAAATTCACTAATCTCTTTTTTCTTTGCAAGAGGTACACCAATATGTTCAAGATGCTTAATAGTCTCGTTTAGATCATGTACTTGGAAATTTAACATCACTTGCTGTTCTGTTGGAAAATAACTGTCATCTTCAGCAAAGAAAGAAAAGATAGTCTCATTTCCTAATTGGGGTTTTATCACAGTCCCATTCCAATTTTCTAATTCTTCAATCTTCAACACTTCACTGTACCATTTTTTTATAACTTCAAGATTCTTAGTTCTCCAAAATACTCCTCCGAAACCTTTTATCATCTTATCTAACTCCTGTCTGTCATCAAATTTTTAGCTATTTCCTTTTTCAACATTCCTTCTTCGTTCGTTTAATAACTTCAACAAAAAAGGTGCGTAATCCTTCTTGGATTAACGCACCACATAGTTTAAGTAAGTTACTTCACAATATCATCTCTGTATATTACAACTCCTGGGATTACAAATAACATTTGGAAAACCAAACTGTTCCAAATAATAATACAAATCTATCTTAAGTCCCTGTCATACGCCATGGGCGGTGAATCCAACCAGCCTTTATCAATTAAGATATTCATGCCATCGTCAACAAATAAGCCAATGTTTTTAAGCGTTCTTCCATACAAGAAATTTATATCTCTTCTTGCTGTTACCGCCAGAGAGTTTCCAAATGATCTTATCTTCATTGCGAACATGTCCACTTTATGAAACAACATTATTTTATCGGAAAAAGGTGAATATGTAGATGTTGTAACCAAATGGTCTAGGAAAGCCGGTGATTGAAGGTGTTCCAAATGCAGTTTTTCTTTATACTGCTTAACCGCTTTATCAGTCATGTCTAACCCTCGTTTAAACAAAGCCTTTATCTTTTGATCTTGAACTGTCTGATGAAATCCCAATAATAATGCCATACTTGTTACGTTATTCTCAATGTTATCCCAAAGATGTATGAGTTCTAATGCCTGTAATGGTCGGACATCTCCAAAAAAACCATTTAAGAAACTTTGTTTATCAATTTTTTCAATTCCATCTGGTGTTGGAATGATTGGAGGTGCTGCAATATACTTTTTTTCCATTAAAACATCATTAATTTGTCCTAAAAAGACCATAGTACATTGATTACAATAAATAAAATACTCCCTTATATCCTCCCGCATGACCAATGGAACGGCTACTGCGTAAAGACTCATACCTGCCTTAGAAGCATATTTTAAATAGTGAACGTAAAATTCATCCTCGTATAAGCGGGGGGCACCAAGATTGACATCATCTTTAGTAAATCCAATTGGGATAGGAAAATTTTCATTTTTAAAAAATCCTTCTATCCTCTGCGTGAAATCCTTTGATAAAGCTAAACCATTTTCCAATAGCATCTTAACATGTTCATCCTCGCAATGCTGAAGAAAATAACTTAAGAGTTGTATAGACATACTGTTTCCCATATAGGTAGCCCAAAGTTTACCCATTTCAAAAGCCGTTAAAGGTTGGGTCTCATCAAATATTTTTGGATTGATATTTAGTGGTTTCATCACATTCATTGGATTTAAACTTTTATCGGTGGTCATACCTAATCTCCTTTTCCCGCACTTTCGCTTAGGATAACCATTGTAAAAAAATTTAATTCAAACTCCGCCATATACTACCAGCAGAGATAAAGACTTTCTTTCTTCTTCCTTTGACGCCCAAAAAGCCAAAATTCGCTAACAATCCCTATGTGCTATACTATTTAAACGTTTGATTAGTATCGGGCTGAACTAGACTAAATAAAGATTTCTTGCCGTTTAAGTATTAGAAAAATGTCGAAGATTTGTTCTTAAAAAGAGAGATTTCAATACGTTGGTATGCCTATTCGGCGCAATTCGACCGACTGTTCAGCATTAGTATGAAGAAGTAAATCATGCGGATTAACAAAGTAGTAAGTGATTTCTTTAAAGTTGTAAATGTCTTTTAAGTTTAGCTAATTCTCTTTCATTTTTAGCTGCCTTTTCCCAGATATGATCCTGGTCAGCTCGCATATCGGTAAGGATCCGATTTGTTACTGCCTGTTCTTTTTTCACTTCTTCTACATCTTTTTTAACGTCTTGTAGTTCTTGCTTCATCACTTGAAAATCATTGCTCAAGGTACCTACAATTTTGATGAGATTTGTAAGCATGTTTTCCATACGATCAAGTTGCTTCTGCTCCATGCGTTCACACCTCCTTTTTATATAATTATACTACTTATTTTCTCCAATATCTATCAAATCTCGACTAATATCCTTATTTTTCCACCCTAATGGGGACAGTCCCCCGGTGCTTTACAGCAACGGGGGACTGTCCCCAAATAAAAAAACTCCAATTAAAAAAAGTGACATTATTTTAAAACACAAAGGTTCATATAGGAATTGTTTAAGAAAGAATTTTATCCGCTGCATGATTGTATAACTTCCTTCAAGAAACGTGTATTCCTATGGCGTAACCCTCTAACTATTAAAATATTTCACCATTATAATATACAATTTAAGTACATTAAGTTGTACATGAAAAAGAAGCGTTCCCTTGGCTTAAGAATCTTCTTGAGAAATATGAAAATAAGCCATTTGTGAGAATTGAAAAAAAAGGCAAGAGTTTGTTTTTGCTGTTTTTCCATTTGCGGTTAAAGCAACAGAACTAAAACTTGTTGTTACTTGGCAAGAAAACGGTGTCAAGGAATCGTACCGCGGTCAATTGTAACAGAATTTATCCCATATAAAAAACAAAGTCTCTGATCCGGGAGATCAAAGACTTTGTTTTATTGATACTATATTACATCTCAAGATCAGTGAATGCATAAGGTAATAATTCCTTTAAGGACAATTCTAATATATCTTTCTTTTCATTAGTTAAATAGACTGGCATATCAGGTAAACAGAATTCTGCTAAAACTTGTCTACAAATACTACATGGTGGGAGAAAATCTACCGTATCACCAGCAACAGCTATAGCCTGGAAATCTCCCTTTTTATAACCATTTGTTATTGCAGTGAAAATAGCTGTTCTCTCAGCACAATTAGTTGCACCTAATGAAACATTCTCTACGTTTACGCCATTAATAACTGTACCATCTTTTAGTAATAATGCTACACCCACAGGAAACTTGGAATACGGTACATAGGCTGCTGTTTTCATCTTACGTGCACTTTCCATTAATTGTTCTTTGTTCATATCATCCATCCCTCTCAAACGAGAATGAACTTTTCACAGTCCCCTTAACGCCAACATTTCGTTGGCAGGACTTCTAATATAATATTATTGCAAATTGTTTGTCAATATCGATATGAGAAAAGAAACGACAATTAAAGGTATAAGATATTAGTAGGTCCTGGCGTAAAATAACAATAATATTATAAGTTTCTTTCTAAAAGTTCCCCTACTTTTTCTGCCATTTCCCGCGGTGGATAAGGCATCCCATTTTTTAGCCACCATTCCACTACACCAACGTAAGCATTTGCCACAAATTCAACAACTACATCTTCGCTTTGACCAAGATTTTTACCTTTAGTTATATCTACATCTTTTTTGAATTCTTCGATATTATGTTCAACAAACCGGCTGCGAAAATACGGAGCACCCTCACTTGTCAACATCGTCGAAAAAAATAAATAATTACTTTCAAGATATTCCATGCAGTGGACAGTCGATCCAATCCAATCCATGTCAGCGTCCAACTCACAAAGATTTCCCATGTTATAGATATGTTCTTCCATGATTTTATCCAACAGATCAAATTTATCCAAGTAATGAAGATACACAGTTGCACGGTTAATATTAGCCCTGTCAGAAATATCCTGAATGGTAATGCTATCGAAATTTTTTTCTGACATCAATTCAAGAAATGCTTTTTTAATCGCTTCTTGAGTTCTAACAATTCTTCTATCCACTTTTGCCATTGGTTTAACACCATACCTTTTTAAAATAATCGACAATTTTAGTTGTTTTGTTGTTTAAACAACAAAACAGAGTAAATTAACGAGTTTAAAGCCTTGTTAAGTTTATATATATTTTATAGATTATAGACAGATGTCGAGAAAACATCAATTGTAGTTTTTTTACATGAGAAGTAACACAAGATTTTAGATATGGAGGTTTTAACATGATAATAGCTAAAGCACGAGCTGTGGACGGTCCAGACAAACCGTTTCGAGCGGCGGAAATTAAAAGACGCGATCTTAATTCACATGATGTTCTAATAGAAATTAAATTTGCAGGCATTTGCCATTCTGACATCCATACTGCTCACGGCGAGTGGGGTCCTGTGAACTATCCGCTCGTTCCCGGGCATGAGATTGCTGGAATTGTCATGGATGTAGGAACAGAGGTCACAAAGTATAAGATCGGTGACCGGGTTGGGGTTGGATGTATGGTTGACTCCTGTGGTGAATGCGAGAACTGCCGTAAAGGGGAAGAACAATACTGTCTTAAAGGAAATGTCCCTACTTACGCTGGTGTTGATAAATACGGCGAGCCTACTCAAGGCGGCTATTCTACCCACATTGTCGTAACTGAGGACTTCGTCGTTAGAATACCTGATAATATTGAGCTCGACGCCGCAGCACCATTACTTTGTGCAGGGATTACTACATATTCGCCGCTTGTCCATTGGGGAGCTGGTCCCGGTAAGAAAGTAGCGATTGTTGGTATGGGCGGTCTTGGCCATATGGCTGTCAAAATTGCACATGCCATGGGTGCCGAAGTCACCGTTCTTTCACAATCATTGAACAAAAAAGACGATGGCTTGCAATTCGGCGCAGACCACTACTATGCCACAAGCAACCCAGAAACCTTCGAGAAACTTGCCGGAACCTTTGATTTAATGATTAACACGGTAAGTGCAAAGATCGACATTAATGCTTATTTCGCACTACTCACTCTTGACGGAACGTTGGTCAACGTCGGTGCTCCTGGAGAACCATTGCCAGTCAATGTATTCTCACTCATCGGTCATCGCCGTTCATTTGCAGGTTCAATGATTGGAGGCATTCGTCAGACACAGGAGATGTTGAATTTCTGTGCAGAGCATAACATTGTTCCTAAAATCGAGGTTATTTCAGCCGACCAAATTGACGATGCCTATGACCGCGTCTTAGCTTCAGATGTGAAGTATCGATTCGTGATTGACATCAGCACATTGTAAGATAAATACTAAAAATTTCAAGGGTGTCCAAAAAGCCCAGCTTTTGGGACATCCTTTTGTGCATAAAAGGCTTTGTTTCAGTCTCAATCATTTTGGAGGTATACGTTTTTGGCTAAACGAAATAATTTATTGATTTTCATATTAACTATAGGAGTATTTGGCATCTTAAATACGGAAATGGGAGTTATTGGGATCTTACCTGCCATTGCTGAACACTTTCATGTCAGTATTTCAAAAGCAGGGTGGCTCGTGAGTCTCTTTGCTCTTGTTGTTGCTTTATCCGGTCCAACAATGCCTTTGTTGTTTTCCAGTCTGGATCGGAAGAAGGTCATGTTACTTGTACTAGGGGTTTTCGTCATCGGGAACATTGTATCTGTTTATACCTCTAATTTTACCATTCTATTAATTGCTCGTGTCATTCCAGCCTTTTTTCATCCCATATATTGTTCATTGGCCTTTACAGTTGCGGCTGCCTCAGTAAGTAAGGAAGAAGCGCCAAAGGCGGTTTCTAAAATATTTATTGGCGTATCTGCCGGTATGGTAGTTGGCGTACCCATCTCAAGTTATATAGCTAGTGCTGTGTCGTTAGAGAGCGCTATGGCATTCTTTGCGGTTGTAAATGCGGTTGTATTCATTGCAACCTTACTATTTGTACCATCTATGCCTGTTGAAGAAAGACTTTCTTATGGTACACAATTTTCTGTTTTAAAAAAAACGATTACATGGCTTTCCATCGTGACTGTTATTTTATTAAACTCAGCGATTTATGGGGTTTATAGTTATCTTGCGGATTATCTGAAAACTGTTACGAATATGCCTGCTAACACTGTAAGTTTACTATTATTCGTATACGGCGGAGCCAATATGATTGGGAATATGGTGGCAGGGAAATTACTAACGAAGAATGCACACAAAACGGTCGCATCTTTCCCTTTGGTATTAGGAGTGGTTTACATCCTATTATTCTTCTTTGGACAGTTTACCTTACCAATGACGTTCCTTACTTTCATTTGGGGGATAGTAGGTGGAGTTGGGGGTAATATCAATCAATATTGGCTTGCGTCTTCAGCTCCCGAAGCGCCTGATTTCGCCAATGGTTTATTTATTTCTTCCTGTAATGTAGGTACAACAATTGGTGCAGCAGTCAGCGGGTTATTTATATCAGAAATGGGTACACCCTACGTTGTCTTGACGGGATTTCTATCATTGATCCTTGGCTTGGTCACTATTTTACTAAGAATGAGATCTAAAGATGGGGACAGTCCCCTGGCGCTTTAAAGCAGCAGGGGACTGTCCCCTCTCCCTAGTTTTCCTATTTCCTAACAGATTTTCAAGGATTCTTTGTACCTCCGCCCCCTCACGATGTTCATCCTTTTCATCCAAACAGGTCATCAAGACACAATGGATCTTCTTTACTCATTTTGATTGTCTTTATTTATTCTTAACTATCAGCTTAGCAATTACTAAATCAACAAGAAACAGTCCACCTGCGTACATACCGTGATAAATTGGTTTATCCCATACTATGAACGCATCCGAAATAGTAATTAACGTAACTACCCAAAACACTGTAATTAATAATTGTGGGATACTCAGTTTCTTACTTAACACAACTTCCCCCCCATTTTCAAAAACTTTCTATAATCAACCGGCCTCATATATTCACCTAAATTAATCTTATTATTTTTGTCATTTAATTCCATATAAAAATAGGATAGCCGCAGCCATCCCATCTTTAACATAATGAATCCTATCAGTTCTATTATAGGAGTATTTTTGTCATGATAAAGTCCACTTGTTCTTCATCACCCATATAAAAAGTGTGGGCTCCCGTTTGAACAAATCCCATCTTTTTGTAAAAATGAATCGCGTTCTCGTTCTTTTCCCAAACACCAAGCCACATTTTCTCTTTATTCTGTTCTAGCGCTATTTCTATAGCTCTATTCAGCAGATATTTACCAAGCCCATGTTTTTGAAATTTGCTCTTTATATAAATTCTCTCGATTTCAAGTGAATCGTCACCCATTTCTTCAGATTGAGCTTCATTGGTATTGACCTTTAAATACCCAGCGACTTCATTATTAAAATAAACAAAAAAGAAGTGTGAAGAAAGATTGGATAATTCTTTTTCTACTTGTTTTAAGTTAAATGCCCTTTCTAAATAGGCATTCATATTTTCGGGTGAATTCTGATGCTTAAATGTCTCATTAAATGTTTCATAACTAATTTCTTGAAGTGTGTGTAAATCTTCAAAAGTGCACTTTTTTATATTGATAGCCATTTTATATGCCGCTCCTTCAATAATTTCTCTTGTTTCCTTTTTTGACAAATTCCCAGTCTATTTCTACATTTTTTCTTACTCTTTGAAGAAGAGTAAAAATAGTTTCTACTTCTGTTTCAGAAAGTCCCTCTAATGCAACAGTATTGGAATAATCATTTTCTCTTTTTATAAAAGGATAAACATTTTTCCCTTTCTCGGTTGGAAAGAGTTTCTTTATTTTTTTGTTATGTTGATCTTCTTTCTTTTCAATAAAGCCATTCATTTCAAGTTTTTGTATAGCACGAGCTGCCGTTGTTCGATCTACTTTTATCATCTCAGCTAGTTTTTCTTGAATGATGCCTGGGTTTTCACAAATTCGCACAAGGTACAAATACTGCCCTTTTGTAAGGTCATATTCTTTAAATTCTATATTACTGATAGAATCTAATGCCCTTGCAATCATTCCAATTTCACGAAGAATCTCCTTCATAATTAACTCCTCAGCGTGAATTTTTGTTGTAAATGCAATAAAAATCTCATAGATTAAATTTAACTTAATTTTGTTGCATTTGCAACAAAAAAATAATGATGATGAATAAAAACAGGGACAGTCCCTCGCTGCTGTAAAGCAGCGGGGGACTGTCCCCAACTAACTAAAATAGTGACAAAATAGATAGATAAATACATAGAACCGAGCAAGCAAAAAACAGGATAGCTGTTTTAAAATTCCTTCTAAATTTGATACCGTACGCACAAAAGAAGATAGCCGCTGCTAATTTGGAGCCGCTTTGATAATAAGCATTATCCCCCAAAAATGAACTGCTTAAAATGATTGAGAGAAGTAATGTTGTAGGAATAAGTATTTTAAACCACAAAGGCTCATATAGAAATTGTTTAAAAAAGAATTTCATCCGCTGCACGACTGTATAACTCCCTTCATGAAACGTGTATTCCTTCTAAACATATGGTGTAAGCCTCAAAGTATTAACTTATTTTACCATAAATAATAACAGCTGAGCAGCAAAAATAACGGTTATCCGTTCTTTCTAATGCAGTCAGTCAGATTGGAAGGTGGTTTCCATTTTTTGTAGAATTCCCTCTCAAATTTGTAGAATAAATTGATACTTTGTAGAATTAGTCCTTAACTTTGTAGAATAATTATGGCAACCTATCTTTTTGAGGTGTAATTGGAAATTCATTCCCAAACTTTGTAGAATCCATCCCCGATTTTGTAGAATTAATTTAAATTTTGTAGAATTCCTCTTCTTTTTTGTAGAATTCCTCTTTCAATATATAGAATTATCTATTAATCCTTACTAAAAAATATAAAATTCCACGAAACCGGCTAATTTCAATAAAAAAAACCGACCTTTCTTATATAAAAGGCCGATTTCAAGCTTAAAAATGCTCTTCAATTGTCTGAAGAAGGTGTTTAATAGTAGCTTCTGTTATGATAAATCGCCCTGCCAATGGAATCACGGTATAATCCTGCCTGTTCTTTCCCACCCATACATCCAGGAATGGGTGTACCCTTCCATCACTTTTTAACTTTGATTTTCTTGGGTATAGTCGTCCAGTACATGGGGTCTTCCAAGCCGAGCCGCCAAATTCCGATTCCCTGTAAGTTATATTTTTCTACAAGGTCAAGCTTAAAGCGCAGACTATAGCTATTCTCAAACCAGGCCTGGTGACTATGATTTTTTTCATCAACATAACTGAAATGAGGTGTTTGCGAATGGGAGTCCCATATAACCTTAGCTTTATATTTTGTTTTCTGGTCCATTAACTGTGGATAGGAGCTATACGAGGCTTTGTTTGTTGTTGTATCCCAGTCCCATCCATAACCAGCGATACCGAGTAAAATTTTTGATGATGGTACTCCATGTTTCAACGCATAACGAATCGTTGCTTCTGTCCAATCGACTGATGCGGTTGACCCGGGTGCTGTTCTTGGATTGTGCTCATCGTATGTCATGATCATTAACCCATCAGAATATTGACCAAGCTTGTCGTAATCAAACCACGGGGACCAGGGATTCGCACGGGAATCACCTGTGTTTGCCGGGACTGAAACCGTCACTACTTTTCCATCACGATGTAGTGCATCAGACAAGTTTTTTATCATCAAACTAAAGGAATCTCGGTCAGCCAAAAGCAAATTTTCCATATCAATATTAATACCGTCATATTGAAACTGATTTATTTCATTTCGTAGGTTCTGAATGAAAGCATTGCGGTTTGCATCGTTATCGAGGACATTACTCGCTACCTGCTTGCCCTTCTCCACGGTTTCATAAAAGAGATTATGTACAACCATATATACCTTCAGGTGTTTTTTATGCGCACGCTCAATAACCTGTCTCTTATGATCATCTGTAACGGAAGCTATCAGGCTGCCCGGACGTTTATCGTCAAGCTTATACCAAAAGGGGGCAATAATGCTCAATTTGGCGAATTGCGAGTTCACTGTTGGTTGCGACCCTGGATACGTTCCCTCCTGCTCTGTGTAAAAACCTAAAACTTCACGGGGCGTTTTATTCTTATGATGTTCCTCTTTTCTTTGCACCTGATTACAGGATGACAGTAGAAATAATGCCATGCTCAAAGAAAGGATGGTCAATGACCGATAACCATTTTTCGCCATAGTACACCTTCTTCTAATATGTATAGTTCTTAAGTTGGTAAGAAAAGGTGTAACTTATTCATGGAATGAAAGGGTTCAAAAAACGGGGACAGTCCCCCGGTGCTTTAAAGCGACGGGGGACTGTCCCCAAACCCGCAAAGTTGCGATGCTAAATGCAAATATTGTTAAATAGAAATAGTTACTTTTAATAGAATGTGAATTTCGAATAATTGGAGTGAATGGTATGCACAGAAGTGAGAAGCTACACTCATTTTTATTAAGCAAAGCCCGACAATTGACAGAGGATTGGTATAAATCTTTAGATAAAAGTGATCCAAAGGGTGTATATTCCTCAACAGATCCAAAGGTGATTGAAAATCTAAAACGGCAAAACTATGAATTCCATTTACATGCTTGTGAAATTTTTATCCTGGAGGAATGTGAGTTCTTCACCAATTTCCAAACGTGGATAGAGAAAGTGGCACGTGATACAGAACATCAAAGAACGCCCATTCATTTTATTATTAGAGAATTTATGAGAACACGTGAACAGTATCTGGATTTCTTAGATGAATTTGTTTCACTACACAAAGAAGAAGTAACACCACAAGAAGTGAGAACGTGGAATAGATTGATCACCAAGACGTTTGATACAGTGATTCTGCGTTTTGCAGAAGAAACACACAATGCCTCCACTTCCCAGCTTTTCGCACAACAAGAGCTGATCAATGAATTAAGCTCACCGGTGATTACCTTATCAAAAGACTCTGCCTTACTTCCATTAGTTGGGGACATCGATACGGCTAGAGCGAAACTAATACTAGAGAATACCCTTGAACAATGCGCAAGTAAAAATGTGCACCAACTATATATCGATTTATCTGGAGTCATCATGATTGATACCATGGTCGCTCATCAAATCTTTTTGTTAATCGATGCCTTAAACCTAATTGGCGTGGAAACAACACTCTCAGGATTGCGCCCTGAAATCGCACAAACAGCCGTACAACTTGGCCTCAACTTTAACAAAGTAACCATCAAATCCAATCTCTCAAAAGCACTTTCGCTAGATTAAATATTGAAATGGGGACAGTCCCCCACCGCTGTAAAGCGAGGGCACTGAAAATCTTTCGATTTTTATTTTCATTACAGTCCAACAAATAAAAAACCGACCCTTCTCCTATTATTTTGGAAGAAAAGGTCGGCTTTTTTCTTAATTTTGCCCCTGAACTCCTACTTTTTACCCTAGGAGCTTTAGTATCCTCTTAAGATTTACAGTGAATATTGCCATGGCACCTTGTAATTCCATGCCAACTAGACCCGAGGATAATGAAACATTATACCCGTGCCGGTGTTTTAATTCGCTATTTTTAGCCTCTATTTTATACCGTTCTTTTGACTTTTCTTTGAAATATTCACTTTCTTGAAAGTTTGCCTGTCCCTGGTGTTCATCTGATTTAATCGTTACATTGTAAGTTTTACTTTTCGCACCATCTTTATAACATCCCTCTCTAAAAGGGCAAACTTTACATTTCTTAATATCAAAGTAATAGGTATCACGTGGATTTTTCTTCTCGTTTGATCTGTTCTTTTTTTCTTTTCGGATTGCCATATGTCCTGCCTTACAAACATACATGCCAGCATCTTTATTAAACTGAAATTCGTCTTCCTTTTTTCGAGTTCCTTGAGTGATATTTGGATTTAATTTGGCTACCAATTTAATATCGTTTTCAGCGGTATAAATGATATTATCTTTTTCAGAATAAGCAGCATCGCCAATCACGGTTTCAACTTCTATCCCTGCTTTCTCACTTTTCTCAATGAGAGTTTGAAGTTGTTTGCCATCATTTTTTTCACCGGTTGTAATAACCGCTGCAGTGATGATTCTTTCTTCACTTAAAGCCAAGTGTGTCTTATAACCAAAGAAAGCAGAATCAGCACTCTTATGACCAACTCTGGCATCTTGGTCCTTCGAACTCTGAAGTCGCTCAATATCATCCTCAACGGTCTCTTTCAGTAGATTTAATTGTTCCTTAACCTTTGGATACTGGATAAGGTTTTCTTCCTTCTCAATTACATGGATTAACTTCTGAGAATAAGTGATTTCGTCCTCTAGTACATCCGTCATTGTTTTGGCAGGGAACTTCTCCTTCATGGTTTCATCAACCTGATAAACAGCTTTCCTCAGCTTTTTGGAACGGTCCATAAGGACCTCTTTTGGCGTCATCTGGTTGTATCGGGCTTTTGTATGGGTAGCATCGACTATGATAGATTTACTCTTGATAATCTCTTTTTCAATGGCTATTTCGACTGTCTTATTGATAAGTAAGTCTAAAAGTTTGACATCTTGAAGCCTGAGCTTCCGAAACTTGGTCAATGAGCTTGGCTCAATCACAGATTCCTCAGGTGTCATATCAAGGAAATATTTAAAAGACATATCGTATTTTGAACGTTCAACTATATCCACATCGGAAAGATCATGGATAGTTTTTAACAATAAATATTTAAACATGCGAATAGGATCGATGGCGTTCCGGCCATTATCAAGACAATAATTATCTTTAATTTCATCATAGACGAAAGAAAAGTCGACAAGATCATTGATCTTGCGCAACATGTTATCCGCAGGAATGATTAAATTGTATAGGTCCATATAGGGACTAAACCTCATAGATTGTTGTTTTGATATCACCGGAAACACCCACTTAAATTAGATATCCTAATTATAAATCAAAAAAGACAAAAACCCTCGAAAAACATGAGAGTTTCTGCCTTATAGTTTAAAGGGACTTTTTCAGTGGCCTCCTGTAAAGCGACGGGGGACTGTCCCCAAAAATTTAAAGATTCCTATCTAACAAAATCCCTACTTGTTCTGCCACGACTTGGGTCCGTTCAGATAGTCCATTGGTGATCCATGCTTCTACGATCTCTACAATGGCTGCTCCAAAAAATTTAAGAACTAACTCCTTATTTAAACCTTGATTGATTCCTTCGGTTACATCTACATCACCCTCTAACTCCTCGATTACAAATTGAAGGAAGTGACTTCGAAAAGCAGGGCCCCCTTTACTCGCTAACATGGTTGAAAAGAAAGAAGAATTCCGTTCAAAATATTCAAACCAAATCAGATTCCCCTCAACAAAACTCAATTCAGCTGCCGACTCGCACAGCACCCTTAGTTCGTTTATATGTTCTTCAATGAGCTTATCCAGTAAATCATATTTATCCAAGTAATGATCATAAATGGTTCGACGCCCGACATTTGCCCTGTCGGAAATATCTTGTATGGTAATTTGATCTAAATTTTTTTCAGACATCAGTTCAATAAAAGCATTTTTTATTGCTTCTTGAGATTTTTGTACTCTTCTATCCAACTTAGACATTGTTAAGCCACCAAACTTTCTTAAAAAATATCGCACAATTTTAATCAGCTTGTGCAATAACGTACAAAACATAGAAATTTGATTATTGCCGACATCCTCTTTTCATTTTATATTATACACAGATGTGCGATAACGCATCAACATACGATTTGCTATCACATAAAATTTTTCTACCTTCGGAATAATTGATGTGTTAATTAAATTCAAAGAAGGGGGTTTAGGTATGGACCGTATTGAAAAGAGCAAGGCAAAGTTCAAACAGCTATTTGGTGAGGTAGAAACTGCCGCACAAGCTACCGATCCTGATTTTCAGGACATTCTGAGCCACTTTGTTTTTGGGGAAGTTTTTTATCAAGGTAATCTGGATGATAAACCACGTGAGTTAATCACCCTTGTGGTGCTTGCGACCAATCAGACGTTGCCCCAGCTCAAGGCACATGTGCTAGTCGCGTTGAATGTTGGACTGACACCTGTTGAAATCAAAGAGGCTGTTTACCAGTGTGCTCCGTACATTGGATTCCCCAAAACGCTAAATGCGATCAATGAAGTCAATGAGGTTTTCAAAGCGAAGAATATCGCTTTACCGATTGAAAGTCAAAGGACTGTAGATGAAGATAATCGTTTTCAAAAAGGCATTTCCGTACAAGTCGAGATTTTCGGAGATATGATAAAAAATATGCAGGAGAGTGCTCCGGCAAACCAAAAACATATGCAGGAATATCTTTCCGCTTTTTGCTTCGGAGATTTCTACACCCGTAGCGGACTTGATTTGAAAACACGAGAGTTGTTAACGCTCTGCATCATCAGTGCGCTCGGAGGTGCTGAGGGTCAAGTGAAGGCACATGTGCAGGGTAACAAAAATGTGGGCAATGACAAGGAAACATTGATTACCGCCCTCACCCACTGCCTTCCATATATAGGATTTCCTAGAACACTAAACGCACTAAATTGCATTAATGAAATGATTCCTGAAAATTAAGAAAGGGTGATTGATTATGTCTACTATTCAAGACCAAGTGGTTATTATTACGGGGGCTTCTAGTGGGATCGGCGAAGCTACTGCAAAAGAACTAGCATCTAAAGGAGCGAAATTGGTGCTAGCCGCCCGTCGTGAGGACCGATTAAAGAAATTGCAAGATGAGATTAAAACGGATGGCGGGCAAGCTACATACAAAGTGACAGATGTAACTTCTCATGAACAAATGGAAGAACTCGCTGCCTATGCTCTTAAAAAGTTTGGAAAAATCGACGTTTTAGTTAATAATGCTGGATTAATGCCCCAAGCTTTTCTTTTTAAAAAGAAAATTGAGGAATGGGATCAGATGATTGATGTCAATATTAAAGGTGTTCTGTATGCCATCGCTGCCGTTCTTCCATCTATGAGAGAACGTAAATCAGGTCATATCATTAACCTTTCCTCTGTTGCTGGCCATAACATCTACCCAGGTGGAACAGTTTATTGTGGAACTAAACATGCAGTACGAGCAATCTCAGAAGGTTTACGTCAAGAAGAAGCAATGAGCGGCACGAATATCCGTGTAACAAATGTTTCTCCAGGGGCTGTTAACAGCGAATTATTAGAAACGGTCACCGATCCAGAATCAAAAGCAGGCTTAGATGAATTTTATAAAATAGCCATTGATGCGGACAGCATTGCTCGTGCTATTTCCTTTGCCATTGAGCAACCATCGGATGTAGCGATTAATGAAATGATTATTCGCCCAACAATTCAAGTCGGTTAATAAGTAAGAATTGAAGAAAGTAGGGATTTTTTAATGAAAAATGAACAATTAAAAAATAGTACAATCTTTCCATTGGGACAAAAAGTAGACACCAACTTTATTGGTGATGCCTACTTACAAATGGTGTTTACCGATCCAACACCACTAAACACAGCCATTGGGAATGTAACCTTTGCACCAGGAGCGCGCAATAACTGGCACTCTCATCATGCTGGCCAAGTTCTGTTAGTGACTGGCGGTGAGGGTTGGTATCAAGAGGAAGGAAAACCAGCTCAATTATTGAAGACGGGAGATGTAGTCAATATTCCGCCAAATGTGAAACACTGGCATGGTGCGACAAAAGACAGTTGGTTTGTCCATTTAGCCCTAACCCCAGGACCAACGGATTGGTTAGAACCCGTCGAAGACGAATGGTATACTAAATTATAATGAGAATGAAGAGTCGATTTTCCAAGTGTGGAGGTCGGCTTTTTTATCGTTGAAATGAACACACTCATTTAGCGACATATGATTTACCACCCGTATTGCAAGAAGGAGCATCGTTCGATTTTAACAAGCTGACACGTTTGTTAAGCTATGTTCTTTCAAAACCTTATTGAATCCCCGCCTGTTACTTACTTTAATAAATCCGATTGCGCTTTGTGACAGGCGACCTTGAACTTTCGTATAATGAACATGGATGGAATACGATCATAAAAAAGATGGTGAAGCTGGTATGAGAATAGAATTATCAAAGAAACAAATTGAGGAAATACAACGAATAATTCAAAAAAATTTTATGATAAAAGGAATAGAACCAACAGATGAATATCTATTTATCCACTGTTTTTCTAAATTACAAAAAGAATCCGTCTATTATCATTTGTTAAGAGAAAATGATACGTTGATAATCCGCTGCTATGCACGCGTGTTTGACAACCTAAGTCTAAGTGTGATGATCAGAAGCGCAGCAAAAAATGTATTTGAATATCTGGTAAACCAAACTGGATTACAAAACACAATCTATATAGAAAACGGGAAAGAGGTTTAAGTTTCATCGGTTTTAAAATTGGAAATTTATTTCCAACTATTGTAGAATTCCCTCTCGACTTTGTAGAATTAATTAAAATTTTGTAGAATTACTCTATCAATATATAGAATTTTCCACGATATCTTACTCAAAATTATAAAACTCCACGAAACTAGCTGATCAATCCCTTCTTTTATTAATAGAGGGGTATAAAAATCGAGTGTATATACGAATCAAATCCCAAAACGTTCCATTTTGAAACTCACTTCTTATTCAACTTACTTGCTCCTTCTCCGACCAAACTTCCTAATAAGAGAATAGACAAAACTCGCCACTATTCCCTATGTGCTATACTATTCAAACGATTGGTTAAAAATGCTAGAAACCTCTATATTACAGCTTTCCATCCCGAATCATTCTCCAAAATTTGTCGTAGGATCTAGCAGGTTCCCCCTACTATTCTGCAAAATATGTGCCAAAAAGATTGTCGAAGGATGAAAAAGTTCAAAAAAACGGTGACAGTCCCCCACTTAATGAATTTGACATTTTCTTCTTGTACTAATTGACTTCACGCATAGGCGTAAAACTTAAAAAACGTTTACATAAAATTCATAAGAGCTTAAAAAATTGCTTTTATAATGTAGTTAGTAAGCCATAACTTATCCTAATCAAAAGAAGGAGACGTTTTTTTGCAGTGGTTAGATAGTATTTTACTTATGTGGGTAAATAGAATTTTACTTATTGGTACCGTTATTTCGTTTGTCTTATCGGTCGTTATATTTAAAAAGTCATCTGACCGTGATTTACCGTTTATTTTTTTTCTTATAGGTATTGGCTGTATCAGCTCTTTTGTTATAGTTAATTACATAACAAGATGAATATAGCCTTAGAATAATTCGTGATGGCGTGTAAATAAGGAAAAACTCGTTAACTTCCAAGTCACTGGCGGTTTTTCTTGGGTTTCTATACTATTTCTCCTTCATTTTTAGGAAGTTATTTCTTCCTGGATTCCGGTTTAATCTTTCTGAACGACTTCTGTGATGTATTGTTGCAGCGGATACCGTGAGGACTGAATATAACTCCTTCCCGCTACCTTCAATTTGTAAAAAAATAAAGGTGCCGCAGCACCCTCTTTTAAACACAATGACTTTATGATTTTATTTGGTTTGGTCCGATAGAATTTCTTTTATCATATCTGCAAGGATATCTGCCGTTCTATATTCTTCCTCCAACGTGTTTTCCACTCCACCAATCTCTACCAAAACTGAGTGATCCAAAAAATCTTGATTATAGGTATTTTGGTTTGGTGGATTGTTTTTCACGAGCACTCCTCTAGATAAACTATTCGGGTACTCCTTTTGTATTTTATTATGAAGGAGTGTAGCAAACTTTACATTTTCTTCGTAATTGCTGCTTGAACCAGAAACAATAAATGCGATCTTAGCGTACTCGATCCCGTCTATTTTACTAGTAGTAACACTTCTTTTCTGTGAATCTCTGTGTAGATCGAACACCATTTTTATAGACTTATTTTTCTCTATCGCATCTTTCAGTGGCTCTCTCGAGACTTTATACGATTCATTGAAGGGTAAGTTTCCTTCTTTTAAAATTTGCATGACTTGAGTCTCATCATGGATGGCTGGAATACCTGCTTTTTTTAATGATTGGCTCAATCTCTCACCAACTAATGTAATATTCTTGGTATCATGAAATGCTTGGTCTGCAGGCACTTTCGTATTTAATTCTGCGAAAAATGACTCTTTATCGTGTGATTGATAAATATAAACCAAAGGGTCTTGGTTCTTTACACTTGTTGCGGAGTTTCTTTCTTGAAGGGTGTTATGATTGCTGGAAATGACATCTTTTCCGCCATAAAAGAAAAACCACGAAATAGCTATGACACATAGTGCAATACTGGTTGAAGCAAGAGAAAACTGCTTCATTCTTCTGTTTCTATTTAGCTTCCTTGCTTTTTGTCTAAGTTTATTAGAAGTATCTGATACAAATTCCTCTCTTGGTTGGAGTGGATAGGCCTCTTTCATTAAGTCAAACAATTCCTTTTCAGTTTGCATTCCCGATAACCTCCTCAACATCCATGTGTAATCTCTTTTTTAGTTCTTTTAAGGCTCGGTGATAATCCACCTTAACCTTTGATTCACTACATTGAAGGATTTCAGACGTCTCTTTTATCGAAAACTCGTTTATACCTCTTAGTATGACTACTGCCCTAAAGTTTGGTTTCAACTTGGAAATGGCTAGGTGAACAAGCCTCTTCATTTCGTTTTGTTCAACCAATTCATTTGGTTCTTTTTCGGACGATGCGATTTGCTTGAAAAATCCATCCATGAATAGAGAAGAAAATCTCTTTTTACGATAATGATCAATCGCAACACGCTTCGCGATCGTAAAAGTCCAGGTCTTTACGTTACTAATACTGTTTTTGTTAGTAAAACTATTTAGTACCCGAATAAACACTTCTTGGGTTAAATCCTCTGCGTCGTTTTGATTACCTGAAAAACATACAAGGAATCTATATACATCCAAATAATGATGACGGTAAATATTTTCAATCTTCTCCTCCAATTTTTCATGATCAAACAAATCGTTCCCCCCTCTTTTTGGTTTTCATATATAAATCGTTTGAGGCTAAGAAAAGGTTACAAGTTTCTGAATTTCCACCTAAATAAATAGACCGTCAACTTTAGGCGGTCTAAAAGATTCCATAGTAAAAGTTCTCGAATGAAAGTCATTTTACCTCTAATTTCTTTCTAGTCAGCTCATAGCTGCGGCGACGCCATGGGATAACCCGAGTGTTTTATGTAAATAGTAAGATAGGTAAACAATCAAGTAAGGAGGGCTTGTATGCAACGGGATCAACAACCTAAAGAAGGTTTGGGTTCTATTATGAAACCAAACTTTGCAGGAACGGATGCACAAGAAGTAAAAGGAGACATTCAAAAAGATGTTAGCCAAGGACAAGGGGCAATGACTTCCCGAGAAGCAGGATCCATGCGCGATTAATAAAACCACACAGAGTGGTTTTTTATTTTCTTCTTTAATAACAAGTTTGTTTCAGTGTAAACATTTTAAATATGTAAAAAAGCTTACTCAAAGAGTAAGCTTAACCCTTATAAACACTATCACAAGTTCCAGCTTTTGGTTCATAATAACAATGATTTTTAAATTGACCAGACTGAGGTTGACCGTACCAGGTTGGCGGGCATGGAGCATATGGATTAAAGTACCACAGCGCATATTTCCCTGGGTGTTGTCTCCAATATTCCAAATTCTGTTTGGCTAATCTTTTTTCAGAAGTTCTCGCTCTTTGATAAAATACATTCCCTTTTTGAACTGCCTCAAAGGAAAAATTTCCACCTTGTACTTGAAAAATAACTTGGTTAATGGTTCTTAAACCTTTAAAGTCTATACAATTGGCTACAAGACGATTCACAATTACATTTCCGACATACAACATTCCCTGTTTTCCTTCACCTTCGGCCTCTGCTCTCATCATCCTTGCCATTAAATCAACATCTGAACTTCGGTAATTTACTCTTGGCATTTTTTCACCCCCAAATATAGTATGAAAAAAAGCCAATATTCATGTCATTGTTTATAGAATAGATATTCTGGGGACAGTCCCCCGCTACTTTAAAGCGGTGGGGGACTGTCCCCACTATTGGTTCCAATAACAACTGTAGCGTCCCGTTCTGCGTCTCTAGCTACTTTAGTGGCCAATCCAGATTGAGCAAAAACCTCAAAAGTTCGTGATGCTTGCATTTCGCTCGTCTCGATCAGTAGGTGTCCTCCCGGAGCGAGCCAATCAGGGGCTTCTTTTACCACTCTTCTTAAAATGTTAAGCCCATCCACCCCTCCGTCCAAAGCCAAATTTGGTTCATAAAGACGAGCCTCCAATGGAAGCAGCTCTATTGCTTTAGTGGGAACATAAGGTACGTTAGCAACCAGTATATTTATACGGCCTCTCATCCATTGTGGTAAAGCCTCATACAAATCACCTTCAAAAACATGACCACCGAATTTGGATACGTTTTTTCTTGCACATGGAATGGCGATAGGGTCGATGTCAGAACCATACAACATAATGTCCCCCATAGCAGCTGCCAGAGCAGCACCGATAGCTCCTGAACCACAACAGAGGTCAACGACGAGATCACCAGAACAAGCTAGTTCTTCCGCCTGACGAACAAGAAATTCTGTACGTTTCCGAGGAACAAAAACGCCTCGCTCCACTTCTATCTGAAGACCACAGAACGGTGCCCATCCAATTACGTGCTCAAGTGGTAATCCATCGACTCGCATTTCGACTTTTTTTATGAGGTCCTCTAAAGATTGTGCCTCTGAAACAAGTAACTGAGTCTCATCTTCTGCAAAAACACACCCCGCACTACGAAGTTGGTTTACAATTGATGTTACCGTATGGTGGCCGACTAAAATACTTATACCAATCACCCTTTTAATTTTGGATTAACATTATGAGATTAGTGTTTTATCTTTTTGTTTAATAATGGAATGGACAATATGGACGGAGTCCCATTCTCCCGAGGAAAAAGACATAATAGGGTATCTTTTTGGAAACAAAGTATCATTAATCTCGTCTGGATTCTTTCCTTCATCATGAAGCTTTAAAATAGTTCCTTGCAGATTCAACAGATATTCCAGCTTTCTCTTTAGCGCTGTACGCCCATTGCTCAGATATCCTGCGTGATTGCAAAACACATCATCAAAATCATAGGTTAATACTTTTTTTAATGATTCGATAATCACAGGGACATTTTCCTCACGGAGAACAACCTTTGTCTTTTCCTGACAATAGAGGTCTCCAGTAAAAAGCTGACCTGTTTCTCCATTTAAAAATGCAAGGTGATCAATTGAATGCCCTGGTGTCTTGATAACCCGCCATGTTGCATGTGGTGAATGAAATGTTTCACCAATTGGTTCCGCACGAAAGGGTCTACGCCTTCCCCAAAACAGTTGACGATATAATGGATAATCAGCCTTCTTCATGCAGGATTCAAGCATGAGGTCATCCATGAAAAGCGGAAGCTGAAGTTCTTTCTGCAGGAATGAGGCACAGCCTGTATGATCCTCATGAAAGTGGGTGATCACTACTTGATCAATATCAAGCTGCTTAAAAAACGACTTGAAAAACCTTTCCAGTGACTTTGCTCCAGTATCAATTAAAACACCATCAATGAAAAAGCAATGAACATTTAATTTCACACTTTGGATCGATAGGGTTCCATTACCCATCTGCACCCCATTAACTACCTTTTGCTCAAAATTCTTCTTCATGAACATGAACTCTTCTCCCAACCTATTACAAAGTTATAAAAAATATATTCATAATATTCAAATTATAACAGTCGTAAAAGTGGAAGTACACCTGTTAGCAAAAGCCTTCTTTATGAAAAAGGGGGACAGTCCCCCGTTGCGCTAAAGCGCCGGGGGACTGTCCCCAAACTCTGTATGTATACTTCTTTGCTAATACCATAAAATAATCACACTATAGTAAATAAAAGAAAATGGTACATAAATTGGAGGTTTTCCTTTTGGGGATTTTTAATAAAAAAACGAAGACCGATTCCTTAACGGTCTCTGAGGTATCTGCTCTTTGGCTCCAATATATGGGCGATAGCATGGCCATCTGTATGTACAAATACTTTCTCAAAATTGTTGAAAATAAAGACATAAAGGAAATTGTAAAAATCTCCTTACAATTATCTGAGACCCATATCACGAAAATAAAGGAATTCCTGAAAGCTGCTCATTTCCAGGCTCCCATAGGATTTACAGAGGCGGACGTCAATCTGAATGCCCCGCGTCTGTTTTCTGACCAATTTATCCTTTTTTACTCTTATATTATGAGTCTTCACGGGCTACCTGCATATAGCTTAGCGATTACAACCTTAGAGCGACAAGACCTTCAAAATTACTTTTTTGAATGTACGAGACAAACGAACGAGTTATTCCAAAAAATCCAGCAATTGGCCAAAGATCAACCGAAATTTTCTAGCGTACCCTCCATACCTTCCCCACATGGATCGGAGTTTATTGAATCAACAGGAATCATAGATAATTTAATCGGGGACAAAAGACCACTGAATAGTTCCGAAATCAGCACTCTTTTCTTTAATTCAAAGAAAACTGGATTTATTAGGTCGTTAAGTATTGCTTTTAGCCAGGTGGCAAAATCGGAAGACGTTCGAAATTTTATGATAAAAAACGTGAAATTAGCGGGGAAAGATGCGGATAGCTTTGACAACATTTTAAAACAAGACCATCTACCCATACCCGAAAAGTGGGATGTAGAGATTACAGATTCAACTATAAGTCCATTTTCGGATAAGTTGATGATGTTTCACGCAGCGTTTTTAGTCAATGCAGCTCTTTCCTATTATGGGGCAGCATTAGGTTCCAGCTTACGGTCAGATATCATGCTAAACTACTACAAAGTATTCACTCATGCCATGGAGGCCGGCACCTTCTGTTACACAATCCTCGTTAAACACGGCTGGCTAGAAAAACAACCGGAAACCATTGATAGAAAATCCCTGGCGAAGAAATCATAGTGAAAATAGGGGACAGTCCCCCGCCGCTTTAAAGCGGTGAGGGACTGTCCCCCAATTTATAGTATTACCCCCGAAAAATCTCCTTTTAATACCTCTTTTTCATTCTGATTTTCACATAAAAAAGACGCAATAATAGCCGTTCTATTATTCTCTTGCCTTTCGTATTTTTCAATTTTCACTTCACAAATGATGGTATCCCCCGTAAACACAGGCCTTAAAAATTCAAAATTCATATTACGGGCCAGTACGTTATGATCTCCTCCGACTTTTGTCGGTAATGTCGCAGTCAACAACCCTTGCACGACAAGCCTTCCCTGTTCGTCGGGAGTTATATGATGAATCCCTTCATCACCTGATACCTCCGTAAATAACTCAACATCTCTTACCGTAAAAGTCCGCTCAAACGTAATGATATCTCCTACTTTTAATGGCATAAAAATCTCCCCCCCTGAAGGTATGGTAATCAAGAATAACCCCCAATTAGTCTTTAAAGGATAAGCCTATTTCCTTCAAAGCAGCCCTAAGTTTGGGCAACGACGCCGGTCCCATACCATGAAACTGCAAAATTTCCTTTTCACTATAGGTTGATAGCTTCTCTAAAGTAGCCACCTCATTGTTTTCCAAGGCACGTCTTGCCGGTGCCGAAAGCAATGCAAGAAACCCACTTTCAGGTTTGCGTTCCTTCTCACAAATCGGACAGGTTGGACAATCGCTACTCTTATAATAGGTATGTCCCTTGCTGCAAACCTTTTGATTCTTATTCGATTGGTCATTGTAAGATGTCTCCTTAACTTTGACATTTGCTAATTGTTCATTATTTAGAATTCAACTTTGGTAATACATTTCCTTCTAAAAGTCACAAACTCACCACCTGTTAAGGAATTCTTAAGGAAAACAACTATAATACTTCCGAGAAAAATTGTCATAAAATGGACAATACATTTACTATATCTTTACTTTTAAAATAGTACTTAGGACTTTCTTACCAAATAAGTTATTTAAGAGCATGTGAAGGGGTATACAAATGAGCATTTACCATAAAGTAATGGATATTTTACTTCTTACAGCGTTAATGTTAGTCATTACACTTTTTATCAAAACCAAATGGAAAAATCTTAGGACCTCAAACTCAAAAATAAAAATATTCAATCCATTGGTCCTTACTAACGTACACAGGGAGGAACTAGAAAGAAATTATCTCAATACCCTTAAAGATCTTCAGGATTTAAAATTCGCCTTAGACGAGTCAAATCTTGTTCAAATCGTCGATAAATCAGCCAATATCTTATACGCAAATGAGAAATTCTGCCGCCTTTCCGAATACTCCTTTGAAGAACTAAAAGGAAAAAACATGCGAGTATTAAATAGTAGCTATCATTCCAAAGAGTATTTTAGACATCTTTGGACTACTGTTACTCAAGGAAAAGTATGGAGCGGAGAAATTCGAAATAAAACAAAAAGTGGTACATACTATTGGACATCTACAACGATTGTTCCGTTCTTAGACAAAAATAATAAGCCCTTCCAATATATTGTCATTCGAAATGACATTACAAAAAGCAAGGAGCTTGAGAAGAAGCTGGAATACCTATCAAATGTGGATGGATTAACCTCCTTATTTAATCGAAGGTATTTTGATAAGATGCTAGATTATTATTGGCAGTCCCTTGATAAAAGTCAAAACTCTCTTTCCGTCATTTTGTTCGATGTCGATTATTTTAAATGCTACAACGACCATTATGGTCATTTATTGGGGGATCAGTGTTTAATTGATATATCCAACCGGGTTAGGGATTTAATGAATTCCTATGAGGCCATTTGCGCAAGGTATGGGGGCGAGGAATTTGCTATTATCCTGCCAAAAAAGGAGGCACATGAAGCCCGCCACATAGCAGAAAGAATCCGACAAGAAATTGAGCAATTAAACATCCCTCATGAATGGTCAAAGCTCAATAGCTCGGTAACCATGAGCTTTGGCGTCGCTTCCCTTATACCAAACCAAGACAGAAATCCCCTCGAATTACTAGAATTAGCCGATAAAGCCTTATATCAAGCAAAGAATAACGGGAGAAACACAGTAGCTTAATAGGCTACTACATAAAAATGGGGACAGTCCCCCACCGCTGTAAAGCAGCGGGGGAATGGCCCCAAAATTCATTTCACCCAAAACATGGATAATGCCGGGAAGTAGGTGATGATTAGTAGGTCGACGACCATGACGACGATGAATGGTGCAATCGATCGGACCAGCTTGTCATAGGTAATGTCGGCGATGCCTTTTACGACAAAGAGGTCTAATCCTACTGGCGGTGTGATGAGTCCAATGGACAAGTTGACGACCATAATGAGTCCAAAGAAGACCGGATCAATGCCTGCTGCAAGTGCAATTGGCAGCAATAGCGGTGTTAATATGGTGATAGCAGCAGATGCATTCAAGAAGCAGCCTGCGATAAAGAAGATGACCGTGAACATAAGCAGGATGAGATAGCGATTATCAGAAAAGCCCGTTACTAGATTAACAAGCAGCGACGGAATTTGTTCAGCGGTTAATAGCCAGCCAAATAGATTCGCAGCCGCAATAATAAAGACAACCATCCCCGTCATTTTTCCGGCTTTGATAAACGCCTCCGGAACATCCTTCCAATCCATATCCTTATAAACAAATTTATTGATGATAAAGGCATAAGCAGCAGCGATTGCACCAGCTTCCGTCGGAGTAAAAATACCTCCCCTTATTCCAAAAATGATAATTAACGGAAGAATCAACGCCAATATTCCTTCAAAAAATGTCTTTTTAAAAGAAGAAAATTCAAACTTCGTGTTCTCTTGAGAAAAGTTATTCTTTTTTGTCAGCCAATAGTTTAGCATCATAATCGACAAACCAATTAAGATTCCAGGGACAATTCCGGCCGTGAACAAATCCCCAATCGAAACGCCAGCCGTTACACCATATACAATCATGGGAATCGATGGTGGAATAACAACTGCGATGGTTCCTGCACTCGCTACCGTCGCAGCGGCAAATCCTTTATCATACCCTTTTTTCTCCATCATCGGGATCATCATTTTACCGACAGCTGCCGTATCTGCTGCACCTGACCCCGAAATTCCTGCGAAGAACATACTTGTTAACGTCGAAACCTGTGCTAATCCGGCACGCAGCCAGCCGACCGATGCAAAAGCAAATCCCGCAATCCGTTGTCCCATACTTCCAGACATCATAAATTCACCTGTTAGCATAAAAAAGGGAATGGCCAGAAGCGGAAACGAATCTACAGAGGTTAATAATCTTTGAGGAACGACTTCTAAGGGAACATAGTAGATACTAGACAAAAAGCCCGAAATGGATGCTAATATTAAAGAAATGGCAATAGGAACACCTAGAAACATTAGTACAAACAGGACAACCAGAACAATAACTGCTACTGTCATTCATCTTCCTCCTTCTCTATCATATGTGGGAATTTTCACTGGCCACTTCTACCTGAACAATCTGAGCCTTTTCCTCTTTTCCAACTACCAAATCAAGTATGTTAACAAAAGAATGAAGAAGGCAGATGAGCGAACAGATGAGTACGGAACCATAAATCAAGGTCATATTCAATCCCATAGAAGGGGATATTTGTTGACTGGTAAATTTTAAGATACTCCAGCCATAAACGATTAAAAATAGAAAGACAGCGGAGTTGATAACTTCAATGAGGACTTGCAGCTTACCTTTCAACTTTTCAGGCAAATAATGAAGTAAAATTTCCACCTGTGCATGTTCCTTACTTTTATAGACAATTCCAATTCCTAAAAAAACAATCCAGACAAACATATAACGAATGAGCTCTTCCGCCCAGCTTAAATTAAATACGGAAAAATCAACCATTGGAAGCGTCTTTTGCACGATGGAACTCTGTAAAACGAACCGGGAAAATACTTGATACACCGTAGCCACAAAAGCAATAACGAAAAAGGCGATTAAGAGAAATTTGCTGGCTTTATCCACTTTTTTACTCAGTTCCGTCATAAACCCTTTCATTGAATGCACCTCCACATGATTATTTTAAGCTTTCTATTTTTTCCAGCAGATCTTTTCCAATGGAGCCTTCAAATTCTTTGTATACTGGTTTAACCGCTTCTCTAAAGGAGTCTAAGTCCGGGTTTTCCTCGATTTGAATATCTGTTTTTCTCAGGTCCTCAAGCAGTTGTTTCTCATCCTCTAAAGCTACCTTTCGCTCATATTGAATCGCTTCTTTGGACGCTTTTGTGATCACCTTTTGCAAATCCTTTGGCAGTGTGTCATAGGTTGTTTTACTCATAATAAAAACAGCGGCATCATAATTATGAGCGGTTAACGTCATATACTTTTGAACTTCATTAAATTTGTTCAAGTAAATCTGCGCAAGCGGATTTTCCTGGCCATCTACAACATGCTGCTCCAACGCTGTGTATAATTCCCCAAACGGTACGGGAACAGGAGTCGATTTCAATGCCTTCACAAACGAAATATAGGGTGGCGATTCCTGGACCCTGATTTTCATACTTGCTGCATCTTTAGCCGTTTTAATAGGCTTTACATTATTGGTCATATGTCTCCAGCCGTTTTCCATAAACCCTAGATTCATTAACCCCCGATTGGCCAAATCGTCTCCGAGTTCCTTACCGATTTCTCCATCGAGAACCCTAAAGGCATGCTCACGGCTTTCAAATAAATAAGGTAGATTGAGTACATTAAACTTCGGGGCAAAATTAGTCACTGGTGCAACGGAACCGATGTGAAAGTGAATCGATCCGATCTGGGCTCCCTCAATCTGGTCCCTCCCGTTTCCTAACTGGCTGCTTGGAAAAATATCAATTCTAATTCTCCCTTTTGATTCTTTCTCCACAAGTTCTTTAAACTTTAAAGCTCCCTTATGATAAGGATGTGTTTCTGTCTGCAAATGTCCGAGCCTTAAAACATACTCTGCATCTGTGCCTTTACTTGTTGCCGTACTGTTACTGGAACAGCCGCTAATCATGAATAAACAGGTTAACACTATGAGAACGAAGACAGAAGCTTTTTTCATTTCTTAACCTCCCTACCAATTTGTAAGCCCTTTCAATTTTTTAAAAAAGTCCACCAGGTTAGCTGTATATCGTATGTACTCCTCCTTTCTAATTTGGTTCAGTCACCCAACCACTAAATTAATTATATTTCAATTTTCTAAAAAATCAAATATTATTTTTCCTATAAAAAATATTTATTGCTTAGTAACAGTAAAAATGGTTTAATGAAATTACACTGGAACTGGTTGGGTCACCTAACCAATAAAACCAAAAAATTGTTGAAACCCATTTACAAGTGATTTACTCAGTGCTTAAATAAAGTTGAGAGCAACTAGGATAAAACTACTATTTTTTCAAAAAGATAAAGTGGCACTTCGATTGTAACGAAGGAGGTCTGAAATCAAGTGGAATTTAATAGAAAAGGAATTTCTGAACAGGTAGCAGACAGTATAAAGAGAAAAATCCAAGCGGGCGAGTACCAAGTGGGGGAACGAATACCAGGAGAAAGAGAGATGGGGGTCGAACTTTCCGTAAGCAGAAATACGGTGAGGGAAGCCTATAAAATTCTCGAAGCCTATGGATACTTACAAGTGAAACATGGAACAGGCGTATTTGTTGCCTCACCGGAACATCAAATTCAAAAGGTCACAGAGGCACTTTTTGTCTCAACTGAACAAATCAAGGACTTTTTCTCTGTACGCAAAATCCTCGAAGAATGGACCGTCAAGTGGGCCATTGAAAACTCGAATAACGACCAATTCACCGAGTTAGAGCAAATTGTGAATGAAGCAAACGAAATCGTCAAAGAATCGATTGATTATAAGAGACTAGCAGAATTGGATCATAAATTTCATATAACCATAGCCAATAACTCAAAGAATACGGTTTTAACCGGGATTATGAATTATCTCATTGATTTATTGTCTGAGTCACGAAACAAAACCATGCAAATTCCGGGCCGAGCCTTACAATCTGTTCAAGAACATACAAAAATTTTACAAGCACTCAAACAAAAAAATCCAGAATTAGCACAGCAATGTATGAAGGAACACCTAGAAAGCGTGGAACGTTCGATTACGGAAAATGCGGTAACTGAGGCATAAGGAAGAAGGCTGTTCTGAACATGGAGAACAGCCTTTTTACATTATATTTTTTCTAACGATAAAGACTCTGGAAACGGGACGTGATACTCTTCCCCAAGCCTAATGAGTTCCTCTTCAACACTGGACGACAATTCAATTCCTGCCATCTGCCGCAGCTCTCTGTCCCTTTTTCTTCTTTCCCCTGGGTACCTGATTTCATTCGTGCCCGGCGCTTTCGGAACTTCCTTCATCTCTGTTAACAGATGCTCGAGCGACTCGAAAAAGGTGGATAGATGCATAAACTTTTCAATATCCAACAACAAGAAGAAATGCCCTACATTGGCATTCCCCGCTTCCGCTTCATCATAAATATTTTTCACATAAGGGCCAAACGCGGCACCGGTAAGAATCCCCGTCAAAATTTCTACGGCCAAAGCTAACGCGGAGCCCTTCGCTCCACCTAATGGCAAGACCGATCCCCTTAATGCCGCTTCCGCATCATTGGTAGGAAGACCGTCTTCATCCAACGCCCAGCCATCGGGAATGGAATTTCCCTGCTTGGCCGCTAAAATAATTTTCCCCCGGGCGACAATGCTGGTTGATAAATCGATAATCACGGGCTGGTCATCCCCCGTTGGAAATCCAAACGCAATGGGATTGGTTCCAAAAAAGGCATTTTTTCCACCCCATGGTGCGATGCCTGGCGGCGAATTGGTGAAGCCGATACAGGCGAGATTTTGCTCACAGGCCAGCTGACAAAAATAAGACGCCGTCCCAAAATGATTGCTATTTTTAATCGCGATAGCCGTAATTCCGCTTTGTTTCGCCATTTCTGTTCCTTTTAAAATGGCTTGATAACTCACCACATGACCGAGCCCATTATCGCCATCCACAAGTAAAACAGATGGAGTCTGCTCGGTCATTTTCACATTGGGATTCACCTTAATCCGCTGATCATTAAACCGTTTAACATAGATGGGAAGTCGGCTGATGCCGTGGCTGTCCACCCCTTCAAGGTTCGCTTTTACCAGGGAATCGGCAGCCACACTGGCATTCTCTTGGTTCATTCCCACGCTTTCTAGCAAGCTTTCACAAAAACTCTTAAGATCCAATTCATGATAGGTTCCCATTCGGATAAACTCCTTCTTATAAAAAAGTGAACTCCCTACGCATAATGATGTGTAGGGAGAAGATTTTTAAGCACTGCGATAAAGTTTTGTCATGACAAATTCACGATGGCCTAGTGCCTCTGCACAAGTAAGACGGCCATTGACTGTACGGCAAATCATTTCCATTAACTGATCGCCTGCTTGTTCCAGCGAGATGTTACGGGAAAGCAAGCCTTGCACGTCCACGTCAATGTGTTCACTCATTGTAGCAGCCGTGATTGGATTAGCCGTAATCTTCACAACCGGTTCAATTGGGTTACCAATAATATTACCTTGGCCAGTAGGGAATAAGTGAAGAACCGCTCCCCCTGCAGCCATCAAGGTGATACATTCTGCTGCTGCAGAAGAAGTATCCATGAAGTAAAGCCCCGCTCCATTTTCTGGCTTGTCGGCAGGATCTAGGACACCTACAACTTCCTTCGTACCTGTTTTAGCAATATTCCCTAAGGCTTTCTCTTCAATGGTTGATAAGCCGCCGGCGATATTACCTTGAGTTGGCTGCGAGCCTAATAAATCGACACCTTTCGATTCAATTTCACCTACATAATCATCATAGATGGCCATGAATCTCTCTTGCAGTTCCGGTGTCGCCATCCGCTCGCGGATTAAATGCTCCCCGCCGGTTAGTTCAGAGGTTTCCCCAAAGAACACCGTCGCACCAGCATCAACCAAACGATCAACTGCCTGAGAAACAGTTGGACATGAACCCATGCCAGTTGTTGTATCGGATTCACCACATTTAATGCTGATGGTTAAATCCTTTAATTCAATTGGTTCCCTTTGAAGTTCAGTCGCCCATTGAACATATTCCTTCGCCTTCCAGGAAGCTGCGCGGATCGTTTCAAAGTCACCATTTCCTTCGATAGAAAAATAGGATACTGGTTTACCAGTTTCGGCAATACCATCAGCGATTTTCTTCGTCCAGTTTTGTTCAATACCGATGACGATTACGGCTGCAACGTTCGGGTTAGACCCCGTTCCAATCATCGTTCTGAAATGCAAATCCAAGTCTGGACCGTACTGTAGTCTGCCGTACGCATGTGGAAGAGCTAATGTACCTTGAACTTGTCTTGCAACAGCTTCACAAGCTGCGTTAGAAATATCATCTACCGGTAAAATAATCACGTGATTCCGAATGCCAACCTTACCATTTTCTCTGCGATATCCAAAAAGCTGTTGACCCATCTTCTACCACCTCGCCGTTTTAATATTGTGGGTATGAACGTAATCTCCAACTTCCCACTTTTCTGTTGTAATACCAACTTGCACTCCATACTTTAAAACTGGTTCTCCTGCTTCTAAATTGACTAAGGAGATTTTGTGGCCTAATGGAATGTCCCCTTTAGCCAGTACCACTACATCGGAATTATCATCCATATAAATCCCGATTACCTTTTCTCCCTTTTGGATAGGAGTAGTAGCCACTCCTACATGATCGCCACGATGATGGATTAAAAATTTGTGAGTGCTTACATTTCCAGCCGTCTCTGGCTGTTGTTCCGTGAGAGTATTTGCTTGACTGTTGATACTCATTTGAAAGCCTCCTTTTTGGTTGTGGTTATGGTTGTCGTTGTAGATGTGGTTGTGGTTATGGTTATGGTTATGGTTGTGGTTGAGTGACCCAACCAATTTCTATAACCTTATTAAACCACCTAATAACTGGTTAGTCAACAATAATATTTTAATTTTCTAAATATTTTGTTTAGACAGTGCATAGGGAGCGTTCGCCATTGACTACTTTTATTACTTCCTTTGCAACTAATAACGAGGTTCTGATTTGAGATTCATCGGTTAGTCCTGCAATATGTGGTGTGATTGTCGCAGTTTCGCAGGATAAGAGTTGATTAGATGGTGAGATTGGTTCTACTTCAAGGACATCTAGGTAGGCCCCGGCAATCGTTTGGTTATTTAAAGCAGCTGCCAGTGCCGGTTCATTAATGATGCCTCCTCTAGAAGTATTGATGATATACGCTGTCGGTTTCATCTTTCTCAATTCGAATTCGGAGATTAAATAGTGCGTCTGAGGTGTTAATGGAACATGTAAGGAGATGAAATCGGACATGGTTAAGACGTCATCTAAAGAGTCTTTTAGCTGGATTCCAGTTTCTGAAACGATGTGGTCGTACTCGGTGACAAATGGATCATAGCCAATGACCTTCATGCCAAAAGCAAGTGCCCGCTTCGCTACACGATGCGAGATTTCTCCTAATCCAATTAATCCAAGTGTTTTGTTGGCGATTTCGCCGCCCGTAAACCGTTTACGGTTCCAATTGCCCGATCTGATATCAGCATCTGCTAGATGAAGCGGGCGGTTCGCGCTTAGCATGGCCGACAACACATATTCTGCAACTGAGGTTGCATTTGCGTGACGACCATACACCACTTGAATGCCTCTTGTTTTTGCTGCTGGGATATCAATGTTGTCCATTCCCACTCCTAGGCGGCCGACAACCTTTAAGCGGCTTCCGGCATGTAGTAATTCCTGATCCACCTTGGTTTGATTTCGAACAATAATTGCATCGTACTCTTTGACCAGTTGGAGCAGCTGTGCGCGATTGTTCCATAGACTCTCATCATAGTGCACTTCAAACCCTTGACGGACTAGCTCCTCAATTCCTTCATTCCAAATTAGTTCTGATATCAAGGCTTTCATAAATTGATTTCCCTCCCTTGTTTATGGCTCAGTGACCCAACCACTTTAATTATATTAAATCACCCTCGGCTTGTTTGGTCAATAGATGATCGGCTTATTGGAAGAGGTCTTTTCTTTCATTTTGGCTGTTTTTGCAAAGATAACTTTTATTAATTTTCTATCGAAGTCCACATTTTCGGATAGAAAGGCATTTGGAAAAAGAAAGGTTGTCCGGTCCCATCTTGATTCGGTCAAGGTTTGGCTTTAGTAAAAGAGCTCTGGCTGAATCTAACCTTAATTCAGTCAAGGTTTGGCTTTGGAGAAGGAGCTCTGGCCGAATCCAACCTCTATTCGGACAAGGCCTGGCTTTGGAAAAGGAACTCTGGCTGAATCCATCCTTGATTCGGACAAGGCTTGGCTTGGAAATGGAATTCTGTCTGAATCCACTCTTGATTCGGACAAGGCCTGGCTTTTGAAAAGGAACTCTGGCTGAATCCATCCTTGATTCGGACAAGGCCTGGCTTTGGAAAAGGAACTCTGGCTGAATCCAACCTTGATTCGGACAAGGCTTGGCTTTTGAAAAGGAACTCTGGCTGAATCCATCCTTGATTCGGACAAGGCTTGGCTTTGGAGAAGGATTTCTGTCTGAATCCAACCTCTATTCGGACAAGGCCTGGCTTTGGAAAAGGAACTCTGGCTGAATCCAACCTCTATTCGGACAAGGCCTGGCTTTGGAAAAGGAACTCTGGCTGAATCCATCCTTGATTCGGACAAGGCTTGGCTTTGGAGAAGGAACTCTGGCTGAATCCAACCTCTATTCGGACAAGGCCTGGCTTTGGAAAAGGAACTCTGTCTGAATCCATCCTTGATTCAGACAAGGTTACCCTTGTAATGATCCAAGCTGTCCGAATTTGCCTTTTATGTAAGAAAGAGCAACAAAATTTACGAAAAGACCTTTCATTTTAGTGGTGGAACATACAAACCACCTTCACCGCAGTAAAGCAGCGGGGGACTGTCCCCAGGACCTTTAATCCCCCAAATACTCCCTTAATGTCTCAATAAATTGTTGTAATGCCTTCGTTTGGTAAGGCGAATGCGTTAAGATGGAGAAATTCCGTTTAAACGGCAATCCTTCCACGTCAACAATATCCAAATAGCCATACATCAGTTCTTTTTTTATCGCCCATTGGGAAAGTAAGCTGATCCCTAGACCGGCCTCAACCGATTCCTTGATGACCTGTGTACTTCCAAACTCCATCACTTTCTTAGGAGTAAAATCCAAACTATCAAAGAGGTGTTCGGCCGCTTCCCTTGTTCCTGAGCCCTTTTCTCGTAAAATCCATGTCTCCTCCCCCAACTCCTCTATGTTCCTCCCACGACCCTCTTTCAGCAAAGGATGCTGCGATGAAGCAACAATGACCATTTTATCTTCAGAAACGATTTCTACATTCGGTACTTTTTCGTTAATATGCCCTTCTACGATACCGATATCTAATTGATGAGTTTGAACAAGATCGATAATTTCTTTTGTATTGTGAATCTGAATCGTCGGTGTAATAAGCGGGTACTTCGCCTGCAGCCTGGCGATAATGTGCGGCAAAATGTATTCGCCAAAGGTGTAGCTCGCACCAATCGCGATGGGGCCGCTTGCTTTGTTGGTGAGATCATCAATTAAATATTGCATATTGGAGTAGAGTGCAAGAATCTCTTTTGCATGATGAAAGACAATTTCGCCAGCCTTATTCAGACGGACAAATTTATTATTCCGTTCCAAGAGCCGGGCTCCAACCGATTCCTCCAGGACTTTGATGTATTGGCTGACTGCCGGCTGGGTCATGTGAAGATCTTCTGCAGCCTTTGAAAAATTCCCCTTTTCCACAACCTTTACAAACACCTCTAAATAATAATCCATGGTAACCCCCACTTCATGTATATCAATTTACTTATGATAACTATTATATATCATTATTTTCCTTATCCACAAAACGGGAGTAGGATGAAAGTACAAAATAAGTTGTGGGGTGATTGAATGAGTAGTCAATCAGCGAGAGCCTTATCTTCACACGAAATAGATGGCCAGCAACAGCAGCAAAAAAAGCCGGAGCCAAAATCCAAAGCCGGTTTGTGGGTAGGCGGAATCGCTTTTACCATTGTCATTGCGGCTGCTGGATTTGCGCTTTCGGCCATACCCGGCTTTAACCGAGTCGGACCGATGGCCTGTGCGATAATCCTGGCCATCATTTACCGACAATTTTTTGGATATCCTGAAAAAATAAGAGCAGGAATTCAATTTTCAGCGAGATACTTCTTACGGTTTGCGATTATCTTATATGGATTAAAATTAAATGTCGATGTGATTCTGAACCAAGGTTTGGGGTTGGTGGTCCGTGATGCTGGAGTCATCGTCTTTGCGATTCTCGCAACAGTTTGGCTAGGTAAAAAACTGAAAGCGGATTCATCCCTGTCGCTACTTTTGGGAGTCGGAACTGGTGTATGTGGGGCAGCAGCCATTGCAGCGGTAGCACCCATCATCAAAGCAAAAGAAGAGGATACGGCGATTGGGGTCGGAATCATCGCTCTAGTTGGAACCATTTTTTCCATCATCTATACGATTATCCGTCCGCTTCTTCCCTTGTCCGCAGTTGATTACGGAATCTGGAGCGGCAGCAGCCTTCATGAAATTGCCCATGTAGCTTTAGCGGGTGCGCCTGCGGGTCCGGATGGGTTGGCCATGGCACTCTTAGCAAAACTAGGACGCGTTCTACTGCTAGTACCATTATGCTTTATTTTGATGTATTGGATGAAACGAAAAAGTGCAGATGCAGCAGGAGAAACAAAAGTTGATTTTCCTTGGTTTTTGGTGGGGTTCATCTTAATGAGCTTGTTCGGGAGTTACGCTGTAGGCACGTGGGTCCCTGTGCCGGCAGCCGTTCTAGACGGCATCTCAACAGCAACCACCTTTATCCTCACATCTGCCATGGTAGGACTGGGTCTAAACGTCAGCCTTCGTGACCTCCGAACAAAAGCCCTAAGACCACTAATCGCCATGCTGATCACATCGATCTTTCTATCGGTTATTACCTTCTTTATACTATAAACAAAATTGGGGACAGTCCCCCGGCGCTTTAAAGCGTCGGGGGACTGTCCCCAAACTTCTTCTTATTCTACTAACACCTTACATATTTACGTTTAAAACCAAGTCTCCCTTGATCGATTCCCTTTTGGATAATTTCGGAAGCATTCAGAATACTGTTTTTTTTGTTGTCTCGCTTAATTTCGACTAGGCCAACTGCCTTTGCGGTTTCAACCGCCTTCTCATGGAGTGGCACATAGGAAATCGCGACGGTGTAGATAAAATTATTCATAGCGGATTTCGTTCGCTCAGGCGAATCATGAATCGTGTTTTCCACTTGATCAAGCATATTCGCAAGCTTGCTTGCACTAAACTCCGCGTCCTTGCGATTACCCAAAAGCCAGCAATAACAGCTCCAGCCTGCCGACATTCGAAGTTCTTCCCCGCTTGCGATCCATTTATCGGCAACAGCTTGTGCCAAATCACTTTCTGCTAAAGTGACGGCAACCACATAATCAGAAAGCATATAAAAATACGCCGCATCAATCCAACGATCGAAATCCGCCTCAGTCATTGCCTTGGGGTCCGCAATGATGCCGGCAAAATACATAGCATCGTAGTTCCCGGTGGCGTAAAGCTGCTCGGCCAACGGCTGATTTTTCTTGATTTTCTTTGCCATCGGCTTCATTGCGCCTGTAGCCACGCCAAAAACTGGCTCGTGCGCCCCATTGCTTATGTACATCTTTTTACTACGTTCCTTGCCGAGAGCTTCCAGTTCCTGCATAACCATATCGAAATCCATCACTTTGCACTTCCTTCCTTAATAATCCTCTCTCTTCATTGTGCCACAGCGACGTTATGGTGGCAAAAAAGGGGACAGTCCCCCGCTGCGCTAAAGCGCCGGGGGACTGTCCCCAAAAAAGGGCATCAAAACTCCACCTATCCTGATTTCAACTTATGCTTAAGTCTATGTAAGGCGCGATGAAGAGTGACTTTGACTTTGCCCTCATTACATCCAAGTATATTGGCAGTCTCAACGATAGAATATCCTTTAATTTTTCGTAAGATAACGATCTCTCGATAGGGGAATTTTAACTCCATTATCGCTCTGTGCAAAATTTGTGCTTTTTCCTTACGATCTAGCACCTCTTCAGGAACCAGATGATTTTGGTCAGGTAATGGTAAATCTATCAAACAATTGCTTTTCCTTTTTTTTCGAAAATGATCAATAATCACGTTACGAGCAATGGAATATAACCAAGTCTTATAAGACGATTCTCCCCTATAATTGGGCAAGCCGCGGTAAGCATTAATAAACACCTCTTGTGTTAAGTCCTCCGCTTCCTCTCTACATTTCGTCACAAATAAAATATAGCGGTAAATTATAGGGCTATACTGATGAAATAGTTCCTCCAAAACAGACTCTTGCAACTCCATTTCGATGTCCTCCTTCACCTATTGAAAAAAGTCCTTGATCATCGCCTGAAGCTGCTCCGGTTGTTCAACCACTGACCAATGCCCGCAATCCTTTATTTCCCTTACTTCAATATGAGGAATATAGCTCACCAAGACTTGTTCTAGGATCTCTGGAGTAATGATGTCATGGTCACCTTGTGCAACCATAATTGGGATGTTACTAAGCTTGTTGGCATCCTTTGACACATCATAGTTATCCGCAATGTCTTTTCCTATCCATTCATTTACCCTGGCATTTGATTGGGTTTTCGTTTTTTTCGTTAGGCTTTCCGGCGAGTACACATAATACGGATCGATTATTTTAAAAATCTCAGCCACGTCCACCTCTCCCCGGTCCACTTTAGGTGATAACTCCTCTAGCCTTATCCTTTCATCCTTTGTTAATCGATTCAGCAGTTCTTTTTCAAAACGAAAATATCCATCCTTTGTCGCACCAACCGCTGCCGTCATAAACAGTTTGTTCACATGATTAGGGTATTTGGCAGCATATAAAAGGGCTAACATGGACCCCCAAGATTCACCAACCAGGTTAAGTTTATCTATTTTGAAAAATTGACGAAGGGCCTCTAACGTTTCAACCTCTCCATCCATCGTATACTCGTCATTTATAGCTTTTTCTGATTGCCCGCATCCTCTTTGATCATAAAAAATCAGTGTATAGTATTGGGATAAATCCTGTAAATGAGGTAAAAAAAAGCGATGTTCGCCACCTGGTCCACCATGTAAAAAAATCAAGGGTTCCCCTTTTCCCATTACATTGGCGTATATCTTTTCATTTCTAAGCGTGATATCCCTCTCTTCTCCCATACAAATCCCCACCCTTCTTTTAAAATAAACCGACTGTATAGTTTATTTAAAATAATTATATCCAATATTTTCTAAAATGTATAGTGAAAGGTGAACGAAAGGGACGGTTGTTTGATCTTAAACAAGGCCAGCACCCGTCTATTCCACACTATCTTTCGTCATTTCTTTTTCATTTTCCATATAGGCTATATTAAATTAAACGTTTAGTTAAAACGAGCATAAACCCATATTTATGGCTCTTTCCATCACAAATGGGATAAAAAATTTGCCGGCCATTTTTCTTCCTATTCAACAAAATAGTATTACTTTCTAAAAAATCGACTTCTTTCCCTTTTCTTCACCCAATTTCGATAGTAATCAAACGTTTGGTTAGTAGTAGTTAAAATCCCCGCTATCATTGGTTTCTTGCTAAAAAAACAACAAAAAAATTGTCGAGACCTGGCTACTTCTACGAGGAAAATACCCAACTACTCCGTCTCTAAAGGTTTACTATGACTTACTAAGCAGGTTTATAGAATTCAGGAATAGAATAATAATAGGAACAGTTAATCAAAGGAATCATGTAGGAGGGCATTATGGCTCAGGATTTTAGTTGCGATGAAGTATTAAGTGGGAAAACAGAAGTTGATAGGAGGTAGGTTTACATATGAATGATCAGTATTATGTCAGCTGGGGGACCTTAGCTTTAATAAATGCGGGGTTAGCTCAAGGCAAGAACAGAAGTGGATTAAATTGGTTCTTATTATCCTTACTATTAGGTCCCATTGCCACATTTATTTTAGTGGTTTGGGATAAAAAATAATCGTAACCAAGCGGTACCCGTCCCCAAATTTAGCTCAATCACATGGACGGTTCTCATGGTTTTGTTCCACCTCATGAACCGTCTTTTCACCACATTTTGACTGTTTTCCCTATAGGCTATACTAATTATTCGTTTGGTTAACACGAGCATAAATTCAATTGTAAAGATAATTTCTTCACAAAAGGCATAAAAAGATTGTCGGCCATCTTTCCGCGAGTTTCATTCCTATTCAGCAATAATATAGTTATTTCTCTCAAATCGCCGTCTTTCCCTTTTCTTCCCCCTAATCTGATATCAATCAAACGTTTGGCTAAAAGAAGGATGAATACTTGCTACTTATAGTTTCTTGCATTGAAAATAATAAAAAGATTGTCGAGAATTATTCCATTATCACCAATCAGAACCACAAGAACCGTCCCCATGGACTTTGAGACTTTTCCAAATTAAATTCGTCTTATTAATAAAGGGGCGTGTTAATCATGAAAAATTTTAAATACTTGATTGTTTTAATAGGAATCATTTCAATTTTTACAGCAGGTTGTTCAAACATAATAAAAGATGAAGAGCAATATATAGTAGTTAAAAAGCGTGTTGGTGATGAAAATAAATATGAAGACTTCAAAGAAATTACTAATAATGACCAAGTTCAAAAGGTGAAGGATATATTAAAAGATATTGATTGGAAAAATGCAAAAGTATCTATGGTACGCCCTCCTGATTACAGATTTGTATTTCAATTTAAGAATCCAGAAATAGAAGCAAAAGCGGTGTTATACGAACTTTGGATAAGTCCAAATAATGATAAAGTTGAACTGATAATAGACGCTCAAAGTAAATATGTTCAATTGGATAAAAATAAGTCAGCAGAACTATTCGAAATACTCACGAACGAAAAATTATCTGAACTAAAATAGTGATTAGACCCCAATTGGAGATCTTTTATTAAGGAGAGATTCGCCCCTCAAGGTTTTGATTTTTGCTATAATGACGACAATGTAGCTATAATTTTTAATAAATTGGGGAGTGAATATGGAAAATAACGTTTTTGAACAGATGGCAAAAAGATATGATACAGAAGAAAGAATGGAATTAGCTAAAGTGATTGTTAAGGAAGTAAGACCTGAATTACGAAATAGTAAATCAAAATCTTTAATTGACTATGGGAGCGGTACTGGTCTCATTAGTTTGGAATTATCAGATCTAGTAGATTCTATTTTGTTGATTGATTCATCAGAACAAATGTTGGAGGTTGCAAAAGCTAAAATTACTCATAAAGAAATTACCAACTCAAACGTGCTTTATTCAGATTTTACCCAAGAAACTCCTGAACTTAAGGCAGACATCGTTTTAATGTCACTAGTCCTTCTTCATATCCCGGATACTAAAAAAATTTTACAAGAATTGTTCAACATTTTAAATGATGGTGGCAAGCTAATTATTATTGATTTTGACAAAAACGATAAAATCAATCATCCGAAAGTTCATAACGGTTTTTCTCATGAAGAACTGAAAAAAGGATTATCTGAAGTTGGATTTAAATCAATTGAAATGAAGACATTCTATCATGGTAATCGTATTTTTATGAATCAAGATGCCTCAATGTTTATATCCAGTAGTATAAAATGATTTCTGACAACCACAGGGACGGTTCTCCTGGCTTTAACCAATGCCACAAGAACCGTCCCCACTGGTAAGAAAAAACCGCCCTAAGGCGGTAATGATTAACTGACTTGTTTATAGGATTTGAAAAGTGTTTTCTTCATAATGAATCGTCTGTCAAAACAGAAAGCTACAAATAAAGCTAGTAAACCGGTTAGAAGTATATTGACGTAAGTCTCAAGAGGAAATAGATTGCCCTCAAGATGGATACCATTCGCACGATATTCAAATCGTTTCACCGCATGCTTGGCAGTTAAAAGGTCTTCTTGTTTAGCTAAGTCTTCCAATGGCGCTTCAAATACATATCTGTATGGTGAATCACTATGAATAAAGAGGGTCGCCTTTGCATTACCCTTTTCACTCCAAAGTCTTACATCTGCTGCCGCTAGTGATTTCGCGTCGCCACCTGGTATAATCATTTTATCTAATTTTGGCTCATTAGATATTTGATGCCTAGCCAGTATATTAAGATGGTGTTTCGTAGTAATTGGTGCATCTGAACTAGAAACGGTCAATACTTGTGTCGTTCCAGTGTCTCCGTAAGAATCAAATATAGAAGATAAAGCTATTTCATCCATATCTTTATACAGAAGTACCCCCATTTGTTTCTTATTCCAATGGAATCCAAGATTTAACCAATATGTTACAAATTTTGTATCCACGTAAAAAGGGTGGTCCACCTCTGGATTTTGAACGAAGTGGTAAGAAGGGTAATTGATTTCTTTCGAAACTTTTGCTGCCATAGGTTCTCCTAACTGTTGAGCTATCAGATGAAGCACACCATCGATACCTGCACTCTGACCAGCAGTGGTTAAGGTGTTACCCTCTTGAACATACCTCAAATCCTCTTTCCAATGAGTATCAGGATATTGCTTCATTAATATGGGGAGGAATTGCCAGTGTGAGGTGGCTGATTTCCCATTTAATAAACCTGCATCTGCAAGATTCTGTGACCCACCACAAATGCTGAAAAAAGTGGTGGTTTTACTGCTAGAATGTTGTTGAATCCATTCGCGAGTTGGTTGATATTTTTGTTTATCTACTCCGGGCATATAAGGGACAACAATGATATCTGGACTTTTATTTAATAGGTTATCCAGTTCTTTATATGAATAATGTGGTATTACATCGAGTCCGCCTGATAAGGACTTCACCTTTTTGTCCGGTGCAACAGCATATACATTATAGGCATCCGTCATAGAAAACAGTGTGTATGGAATGAGAAAATCGAAATCTTCAGTTGGTATGGATGAATCCGCCATCACAACTGCCACAGTAGGTTTATAGGGGTCATACTGAGGGACTTTCACTCCTTGTAGCGAAGGAACCGGTTCATGGCGGACGTTTAAGTAAAAATCTTTCTGATGCCGATTAAAGCCATACACCCCGATTCCGCCCACAAACACAACAAAGCTCAATACATAAACAACCAAACGTACTACTAACCTTTTCATTTTATATTTCTCCTCCTACTTTAAATGTTGTTATAAAAATTCATTTTCTTCCTTCAATGAGTTATTTTTTATTGAATACTCATGTGTTACATTTTACTTAGTTTGACCATAATAAAAACCGCACTCTTTTTGGGTATTACCGCAAAATTTCGTGGTACTCCAGCAGGGTAGTTTAGGTGAAATATTTCACAAATCTCAAACCAAATGCTCCTCAAATCCAGAATTGCAGATGCACTCCACTTTTAATCAAATTATTTAATATATAAATTAAATATATTTATTTTTATTTACTTAAAGTTTATATTTTTTAATTTTACTATTTAATTTTTAAATGAATTGATGTATGATTGATTTATAAATAAAGAAGGAGGGAATTATGGCATATCCTCTTATTTCAGAGTGTCCTGTTTGTAGTAAGCAATTAAAAATCACAAAGCTACAGTGCACTCATTGTCATACCACAATTGAAAATGAATTTGAACTCTCCAATTTTGCAACTCTTAGCAAGGAACAGCTTAATTTTATTGAAACTTTTCTAAAGTGCCGTGGAAATATTAAAGAAGTGGAAAAAGAACTTGGAGTATCCTATCCCACCGTGCGTGGGAAATTAGATGACATTATCTCTTCTCTTGGATATTCCACCACTAAGAAGGTTGAAAAAGTTGATCGAAAAAAAGTAATTTTAATGCTGGAAAAGGGCGAAATAACAGCCGAAGAAGCGATTGGGATATTAAATGGGGAGGAATCTTAAATGAGTGACGAAATTTCCAGAGTATTAACAATGGTTGAAGAAGGAAAACTGAACAAAGAGAAGGCTGCTGAATTAATCGATGTACTGCAAGGAAAGGGTAATCAAGTCGATCTAAATAAACCGGCCTCAACCTCCTACTTAAACAAAATGCTAAAAATCCGTGTTACTTCTGAGGATGGTGACAATGTAAAGGTGAATCTGCCAATAAAACTCATTAAAGCTGTTTTAAAGGTAGGAACAAATATTGCTAAAATGATTCCAGAATCCGAAAAGTATGTAAAGGATATCGACGTGGAACTTTTAATTGAAGCGATTGAAAATGAATTGGACGGACAAATTGTAGATGTTACCTCATCAAAAGGTGACAAAGTACTGGTTATTATTGAGTAATATGATGAAGATAAAAATTAAAGTAAAGGCCAAACGATTTATTATTCCAGTCCCGTATGCTTTTTTACATCTATTCATTGGAGTCCTCACTTCAAAGCGAATCCTGGTGCTTGTAAATCGTGCAATTGAGAAAAAAGCAAAGAAAAAGTTTCAAATTCCTGATATAAACAGGAATGATTTGAAGCCTTTGCTAAGGGAACTTTCAAAGCAAAGAGGTCTACTGCTGGTTGATACTTGCCTAAAAGACGGAACAGAGATTTCTATAAGGTTATAAAGCACAATTCCTCCGTATTGAATTGTGCTTTTTCTCTGCTGTTGGGACGGTTCTAAAGGTATATCCTAATGCACCTTCAATACTTTTTTGGTCATTTATCCCGCTTATATTCCTTTTTGGCATAATCTAAAACCTTTTTCAACCAATTCCCAAACACTAGGTGGAACGCTATGACAATCAATAGGAAAAAGATTCCTTCATCCTGTGAATTGAATATTTTCTGCAAAACTATAAAGATAACAAAAGAAAATAATATATTTAACAATCCATAAACCACTCAAAAAACCTCCCCACTATTCATCCCCTACCTATCCATTTGTTTTACTCAATATTACCATATATTAGTCTTCTTTTTTCACCTACCCGTTAGTCGAATAAGGAAACATACCTCCGCAGCAATTACTTCAACAAATAAAGTAGGGAAACCTCTCACGAGGCTTCCCCCTTATCAAACCGCACGTGCCCTATTAAGGCATACGGCTTACCAACATGTTACATTGAATACCTTGTTTTACCCTGTGCACAGTTAATCATTTGGACTCTTTTGGCTGTGAAGTAAACCTCTCCACGTTCTTTGGCTCTTTGTAGTTTTCTTTTATATTTCTTTTCTTGTTTTACCTTCATGTACTGAATGTAGTCCTCAATGGTATGTCCATATTGCTTTCCATAATAATATTGAAATGCTGGAACTAATCCAATCCTCGCAAAGAACTCTATTCCCCATTTTGTTTTCATCTTATGTCCTTTGTTTTGACTTGGATGGTCATGTATCATTGCTACTCTTAGTCTTCTTCTTATATAGCTATCTATGGCTAATAAGTTATCCCTGAAAACGTTGAAGAAACATGAAAATTCTCTTCCATACTTTTTATTCTCGTTAATCGCATTCCAAAGTGTTAAAAAGTAATTTACTTTTCCCCGTATTACTTGATTCACACGTTCAACCCACATTTCTTTGCTAAAAGTTAGGGATTTCATTGTTTTATCCTTTATCTTTTGGCGAAAGTCTTTCCATGTAGAATCCTTTGGTTTAGCTATGTAGTATGGTTTTCCATCTCTCTTCCTTTTCCTCCAGTGCTCAAAAGTGAATCCAAGGAAATCAAAATCATCATGGTTAAAATCGACGATTTTCGTTTTCTCGATGGAGATCTCAAGCCCTAATTCAGCTAGCTTTTGTTTTGTTATTGATTCTGCACGCACAATTTCCTCTTTTGTTTTGGCAAATAAGAGGAAATCATCGGCATATCTGACGAAGTGAATTCCATGGGTTTCAAGTTCCCAATCAAGTTCATTTAGAAAGAGATTCGCAAGTAATGGTGAAATCACACCCCCTTGCGGGGTTCCTGAGTCTACTTTGTGATACTTTCCTTCTTCCATGTAGCCCGCTTTAAGCCATTTCCAAATTAGATCGAGTATAGTTCCATCAGCTATATATTTATTAAGTATCTTCATCAACTTTTTATGAGGAATATTGTCAAAGAATCCCTTAATATCACAATCGTAAATATAATTGTAACCACTCTCGATATTCCAAGTAATGATTTGCATTACTCTTTTAGCTCCAAGATTTGGACGATAGCCGCATGACCATTTATGGAAAATGAGTTCTTCACATTTAGGTTCAAGTACATTAACCACAGCTTGCTGAACGATACGGTCTTCAATATTTGGTATCCCCAGTGGACGAAGTTTTCCGTTCTTTTTGGGAATATATTTTCTTCGTACTGGTGACGGGGTGTACTCTTTAAGTCTTAATTTCTGGAGTAACTGATTGAGATTCTTTTCTTCGTTACTTGCGTAACTTGTGACTGTTTCTCCATCTATACCTCCAGCCCCATTATTGCTCTTAACCTTTTCCCAAGCTGTTTTTAGCTTTCTATCGAAGAGAATTTGTCCATATACACTGTGCCATTTGAACTTTAGTTCTTGGTTCAATGCTTATTCCACACCTTTCATTGTGCACTTCCAGTACGTTTTTACCGAGGTAACGTATACTGTTATCATTACACACTTTTATAAATGTAGAGCCACGAGGTCGCTCCCCCTTCCGTTCAGATTACGTTTGGTCGCAATCTTACTTCCGTACTATGAGGGCGTCTGACTTCTCCACTTGTATTGATAACTTCGGATTTCCCTTATATATCAACACCTAAAGTTAAAGTGGAGACCTCACGGGGTCATCGCACTTTCCTTCTAAACATACCCAGCACCATCACTTGATAAGCCCTCCTTAGTCGACTGGTTCTTTGGCTAAGAAGCTTTAAAGTTCGGGCTTCCCGTTATTTTCGCACGGTCGCCGACTTATCTTGCCGTATGTGCTTCACGCTTTCGCATTTGGGTCTGCTCATCCGACTACGGGTCTCTCGATTTACCGCATCTCCTTCAAACACTACCTCACAGTAATGCCCTAGATTAGTCTTCGTAGGTTCTACCAGTATGCCTACGGGAGGACTTACACCTCCGAGAGAATAAACCTTCCAGGATTCGGGGTCTGTTATTACCGAAGTAACATAACCCAACCTTTAACAGTAAATTCATGCTTGTATTAAGCAAAGGTACGACTGCCCGTCGCACAAAAACAGGACCGCCAGAAAGCGATCCCGTATTCACTCTTGTCCCCGTCAGTACAGCAAAACGGAGGCTTTCCTATAATAAAGGAATTATATTATTTCTTTACAACTGCTTTCATAGGATAAAATTCCGTTGCCATTATTCCCGCAATAACGGCGGGATCTTCTGCGATGAGTTTTGGAACTTGTTCCTCATTATCGACTTCAATAATGGCCAGTCCGTGTGGAGCTGAAGGATTTAGAACCGGTCCGAAAACCAAAGCAATCCCCTGATTCTGCTTGTCCGTCCAATAGGAGATATGTTGTAGCATGATATTCCTTTCTTCTTCGGTCATGTCCTGATGAAAAGTTACTCTTGGCGGAGTAGACTTTAACATGAAATGCATTTTCACCAGAATATTGTTTGAGATGTTGTTCGACATTGCAAATCCCTCCTTCTGTCTAAATTTGTATTTTTTTTAATGACACATTTCTGGACTCAATTATGCCATTAGTTCCTTCCGAATCAAATGAACAAGGACGGTTTTCATGGTTTTGTTTCACCTCATAAACCGTCTTTTTCATCATATTTTGACTGTTTTCCCTATAAGCTATACTAATTATTCGTTTGGTTAACACGAGCAGAAACTCAATTGTAAAGATATTTTCTTCACGAAGGGCACAAAAAGATTGTCGGCCAATTTTCCGCGAGTTTCTTTCCTATTCGGCAATAAAATAGTTATTTCTCTCTAATCGACTTCTTTCCCTTTTCTTCCCCCTAATCCGATATCAATCAAACGTTTGGTTAAAAGAAGGATGAACACTTGCTACTTATGGTTTCTTGCATTGAAAATAATAAAAAAAATGTCGACTAATGACTGTTATCTTGAAATACCTTTAAAATTACATTTTTTATATGATTTCCTTACTTACTCGTCACTTTTGATGATTTACTCGTCAAATATTTGATTTACTCGTCTATTTTCTATTTTACTCGTCAAATTTCATTCCTTACTCGTCAATAACCCCACTTTACTCCCCAACTACTAAACCCACCCACTCCTCCATAAAAAAACTATCAAAGACTGTGGTGGAATAGAATTATATATTTACTTATCTTTAGAAAAAATGCCCATCTGGGACTTTTGAAACACTTACTGTATACACTACAGCAAAGGGAGACAGAACATTATTTTGATTTTATTTCTATTACCTTCCCAAAGATCTGCTTTTTTTGATTGGCCCTATGTATCTACTATCTTTACTTTCCCGTGGAGAATCGCCAACGATAAAATATTCATTATCCTTCAGCGTCAGCACCACAGGGACGGTTCTCCTGGCACTAACCAAAGCCAGTAAAATCGTCCTTTTCGTCCTCTCTTTCCCCACTTTCACACCATTTCCCCTATAGGCTATACTATTCAATCGTTTGTTTAAAAAGAGCATAAACCCCACTATTATGCCCTTTTAATCCAGAATAGAATAAAAAGAATGTCGCCACCTTACCCGCAAATTTTCGATTCTATTCCACAAAAAATTAGTTTCTTTTCTTAAAACGACATTCTTCTCTCTTCTTCCCCCTCATTCGATACTAATCGGACGTTTAATTAACAACTGGCTGAAACCAAATAAATATAGGACCTTTAGCTTAAAATCATTGAGAAGAATGTCGGGAACTGGCAGCTCCTTTTATGAAAAGGAACGTAAAGAACCGACTGAACCTGTCCTTCGCCAGCACGTAGTCCAACCACTTACTTTAGATTCCTTCACCACTTTAAAGGGCCGGGGGACTGTCCCCACCTGGTCTGTATCTGTGAAAAGTGTCAAGATATAAAAGAAAATGACGATGGAAATTACCTGTATTTTTGGGAAAAACCGCTATAATTTTCTAGGTGATGTAAATTGAGGGGGAAATCGAATGAATTTAAAAAAGATTAGTAGTATTTTAGCGCTATCGTCAGGAATATTATTGTTGGGCGGTGTTAATGCAAAAGCCGCATCGTCTTATGACTCTTTTAAGGAACAACTTGTTAAAGAAAAAGCACACGTTCAAGTAGAAAAAGTAAATGGGTTTGAACATTCAAAACTTGAAAGATTGTTAAAATCACATCAATCTAGGGATTTATTAAAATCACAAAATTCACGCGTAACAAAATCACAAAAATTTAATAATGGCTATTCAACTCAAGATCTTACTGGCAATAGTATTTATGAAGTTGAACCGAATGACTTTGTTACCGAAGCAGATTATCTACCACAAGGGGATATAATTCTAGGTACATTTTATCATCAATATGACCTTGATACCTTTGCTATTGAGATTCCTCAAAGTGCTACAATTGCCATCTCCGGGTTAATGTCTACTAATTCATTATCTAATATTGGATTTGTTCTCACAGATGAATTTGATAATATGATTGATCCTGTTGCAGCACAATTTGATGACCATCAAATGACAGCAGGGTATAGTCTATCAAGAGGTGTTTACTTTATTCGTGCTCTTAACATCGGGGAGTATGTTACGAACGATGTATATGGTTTAGCGTGGGATTATATTGATCAAACACCTACACCAGATGTTACACCACCACCTGCCCCACAAGTTAATCGTTTTGACGATAATGATACACTCTTAAAAGGTAAAGCAGAGCCAAATTCTACAGTTGAAGTTTCCTTGAATGATATAGTTGTTGGAACTGGAATAACAAACCCAAGTGGTGCTTTTGAAGCAAACCTACCTTCTACATATTCAGTTGGCACAGTTTTCAATGTTACTGCAACTGATCAAGCAGGTAATATAAGTGCTGTAACAAGTGTTACTGTTGTTAGTTCTATTCTAAATGGGTGGATTGTCGAGAACGGTAAAACCTATCATTATACTAATGGAGCAAAAGATAAAGGGTGGTACGATGACGCTGGCAAATGGTTTTTCCTTGATAAACAAACAGGCGTAAAGAAAACTGGTTGGGTATCTGATGGTGGTAAGTGGTACTATCTAAATTCTTATGGTGTTATGCAAACGGGCTGGATTTATGACGGAGCGTGGTATTATTTAAATAGCAACGGCTCTATGAAAACAGGATGGCTTAAAGATGGTGGGAGTTGGTATTACCTAAAATCATCTGGGGCAATGGCAAAAGGTTGGATTCAAGTCGGTACAAAATGGTACTATCTCTATAATAATGGAAAAATGGCACACAGTACGTGGATTGGTAAATATAAAATAGGTGCAGATGGTGCGTGGATTAGGTAGGTTAATTGAATCATTTATGGAGAGTGGCTAAGTTGGTCACTCTTTTTATATAAACACAGATTGTGATTCCAGTGGCTCAAAAAAATTCCTCGTTGAAAAAAAGTCCTGCAGAACCACCTCTTGGAAAAGGCCAATTACATAACTTTCGTTTTTCATAATTAATCAATTTTGTGTTATATCTCCCCAAAAAAACTGAAATCCTAGATCTTCGTAAAATGATTTGATCCGTTAAGGCACTGGGTTCATGACATGAACCGTTCCCGAGAATCCCGGACCTTTTTTCCACATACAAAAGAATTTGGTATTATTTTTCCAGCATTTCCATTATTATATAATTATAGAAACATGGTTAAGTTCCCAATAGGTTAAAAATATTTTAGTAGGAGCTAGGAATGATGAAAAAAAATGGATTATTAATCTTATTGGATGGGTATTTATTATTTTTCTAACAGTAATTAAATTTTACTTTTCTTCACAATTTTCATTTATAACTACTGGTATCGGTGGATTAGTCTGCATAATCATTGCAGGCTCTTTAATATTTTATAAGCCTAAATACCAAAAACACTAAAACACAGAACGCCACCTAAAAAGCCACCAGAACCGTCACCCTGGCACCCTGGCCATTTCCATCACAAAAGGCATAAAAAGTTTGTCGATCATCTTTCTGCGATTTTCGTTCCCATTCCACAACATAATAGTTATTTTTCTCTATTCGACTTCTTCCCGTTTCTTCCCCCTAATTCACTAGTAATCAAACGTTTAGTTAAAAGAAGGATAAACACTTGTTATCTATGGTTTCTTGTATTGAAAATAATGAGAAGATTGTCGAGATATACTCCATTATCACAAAACTGAACCAACACAATCTTCCCCTTGGTCTTACTCGTCTAAATGCATGTTTTACTCGTTAAAATTCCCATTTACTCGTCGAATCCTAATTTTACTCGTCAATATTCCATTTTGCTCGCCAATCACACAATCACATTCACAACACCACTAGGAATCTTGGAACCCTCTCCTTGGCCTCCCATTGGCCCTGGAATTATCTCACTTTTAAATGAGAGCGGTTAAATTTTTTAGATTTTCCTTAAACCTGTTCGAGAAAACTCCTTTACTCAGCCAATCACCCAATTTGAAGTTAAAGTGGCACGAGGTTCTTGATGAAAATCCTCGTTTTCAACCTCAATGAGATCCGCATGACGGTAGAACATAGTTGGTTCATGCATTCGATCACTTGCTCTTCTGCCTACGAACGATAATTCGAGTTTCTCTGCTTCTTCATCAACTCCACCTTTAGCATATAAACGAATAATAGAGTCTGGAAGAACACTATTAAAAAGACGTAATCTTAAACAGCTATCTTTAGGGACTGTAAATAAATCGGAGGATTCCGTTCTTTCAGTTGTTGAGTTTGGTGGACAAATGTCTGCAAAAATTTGCACCCTAAAATCTTTGGAAGTTGGATTTTTAATTGTTATAGCAACCTCGTCTGGAGGATCGCCAACGGGATCGCCTGTTATTTTCCTAGGAACCAGCATCGGTCCTGTTGTAAGAATTTTTGACATGGTTTATCACCTCTTTCTTATTGGCATTACTATATTGGATGTAACAAAGGGACCGTTTGCAAGGGACAAACCCCTTTTTTTAAAACTATTTCTCATTCCTTCAACGGAATGCATAAAACCCGAATCTAAGACTCTTAAAAGTAGGAACAAAAACCTTAACCGATAATGTTATTTTTCTTTAATAATCGAAGAGCAGTTTGGATATCAGACACATTCAGGATGAAAGAATTCACCCCCGTATACGTAGCAAACACTACGACATGCTGGAACAAAGTTTGAAGAGTTTCGCCTAAGATTCCTGGTGTTCCAGGGTTTCCAATCAACTGGATGACCTTCTCCTGGTCGTAATGTATACCTAATGAGCGAAGAACATCCTGTGCAACCAGGTTAGCTTTGGAACTATTTGAATTGTCAGGTCCGACAACAAATCGGACAAAGTTAACATTCCTCATATTAATCTTTGTTATGGTAAAAGCGGCTATAGTTACGCCACCAGCTGCGATATTTTTTAAAATGGTGTTGAGTACTTCATCGTTCGCATAAAAAGAAAATTCCTGTCTTAACGTCACCGTTAACTTTTTAGACTTGCTGTCCAAAGCCTTCACTTCCCTTTCCACTAAACTACAATAGGTTATTCGCATACCACAAGGACGGTTCTAGTGGCCTTTCAGCGAACAAACTCGTGAAAGCGGGTTATGGCGTTCGAAACCAGATGGCAGCGATGTGGAGCTTCTTGCTTGGGGATTGCGCAACCATTCCCGATTGTCCATGAAAAAACTATGCATCAATTACTCCTGCAAGAATACATGTTAGAGATGGCACCAATCTCGATCCTATACAAACAAAACACCTAAGGTGCACAGGCACCACCCGAATGTTGTTGAGGGAGTCTGTATGTGGGAGGGGAGTATATTGAAGTTGGTACAAAGAGGCGTACGTTTTTTTCTGAAAGATCATGATGTATCGGTTGGGGATTATCCAAGAAACGCAAGAATGATGCTGGGGAGTCTTTTAGGAGCCTTTGCGGCCATTTTACAGTCGGCTGGGTTAATTGGCGGTTTCGGTTATGCGTTTAGCATGATGGCTACCGGGCCGATTGTGCTGGCTACGATCATTTCTGCTCAGTTTGGACTGCTTACGTATGTAGTCACCGCCATCTTACTCCTGATCATCCAGCCCTCAGAAGTTTTGGTCTTTCTGTTTACAACCGGTCTATTAGGGGTTGCATTAGGGCTCGGATTCAAATGGGCCACACGGAAAATTACCGTTACCCTGGCGGGAGGCCTGGCATTAACCGTAGGAATCCTTTTGCTGCTCTTTATATTCCACTTTCCAATACTGGGTCCTTCCCTTTCAAGTGATATTAACGTTATAGCCATCCTCGCTATAGCAGGTTTCAGCATAGTCTATAGTTGGATATGGATGAGAGTGAGCCTCGCAGGCATACGACAACTAAACAAAAGAGTAATGAGAATCCACAGGGACGGTTCTGGTAGATCTTCATAGAATCTAAACCAGTAAAAACCAAAGGGACGTTTTCCTGGCACATTAAAACTTCTCAATGAAAAAAAGCCACCAGAACCGTCCCCTTGGTCCCTGGTCCCAATATGCTATAATATGGAGGCTAAATGAAAGATCGAGGTGACCATTCTTGGCAATACATGTTGTACTATATCAACCAGAAATTCCGGCTAATACGGCCAATATCGCACTGACTTGTGCCGGAACCGATACAGCCTTGCATTTAATCCGACCGCTCGGCTTTTCAACAGACGATGAAATGATCAAACGATCAGGGTTAGACTTCTGGGAGTCTGTAAACATCACATATTATGACTCATTGGATGACTTTTTTTCGAAAAATAAAGGTGAGTTTTACTATATTGAGACGTTCGGTGAAAAAGCACACTCAGCCTTTGATTTCAGTGATACTACAAAGGACCATTATTTTATGTTCGGAAAAGAGACAACAGGTCTACCAAAAGATTTACTAAAAAAAAATCAAGACCACTTCTTGCGAATACCAATGAACCAACATATACGTTCACTAAACCTTTCAAATACAGCTGCTATATTGGTCTATGAGGCCTTGCGCCAGCAGGGATTTCCCAATTTAATCTAAAGAGGGACAGTCCCCCGCTGCGTTAAAGCGCCGGGGGACTGTCCCCATCTTTGCCCATGCAAAAAACATTTCTAATATGAAAAACTACTTATAATAAAAATGATAGACATAATCTTTGTTTCCTGAAGGAGTACTTAAGTTTATTCTGCCCACATAGTAACCAGGCTCTTTGGGCAACATTACTGTCTCGAGAAATTCCTCCTTCATATCCTTGACAATTAATTTTATTTCACCTGGTCCCAGACTCTTGCCATCTTTTGTATAGCCGCCGCTAACTCTCCTTCTCACTCCACCGGCAGGGCCAGACTTGTCTTCGAGTTCCCCAGAGGGTTCGATATTTTTTATAGTTAGAACAGCCTCTTTATTAAATGAAGCCGCTGTTTTTCCTTTCAACGCTTCTTCCTCTGTTACAGTTTCACAAGAACTTGGACCTATTTCCGCCTTTTTTTCCTTATTGGATCCCTTTTTACACTGACCATATTCATATATTTCTAGCTGTCGCTCACCTACACGAACAATAGGAATATACTTCAAGTGTGCCAAGTCCCTTTCCTTCTCTTTCTTTTCCAACACCTGTTTATAACCTAAAAAAACTACCAATGCTGCTATACCTACTATTACCACAAACAAAAAATATTTTTTCATAAGTCCCCCTATATCATTTGATTAAAGTTACAAATTCTCTACAAATTGGCCTTCAACAAATAGAAGAGAAATATTCCTCATGATGAAAAGCTGGTCTTAGTTGTTTTACTCATTCTATTTTTTTATATAATAAAATCCTTACTTCCTGCTTAGAGTAAGGATTTCATACAAACTAATGTATCTGTTATTCTACTAAAGCTCACTTAGTTGAATATGAAAAATGACCTTACGACTTGGTTGTTTTAACTTTATTTAATATTACAGAAACAGCAATGGCTATACTTGCATTTAGCATTCCAAATATAGAACCATAAAAAATAGCTGCTTCACGATCATTGCTAAAGAAAAACGTTACAAAGAGATATAAACAATACAAAAATACTACTACTCCAAAAATAGATAAGAATTTACTCATTGCTACACCATCCGTTTCAATATAACTTCTATTTACTAATAGATTATTCGACAAAAGGAAAAATTACCCTTTTTAATTGGTGTAAAAAACTACTTTTTCTTATAAAACCAAGGGAACCAGAGGGACGGTTCTCATGGCTCCTATTAGCAACCTTGATGAAAAACACCAAAACCGTCCCTAGGGTGCAGCGGAAGAAGGTTTACCAATTTAAATATCGAATAAATTAATGAAAGGGATTGTTGCTCAAAGAAACTGGAGGATGGGTTTTGACTAGAAAGAAAATGGTATATCTTAATTTATTTACTGCTGTAACAATATTGCTAATTTACATAATTAGTCTAATAACCAAAACTAATTTAATTCCAATTTGGTTACCTTTTATATCATTAACAATAATAATTGCTGGATTTAATAATGCGTTGTATAAAGGGCAATCGAAGTATATAGGCTTCATTTTATTAAGTTTAGGTATCATACTAATACTTATTTCTTTTTCTTTATTAAGGGGATGATGTTGTTTGTTCGAAACAGAAAGATGTATTATAAGTACCCTTCGAACAGCGGATTTTTCAGATGTGAAAAAATTATATATAAATGAGGACGTAAGAAAATATCTCGGTGGGATACGCCAGGCTGCTTCCATTGAAGATGTATTAGCCGAAATGCTGCATTCAGGTGATGATTCCTTTTACTGGGTGATCCGAAAAAAACACACCGATAATTTCATTGGTATGGTGTCCCTTACCCCCCACCATGATGGCGTTTACTATGAGGTGTCCTATCAGTTATTACCCATTTGGTGGGGAGCTGGTTATGCAACGGAAGTCGTTCAAGTGGTTATCAATTTTGCTTTAAATGAATTAAAACTACCAAAAGTCATTGCCGAAACACAAACCGCTAACATATCCTCTTGCAGGCTTCTAGAAAAATTAGGGATGAAATTAGAAGGAACGATTATCAGATTTGGAGCCGAGCAAGCCATTTATTCTATCAAGTCATCTTACTAAGGGTAAACCATTGGGACGGTTCTCATGGCTCTAATTCTAATATCAACCTTGAGGTAAAAAACCACCAGAAACTGTCCCTATGGTCCCACTCTGCACTAACGAATAAGGGGTTTCCAACAAAATCAATTAGAAAGCCCAATTCCCTTTACGGAAGATTGGCTCACGTGTACCATCAGGTAATTCACCATCAATATCCATATCCGCACAACCAATCATGAAATCAACATGAGTTATGCTCGAATTAAGTTCTACTTCCACACGCTGCTCCTTCGTCATTTTCTCTCCACCTTCAATACAGTTAGGGAAACCGAATCCTAATGCTAAATGGTTTGCAGCATTTTCATCAAATAATGTATTTAGGAAAAGTACGTTTGTGTTAGAAATAGGAGAATCATGTGGAACCAGGGCTATTTCACCAAGATAATGGGAGCCTTCATCTGTTTCTACCAGGTTCTTTAATACTTCTTCTCCCTTTTTAGCTGTAATTTCAACAATTCGACCATTTTCAAAAGTTAATTTGAACTCATCAATTAAATTACCTGCATAGCTAAGTGGTTTTTTACTCGAAACGAAACCATTAACACCTGAACGTAATGGCGAAGTGAATACTTCCTCAGTTGGCATATTCGCAACAAATTGAACACCATGTCGATTTTGGCTTCCACCACTTCTCCATAAATGTAGGGGATGAAGCTCAATCGTTAGATCTGTGCCTTCAGCTTTGTAATGTAACTTCTTATATTTCTTTTCATTCAAATAAGTACCCTTTTGAAGCAAGTTTTCAATATGATCTTTCCATGCATGTACAGGTTCAACTTCCCCTATACGTACTGAACTGAAGATTGCATCCCAAAGTTTGTCCAAGCTATTTGTTTCTCCTGGAAAAACCTTATTTGCCCAGCCTTGACTTGGAGCTGCGCAGATGACCCAACTAACATCATCATGCTGCTCTCGCCATTTTACCATGGCTTCTCCGCTTACTTTTTGGTAATTCGCAATACGATTGGGATCAGCTTTGGACAATAAATCCGGATCGTCGGAAACGATAAATAAAAATGCCGCATCCTTATCAATCAATTTCTCACGTTGAATTCGCTCCCATTCAGGAAACTCTGTAAAAACATCATCTGATGCTCTCAAATAGCGTGAGAGTGTGATTTCAGGATCACTATAGTCCACATACACATTTTTTGCACCCGCATTGTAAGCCTCGTGAGCGACAGCTCTAGCAAATGGAATCGTATCCACACTAGCTCTTACATAAAGGATTTGGTTCGGTTGAACGTTTAATCCCACTTTTACAACCAATTCTGCATAGCTTTTTAATTTTTCCTCAAACGTTCTCAAAAATATCCCTCCATTCATTTTTACTTTATCATGAATTCTTTGAAAAATTGTATTTTAATAATGAATCGTGGCAGCGTCCCCATCTTTTGCTCAAGCACCCGTTTACGTAAATAACCTATTAAATTTGAACATTCTCAAAGTGTTCAACTATTGGGAACGGGTCATAGAAATGATGTAGTTGCTTTTTCCATTCTTGATACTCTTTCGATTGTCTAAACCCTACTGTATGGTCATCTAATGTCTCCCACTTCACCAACAATAAATATTTCCCCTTAACTTCCATACATCGTTGCAATTCGTGAGATATGTAGCCTTTCATTGATGATATAATTTTTGATGCCTCTCGAAATGCTACCTCATATTCCCCTTCCATACCTTGCTTAACTTGTAACATTACAGCTTCTAAAATCATTTATTCCCCCCCTTTTTGAAACCACGGGGACGGTTCTCCCGGCTTATAATAACAACCTTGATAAAAAGGCCACCAGAACCGTCCCCATGGTCCTCTCCAACACGCCTCATTTTACTTAAAAAGGATGAGTGTAACTTTTACATTTTACTAGATATTTTTTCCTTCATATTTAGAAACGTAAAAGAGAATAGGATAACTCCCATCAGACCTAGACCAAATATAATACCTCCAGCTACTAAAAAGTTATTTATATAGCCTTTAAGAATAATTTGATAAGTACTTGTATCTGCCCCTCCATTACTAATTAACCAAGACTCTGCAGATGAAGTTCCAAAACTAACACTTGAAAAGATCATTACCAGCCCACATATAACTAATAGAAAACCCACAATAATTAAATTGATTATTTTTTCTTTTGACATTATAATCCTCCCCACCATAAGACAAATTTACCATAATATACTAATTATAACTGAATGCTGATTCACTGTGTTTGAAAAATAAACGAAAAAATTCCGCCTAAATTGGGAAATACCCATATTTCCTTAAAAATAAAGGAAGTTTTTCCGTTTATTTTATTTAAACCTTTGGATTTCGACCTATTTAGAGCAGTTAATCGGAATTTTTCCGCTTATATCTACTTCTTAAGCTTCCTGTTTATACATTAGCCGGAAATTATCCGCCTATGAATTCCCAAACCTACACGAAAATCAAAAAGCTAAAATCAGAAGATTTATCACGTTATGAATCTACTATTGAAAAAATGATGGTGCCGCATTCGGTAAGTTGGAAAACGCAGTAAAAGAATTTGTAGACCATATTTCTGAAAACTTAATTGGTTTGGCACAATAAAAAAGCACTGCAAACAGGTAATTTATATATCTGTTCGCAGTGTTTTTTAATTTAAGTTCTGAATTAACTGAAACCGCTCATCATTTCGTTAAGACCAATCAACGCCACTCCAAGAGGATTGTAACTTTCGCAACAGAACAATTTGGCCGACATGATATGTATCGTGCATCATGATATTGCTAAGTAAACGCTCAATAGAGTAACTGTTAGCTGCATACGGAGCTGTTAACTTTTCATCGTCAAGGTCCGCAATGACCGTTTTTAATTTATTCATGACTTCATGAAGGCGCTGCACTGTCTGGGACCAACCAATTTCGTCTTCTCGATCCCCTGGATTTCCAAAGGTTTCTTCATTGCTTTCTGCTTTATGCGGATTCTCTGTGCCCTTAATTCGATGGATTACATCTTCATTCCAAAATATCAAGTGGTTGACAATCTGCCAAATCGAATTGCTGTTTCCCGAACTTGTCCATGCTGCCTCAGCTGCGGTGACTCCCTGGAGCGCCTGATCCATGGATGCAAACCACTCATTCTCATAGCAATGCATGTCGAGTTGTTCTAAAAACATTTTGGCTACACCTTGCATAAAACCACTCTCCTCACTGTTTAGTGTAAACTATCAAAATCTTAGTATAGTAACAGCCAGTCATACGCATCAAAATCATCTTTATTTGCTACTGTCGACCATATAGCGAAAAAATGTTCTCAATGAAATCCTCAAAAAATTATTTTCAGAATACAACAAAACCAAATTCACTATAACTTATTCGAATCATCCAGTTTAAATTCCTTCTTATGTATCTGACTACAATATTTATTGTCTTTAGTAATGTTCGCTTCTTTTTATATGATTAAAGCAGGTTTCCTCATTTTCAGTAATTACAGGAATGCTCCCTGTTAGCGAAACAAAAAAAAGCGACTAATCTAATTGACCAATCGCTACCCAAGACAGCTCGTGCTCTACAATTTAAATTATTTTTTTAAAACTGGAATCCAAATTTCGCACTTCACAGTTGGTGAAGTTAAATCTTTGGTTTTGATCGACAAGATTTCGGGTCCTTCTGTTACCTGATAATTGGAAGATGGAAACCACTCTGAATAAATCCTTCCCCACGTTTCCTGTAGCGTACTAGGAAATGGTCCCGTTGATTCAAATATCGCCCATGTTAAGGCAGGAACTTCAAGTTTTGAAAAGTTTTCAGGGCATTCTTGTGTTGTTGCTACTCCTATATACTGATCAAGCTCTCCTTTTTCTTCCATGCGTCCTTCAGAAAAGTTGGTAGAAGCTTGAATCATCCCTTTAGGTTCAATATTAGAGAGTTTTTTTAATTGATCTATTTTTTCCATAGTCAAGGATTTCCACATTGCTGTAATTTTCGGATTTTCTCCTTCAAAAATAATGGGAACTCTTTTCATGATACCAACTATGTTAAATGCCTCTTTTTGTTCAATTCGGTAATTCATTTCATATCCTCCTCTAATGGATAATTGAAAGGTCATTAGTGGATAGGCTTTTAATTGCTGTCCATTGTTTCTTGCTTCTGTTGGTGTTACCCCATGTAAAATTTGAAAAGCTCTAGTAAACGAGTCCGGTGAGCTGTATCCATATTTAATCGCCACATCAATTATTTTTATATGACTATTTATAAGCTCCAATGCGGCCAAGCTAAGTCGTCTACGACGGATGTATTCTGATAATGTAATACCTGCAAGAAAAGAAAACATTCTTTTAAAATGATATTCAGAACAATGAGCGATTCGTGCCACCATTTTGAAGTCTATTTCGTTAGTGAGGTTATCCTCGATATACCTCATTGCGTCATTCATGCTCTTAAGCAAATCCATTATATGACCTCCTTTCATCAATAGAATAACAGGATTTGAATGTGACCAACCGACATTATGTGCACCATTTTGTCGGTATATTCCTAGTTTTTACTATCCTGCCCTGTTAGTCGACCAAAACAATCGGGATCTATGAATTAATTACTTCCTGAGTAATGAAAATAGATAGTATGTAAAATAAATTGTCAGATTGACAACAAACAAAGAGGCAATTAAAGATAACAGATTGATTGATATAGGATTTTCCCAGGGAGAAGACATTGACATAACATAAGGGAATGGTGGGTCAAAGCTAGATAGGTCTTGATTTACAAAATGAAATGGCAAACCAAATGCAACATGTTTCAGTTCCTCAGAATTGCTTACAGTACTTTTGCTGAACAATGGTGACAGTAAAACGAAAAGGGTAGCTATTAAAAATAAAAAAAACAAGAATTTCCTCTTAATCATCCAACACAATCTCCTTTCCACTATCTTACAAATCGATTATATCATATATACAAAGAAATTCTAGGTATTTATCTAGTATCCTTCAACACCAATCTCCACAAACTTTATGTATAGATGAAAGAATAAATACATATCCGGATTCCACTATGTAATAATTTGGGTATTTTGTACATAATCAAATAAAGGATGGTGGTGTAATTTTGAAAAAGTGGTTAATATCCTTAGGTCTATCCTCACTGACAGTTATTTTTACCCTTGTGAGTACTTACCTTTACATTGGTTATCTTACCTCAAGCATTTCATTTAATTGGATGTCATACTTACCTATTTTCGGTATACTTTTTTTTATAATTCTCTACAGCTTAGTTATCCGAAGAAATTTCATAAAGAGTAAAAAAGATACAATAAGGTTCGTTTGCTCGACAATATTAACGTTTGTTATTGGTTATGGTGCAGTCTTTTTATATTTTCTTTAGTAATTAATACTATGGGACAGTTCTCCTGTTTTTTTTTACCTCAAGAACCGTCTTTTTCACCATGTTTTGACTGTTTTCCCTATAGGTTATACTATTTAAACGTTTAGTTAAAACAAGCTTATACTCAATTATAGAGCTATTTTCACAACACAAAAGACAAAAAAATTGTCGGTGAACTTTACGCGAGTTTTCGTCATATTCAACAAAATAGTCCTTATTTCTCTCTAATCGACATCTTTCACTCTAATTCCTCTACATCCGATACTAATCAAACAATTGATTAATAGAAAGATAAACCCTAGTAAACATTGGATTCTTACTTTGAAATCAACAAAAAGAATGTCGAGTTATGACAGTTGTATACCAGTTGTCCAAAGTTGCCCTGTGTTCTGACAATGTTTCACGTTTTTCTGCCTACTCTGTCCGAAGTCGCCTTTCCTTCTGACAATGTGGCTAGTTTTAGCCATTTTACCCCTTCTAAAATCCTATCAATCTTCGATAAATTCGAGGGTGCCTGGCACTTAAATTCCTATTACATTCTAAAAAGCCAGGAGTATAGCCTAAATTTAAGTATCTTCCTCTCCAATTAGGTGTTGATCACTTCTTGATGACTCTTTAAAATTACCTTTTATTAATGATTTCCTATAGAACAACCGTTAAACAAAACTCGTCACTCTTACCTATGTGCTATACTATTCAAACGATTAATTGAAAATGCTAAAAACCGCATAAACAAAGCTCTTCTCCAAGAATACGAATAAAAACTTTGTCGTAAATCTAACAATCTTTTCCCCTATCATTCTCCAATTAAGAACAATTATCTGTGAATTGCCTTATTTCTTCATTCTTCCCCCTCATTCGATACTAATCGGACGATTAATTAACAACGCGCCGAAACCAAATAAATTAAGGACCTTTAGAGTAAAATCATTGAGAAGAATGTCGAGAACTGGCAGCGCCTTTTATGAAAAGGAACTAAAAAAATGACTGAACCTGTCCTTCGCCAGCACGTAGTCTTTAAATTCCTTTACCGCTTTAACGGGACGGGGGACTGTCCCCAGGAATTATTTTGTTAAAATTAGTTTACTAATCCGCCATACCTGAATAAAAGTTAGTGTAAAGGGTAGTATACCTCTGTAAATATAAATGAGGTGATGGAAATGTCTAACATGATAAAACAAGAAGAAATGGATACATTAAGAGAGTTAATCAAAGACGTAGACACGGCCATGCTGACTACGGTAAGTGAAGAAGGGCTTGTTTCTCGTCCTATGAAAACACAAGATGTAGAATTTGATGGTGACTTATGGTTCTTCACTAAAAAAGAGACTGATAAATATGAAGAAATTTTACATGATCAAGATGTTAATGTGGCTTATGCAGGTAAATCCTATGTTTCCGTCCGTGGAAGAGCGGAAATCGTTGAGGATTTAGGTAAGAAAAAGGAATTGTGGAGCAAAGCAAATGAGAAAATTATGCAAACCTCTTATGATGATCCTAACGTTGTCTTAATAAAGGTAAATGCGGAAGCAGCCGAATATTGGGATACCGGTAATTATACGAAGAAAATCGCCTTTCTCTACAAACGCATGACAGGGCAAAGTTCTAAATCGACAGATGTTAATGAAACGGTTGAATTGAATAAATAACAGCCAAAAAGGTTGGAAGCCCAAGGGACGGTTCTCCTGGTTTTTTAGAAACTACGCAAAAGAAAAAACCATCAGAACCGTCCCCTTGGTTTTTAGTTAAAAAGGCCATAATCTTCACCATCATGCGCTTTCCATCCAGAAAGGAATAAAAAGAATGTCGGCATCCTACTCGCAATTTTCCCCTCTAATCAACAAAATACTAGTCTTTTCTCTTTAAACGACTATTTTCTTGTTGATCTCCTCTCATCCGATATTAACCAAACGTTTGATTAGAAGTAGCTAAAGTCCTTGATAACACTGCATTCTTGCTGCAATAACTGCGAAAAAACTGTCGATAACTGGCTGCATCTACTGAGAAAACTTAAACAGAAACCGTCCCCTTAGCCTCATTACTCGTCACTTTCGGAGGATTACTCGTCTAAATTTACGATTACTCGTCTATTTCTCATTTTACTCGTCAACCTTCATACTTTACTCGTCACTATCCCCATTTTACTCGCCAACTACTAAACTATATCCACTCCTCCATAAAAAACACCACAGTTTCAATAACTGCGGTGGGAGAAAATAATATATCTTTTAATATTACGAAACCACAGAGGTACGATTCTCTAGGCCCACAAAAGAAACCACCAGAACGTCCCCTAGGCACTTCTACACTTCTATCTAATTTTTTTTAAGACCGTTTACGAGAATCCAATCCCTCCACAGCATCCACAATATCCTTCGCAGTCAATTTATAGAATTCCTTTAAGTATTCTGTCTTGCCGACCTGACCAAATTGCTCTTTCACCCCAATTCGGCACATTTGGGTTGGGCAATGCTCACTCAGAACTTCTGCTACCGCACTGCCTAGCCCCCCGATCACATTGTGATTCTCTGCCGTGACAACCGCTTTTGTTTCTTTTGCATATTTCACAATCAAATCTATGTCAATCGGTTTGATAGAGTACATATCTATAACGGTAGCCGCTATTCCTTGGGATTCTAGTAGATCGGCAGCTCGGAGTGATTCAGCCACCATGATGCCACTAGCAATAATGGTGACATCCCCACCCTCACGTAAAACCTTGCCTTTTCCAACCTCAAATACCTCACCCTCCTCATAAATCCTCACCGCCTGTTTGCGGATGGTACGGATGTAATGGATGCCGTACTGTTTTTCAACCATACGCAGCAAATATCTGAGCATCGTCCCGTCACTCGCTTCAAATACATGCGCCCTTGGAATGAGGCGTACAAGCCCTAAATCCTCAAAAGCCATGTGGGTTCCTCCGTTATGCTCAGCTGTTACACCCGCATCTGACCCTAAAATCTTGATATTGAGCCTAGCATAGCCACCTGAAACAAACAGCTGGTCAAAGGCGCGCCGAGTGGCAAACTGGGCAAAAGTATGCACGAATGGGATTTTTCCAGTTAGAGCCAATCCTGCTGCAACTCCCATCATATTCGCTTCCATAATCCCGCAATTAATCAATTGCTTTGGAATCTGCTTGATAATTTTATTCGTCGAAATAGCGCTCATTAAATCGGCTTCTAAGGCAATGACATCGGGATTATTTCTAGCCAACTCCAGAAGCGTATTGGCATACACTTGACGCATTTCCAATGGGTCGAGTTCATACGATTGAGAGGATGTTTGAGTCATCACATCACAGCCCTTCCTAGTTTCTTTTCTAATTGGGAAATGGTTGCTACAATCGCTTCTTCATCCTCCTGTGTTGGGCGGATGTGGTGATTATCCGCCTTCTCTTCTAAATAAGGAACTCCTTGGCCCTTAACCGTATCTAAGATAATGGCTACAGGCTGATTACTTTGCGCTTTCCCTTTTTCAAAGGCTTCATAGATTTCAGCTACCGACGCACCGTTTACCTTTAATGTATAAAAACCAAATGCACTCATTTTTGCCACCAAATCTAACGGGTCTATGATATCCTTCGTTAAGCCGTCAAGCTGCTTTTTATTGTCATCCACTAACACAAACAGCCTATGTAATTTGTGGTGGGCTGCAAATTGAAAAGCTTCCCAGCATTGACCCTCATTTAACTCCCCGTCCCCCACAATACAATATGTAAAATTCTTCCTCTCTGATAACTTATGGGACAGGGCTACGCCAACAGCAGCAGAAATCCCTTGTCCTAACGATCCTGTGGTCATATCAACACCGGGTGTTAAATTTCGGTCGGGATGAGAAGGAAGGCTGGTTCCATTTTGGTTGAGGGTATAAAGAATTTCTTTGGGGAAAAATCCTTTTAAGGACAATGCGGCGTAATAAGCAGGTCCGCCGTGTCCCTTAGATAAAATAAAGTAATCTCGCTCTTCCCAATTTGGATTTTTGGGATCAACCTTCATGACTTCTCCATACAACACCGCTAATGCTTCAGTGATGGATAAGCTGCCTCCGTAATGACCAAAACCTAAATGATGCAGCTCCTTTAACGTCATTAAGCGAATTTCATCTCTAAAGATTTCAAGACCTTGATAATGAATACTCATGAAAAAATCCCTCCTAATGAATGCACTCAGCACACTAGGTCGTTTTGCTATAATTGTCCACCTAGTGTGCTAAGCTGATCCAATGAATTACGCTTCTATCTTCGCAGCATCATTCTTATCTTTTTTGAAAAAGCCATAGAGTAATGCCAGCAATACCAAGCCGACAACGGTAACCGTTACACCTGTTGCACCAAATGATTTAGAGATATTTCCAAGAACGATTCCTGATGCTCCAAAATCACTATCAGAGAACGTCGTATTCGCAAAGCCCAAATCTCCGAGAACAGGAAGTAAAAAAACGGGAAGGAACGTAATCAACAATCCGTTAGCAAACGACCCAATGGTTGCACCTCGAATGCCGCCTGTTGCATTTCCAAAAACCCCAGCTGTTGCACCGGTAAAGAAATGCGGAACCACACCTGGTAAAATAATGACGGATCCAGTAAATCCAAGGAAAATCATTCCCACAATTCCACCTAAGAAGCTACAGAAGAAGCCAATTAGAACGGCGTTTGGTGCATAAGGGAATACGATTGGACAGTCAAGTGCCGGCTTAGAATTCGGCACAAGCCTTGCAGATATTCCTTTAAATGCTGGAACGATTTCAGCTAAAACAAGTCGTACACCTGAAAGAATAATGAATACCCCAGCCGCAAATGTCACCGCTTGAATGATAGCAAAAACGAGATAATGAGTCCCATTGCTTAGTTCCTTTTCAACGTAAGACGGTCCAGCAAAGAGAGCAATGACCACATAAAGAACGGTCATCGTTAAAGCAATCGTTACGGAGCTGTCACGTAAAAACCCTAACCCCTTTGGGAAATTAATCTTTTCAGTAGAACGAGATCCTTTTCCAACAACCTTTCCAACAAGTCCAGAAAGAACATATCCTAAACTTGAGAAATGCCCGAACCCAACTGCATCGGTGCCAGTAATTTTTTTCATAAACGGCTGACAAATGGCAGGGAATACAGCCATGATTAAACCCAGTGCAAGAGAACCAATAATCACGAGCGGAACCCCTTTTAAACCTGAAACGACTAAGATGACAGCAAGCATACAAGCCATATATAACGTATGATGTCCTGTTAAAAAGATATATTTTAGTCTAGTAAAACGAGCAATCAAAATGTTCGCCAGCATCCCAAAGAACATTATGAAGGCTGTCGCACTTCCATACTCCGTTAACGCCATGGCTACTATAGCCTCGTTATTCGGCACAACACCTGTTACATGAAAGGCCTCCTGAAACATCTTACCGAACGGATCAAGAGAGCCAACCAGGATTCCCGCCCCAGCTGCAATAACAATAAAACCTAAGAATGATTTTGTCGTACCTTTAATGATATCGCTCATTGACTTTTTCTGAAGAACCAGTCCGATAAAGGAAATGAGTGCGACCAAAACTGCCGGCTGGCTTAAAATATCCATCATCAATTTCAGAAATCTTTCTCCCATTCAAAATGCCTCCCTTTTAATGGTTTTGCATTATAAGAGCCCTCTCTCCTGTAACACTTCCTTTATCTTTTCGCGTAATCCATCCATATCAATAATACTGTCAATCACCACAAGGTCGCCTAAATGCGTTGCTCCGTCTGCAATATCCTTGGCTGCCACAAATAAATCAGCTTGATCGGCCGTTGCCGAACTAAGATCGGAATGCTCTACCTCCACCCCACCCACTCCAAGCTCCAATAAAATTTGTTGAATATTCATCTCCAGCATAAAAGAACTTCCTAAACCTGAACCACAAACCGCCATTATTTTCATCGCAAACTCCTCCAACTTAACTATTTTTTATAAAATCAATCTAATTCAGAATATTGTTTGAATAAGCTAATGAAGTTTTCTTGCACACTTATTTCTTTCAGGAGATCAATGTTGTCTTTTTGACTGAGGAGTTTGGTTAATTGGGATAGTGCTGTTAAATGTGTTTTATTATCAATGGCTGCAATACAAAACAATAAACGTACAGGATACTTCACATTGTTTAAAAAATATACTGGTTTATTTAGCTTTAAAAAACTCATGCCTACCTGATTTACACCCTTTTCAGGACGCGCGTGCGGGACGGCTACCTCTGGGCCGATCACCACGTATGGACCAAGGTCTTTGACATTATCAATCATAGCTTCAATATAGGAAGGTTCAATCACCCCCTTCACGAGCAGTGGCCTGGCCGCTACTTTTATCGCTTCTTCCCAATCAGAAAGCTGGTCCGCCATTTGAATCGTCTCTTCTGTTAATAACTCCCGTAACACTGGCCGTTTCCTCCTATCAACCTCTTCTTTTTTGTGGAAGGTGATCGTACTTAATGCATTCCTCAACCCCTTTTCATGGTGAATAGTAACAAATGGTTCAAGAATTTGAATGAGCTCAGTGGCTGTCATCCCATGGTAGTTAATTCCCTGCAATTGTTGGTACACCTCATTAACTAAATTGTTTTTTTCAATTGGGGTCATTATGGGCTTAACTTCGTAGGTGGGGATATCCGTCTCCAAAGCTACGGTTGAAAAAATAAGATCATACGCGCCAAAATTCCCCTCATGAAATTCTTGTAGTGATAGTGTTTTCTCAACAGAAATTTCGGAAAAAAGCGACTCTACTTGATGTTTAACCATTAAAGAAGAGCTAATCCCACTTGGACATACAATGAGGGAAAGCTTCTTTTTCCGTACGCTTTTTTTCGGTTTTTCTAACAGAGCACCAAAGTGAATCGTGATAAATCCAATCTCTTCTTCTGGAATGGTGATCCCTAGCAGCGTCTCCATAGGTAACAGCAATTCCTTCACAATTGTATATAACTCTCTATGCTGACTTTTTATCTGTTCAAGAAGTGGATTGGTAATCGGAATCCGATACTTCATGCGAAAATAAGCAGGCTTAAGATGTTGGTACAGCGATTGAATCACTTCATTCTTCTTTTCAAAGCCAATACAAGCTTTGGATTCGAATTCACTCACCAACTGCAGACAAAGTTTAAATAAAAGATCACGGTCACCGTCTGGAATTAAACCATTTCCTAATGACAAGCCCAGTAGTTGAATCGTCAAGTAACAGATCTCTGACTCCTCCTCTTCAAAATGAAGAGATTGAATCAGTTGTATGGCCACCATCCTCATCGGATCTTGCTTTAAGACATCCATTTCACTGGAATGGAACTGAACAAACTTTTTTTCCCGAGAGCGGTAGGAATAAAGAAGAAGAAAGTAAGTAAATGGAGTAAGCCGTTCCTCGACAAAATGAAGCTTATAGTTTTTTTCAATCATCTTAATGACGCTCTTGAGGGAATCGATAGGGATTGAATAATCTGTCCGATTTAACAAGTAGTCTATCATTCTTTCACCATATGGCTCTTGCAGTATCTTGGACAGATGTTCCATAACCAGAACCCGCTTATCAAATTCTGTACCCATTAGATGATACCCCTGCCGTCGGGTATAACAGATTTTCACAAGAAACGGTTCATTCCATTCATTTGCTTTTTTCACATCCGAAATAACTGTATTTTTGCTAACCTGTAAGAGTTGAGTTAAATGAATGGATGAGATGGGCTCCTTACGAATAAAGAGATAGAGATAAATGAAAATCAACCGTTCTTCCTCATTTAAGACAAAGCCTCTTTCTTGACTGGTCATTTGTTGTTTACGAACATACTGCATAACGGAATCTGGCATTACGATTTGATGGATGCCCTTGAATGGGATAGGAGGAAGTCCATTCCCTTTCAACCAATGATTGATTTTATCCAAATCGTAGAAAATTTGCCGTTTGGTTAAGCGTGTATGGTCGATCACCTGATTTATCGTGGTTTCTTTCACTTTTATTAAATAATTCAGCAGCTGGGCAGGGCGTTTTTCAATCATCATTGGTCAACCTCCTACTACCATCATATTAGAAAGCGTTTTCATTATGCTTGATGATTGGTCACAATTCCTGTTAGAACAAACTACCAAAACTACGCTGAAGACCAGAAGGACGGTTCTCCTGGCACTAACCAAAGCCAGTAAAATCGTCCTTTTCGTCCTCTCTTTCCCCATTTTCACACCATTTCCCCTATAGGCTATACTATTCAAACGATTAATTGAAAATGCTAGAAACCGCATGAACAAAGCTCTTCTCCTAGATTACGAATAAAAACTTTGTCGTAAATCTAACAAGCATTTTCCCCTATCATTCTCCAAATATGAACAATTACCTGTGAATTGCCTTATTTCTTCATTCTTCCCCCTCATTCGATACTAATCGGACGATTAATTAATAAGATGTCATCACGATAAGTTAGGACACCTTGAATGTAAGCATAATTAAAAATGGACATGAAACTAAAAGGGGGTACCCAAAATGGATACCCCCTATCTACCACTTACTTAGCTATCGCTAGAATCTCATCATACGACTGAACGATAATAAATTTTTCTTTCAGTTCAAACTCTTTGCCCACACGATTGGCTTGCAGGTTCGTCACCGCACTTTTAGGGACGATATTATAGCGCGCTTTAAATGGGGTAGAAAAAATCATTTCCATTCCCCTCTTCATTTGATCCTCTAAATCATGTGAACTAATCTTTAAACCCGAAGTATCAACAATCAAATCATACTCACTTAAGTCTTTCCCTGAAAGGGTACTCTCCAATTCTGCCGAATAAGCGATACTTTCCTCCATATTTAATGAACCCTCTAGAGTGATCAGGAATTGTCTTTCCTCATGATTAACTTCAAGCTTATACATACTATTCCCTCCATAGTTAATTTCATTTAAAAGTGTAATATATTACCTATTTACTAGATATAATAATCGGCTTTTCTTAACAAATCCTTAATACAATTATTAACAATTTTCGACAAAGTTCTTAAAACGTAGATTTTCCAAATTAGCATTTAGCATTACCCTTCATCCGCTTGCATTCTTGATGTATATCAAGGAAATGGAATTCTCTTTTTGTAAAAATAAACAATATAAAAGAAAAAGGAGATTTCACCCATGGAAATTTTTACGTATGAAGATTTAAAAAAAATTGATAGACCCACCTTAGGCAATATGATTCCCCTCGAATTATTTAGAACCATCCGATTAATTGGGATGTATCAAGGCTTACCGATGAATGGGAAAAACACGACTATAGCTGTAGGAAGAAAAATTGGCCAAAGCCTCCCCGTTCAAACCATCGAGGATGCGTTACAAATATTTAAGGATCTAAAAATCGGCATTCCAACGATTATCAACGCTACAGAAAATGAGATTCATATTAAAATTGAAGACTGTTTCTGTAAAGGCCTTCCGATTCATGAAGGAAATATGACATGTGATTTAGAAGGGGCAATTTTAGAAGGCGCTTTTTCCCTCATTTATGATAAAAAAGTGATTGTTCGTGAAGTGAAATGTAATGTAAATGGCGATGAGCATTGTGAATATGTGATAAAAATACTTGGTTAGTGGAAAAGAAGTTCTGTGGGGGTGGTTTGCTCCAGAACTTCTGAGTATTTTCTTATGTGCAATACTAATTAATCGTTTGATTAAAATACTCCCCCCCTCTCACGGACGCCCCATCAACAAACTCCTTTCTAAAAAAAACAGAAAAATACCATTTTTCCCATCAAATAACTTAACAATTTATTACATTTTCCGATAATCTACTATTAAGTACAACTTTTGTTAAATCCAACCGACGGGAGCAGCAGCTATGTTAAATGAGTATGATCAACAGTGTATAAGAGATATTCAATCTATGACGGGTCTTGGTGAGAAAAAAGTTACAAAATTATATGAAGCAAATGATTGTGATTTTGAAAAGACACTAAACGATATTAAAAATAAAATAAGTTTAGGAATTATAGAAATAGTAGGTTCTAAGGCAAGCGGTATAGTCTATGGAAACGTTAGTAATGCCAGTACTCTATATGGGACGGACCGATTTAGTACCCCTAGAGGACACGGCTTTGCAGCAGAAAGAGCGAATCACCTTTATGACAAAGTGACGGGCAAAAAAGTGGAATTCTTTGGTGAAGATATCGACCCAGCAACAGGAAGAATTATAAAAAATGGTGCGGACAGATCGGTTAATGGAGTCAATATTCAAACCAAGTATTGTAGAAGTGGAAGTGAATGTATTAAGCAATGCTTCGAAAATGAGAATTTCAAATATTTTAATCCAGACGGCTCGCCTATGCAAATTGAGGTTCCATCCGATAAGTATGATGCAGCACTACAAGCTTTGAAGGAACGAATAAATAAGGGCCAAGTCAAGGGAGTTACGGATCCTAATGAAGCAGAAAACATCATTAGGAAAGGACATTTTACATACGAACAGGCTAAAAATATAGCAACGGCAGGTACAGTGGAGTCTATTACATTCGATTCTGTCAATGGTGCCATTATTGCAACGAACGCCTTTGGTTTAACAACGGTTTTAACCTTTGCCACATGCGTATGGAATGGTGAGGATTTTAACACAGCGATTAAAACAGCAACCTACTCAGGGCTAAAGGTCGGTGGAACGACTTTTGTTACAGCTGTTTTATCAAGCCAATTATCGAAAGCAGGATTAAACAGTGCATTAGTAGGAAGTTCAGAAGCAATAGTGAACATCATGGGTCCTAAAGCATCGGCTTTGTTAGTGAATGCCTTTAGAAGTGGAACCAATATTTATGGAGCTGCAGCAATGAAAAGTGCAGCCAAATTATTAAGAGGGAATGCGATCACAGGTGCTGTTTCTGTTGCCGTTTTATCTTCAGTAGATGTCGTTAATATTTTTAGAGGAAGAATTTCAGGAGCTCAGTTATTTAAAAATGTGGCAAATACAGCTTCTACAGTTGCCGGTGGTACGGCTGGCTGGGTAGGTGGAGCTACTGCTGGTGCTGCCATAGGCTCAGTGATCCCTGGAATTGGTACGGCTGTTGGCGGAATCGTAGGAGGATTACTTGGCTCATTTGCTGGTGGAACGGCAGCAAATAAGGTGTCAAACAAGGTACTCAATGAATTTATTGAAGATGATGCAGATGAAATGGTTCGGATTATCGAAAAAGTATTTACCCAATTGGCAGAGGATTATTTGTTAAGTCAAAAGGAAGCAGAAAATATTATTGATAGCTTAAAAGATAAGTTAACTGGATCAACCTTAAAAGAAATGTTCGCAAGTTCAGATAGAAAAGTATTTGCACGAAATCTATTAATAAACCAAGTCGAGAGTGAAGTGAAGAAGCGCGAGAAAATCTTTATACCTTCCCAAGAAGAAATGGGACTAGCCTTAAAAAGTGTTCTAGAAGAAATAGCCGACAATTCCGTGTTGGCGTAGATACCACAGGGACGGTTCGGGTGGCTTTAACTAATGCCATCAAAACCGTCCCCTTGGTTTTAAAATAGATAGAAAGGAATGACAAAAATGTACGATTCGACCACCATACAAAAAGAGTCAGGCCATCACCGCGCAGCTATTATTCTATTCCCTATTATTCTTTTCTTAGGGTACTTTCATCCTGCCATAGCAGGAATAGGGCTAGTGATATTCTTTTTAGTTACCTCTTTTCGGTTACTGAAAACCATGATTATTTATATGCTCATCTTAGGTGCCCTATCGGCGCTCATTCCTCCATTGGCACCCATTATATTCATCATTATGATTATCCTTTTTATTAGGCGGATCGGATTTGTCATTAAGAATTGGAAACCTTTTGTGGCTGGTATTTTCATCTATGGGGCCGCTGGAGCTCTACTTGCGAAAATAAGTTCGGACCCTTACTCATGGTTGTCGTACCGGTTTTCCTCTGCCGTATTTACGGAAGCTGTAATCGTCGCTGTCATTGGATTCTTTGTATTGAGGAGTGTCTTAATCTGGCTGTACCAACAAGGTTATACGAGTTCAACGGCACTCGGCATCATGGGGAGCGCACCACTAATTATCATTTCATTTATTCTTCCATTCCTAAAAATGCATATTGGCGGAGACTTCTTTGCCCATGACGCAGCGTTTACGGATGGTCATGTTGTGACGAGTGGAGATCATGTGGTACCAAACGGAGGTCATTCTTCCGATTCGGCCATAGCTAATGGATCAAATCTACAACATGTACAAGCCCATGTTAGAACCGCACCGGATGGGGATCCTACGAACAACTTATCCTATCATGGACCGGATGCTAAACCACCCAATACGCAAAATCTGGTTCAAGTCCATGACTATGTGAGAACAGCTCCTGACGGCGTTGTAACCAATAACCTGTCCTACCATGGTGGGCAGATTACACCAGGAGCCCCCTCAAATGTCCATATGACCGAGGCAGAGGCTATATTCCCTATTCTAGTCAATGAAGCCGTTACAGCAATCAATCCTGGTAAAATAAATAAAGAACAGTTGAATAAAGTAACAGAAATTACTCAATCAAACCCTTCAGGACAAACTACTGTTGACCGGTTAGTTAGTCGGTTAACACAGCCTAGTGAGGATAAAAAAACAAATCAGCAACATTGATTAAAAGGGGACAGTCCCCCGCTGCGTTAAAGCGCCGGGGGACTGTCCCCCTGCAATCAGCTCGAGAAGACGTCATGCCCTAATATTTCTGGAATTTGCAAAAGATCGAATACTTGATAGACGTCCTCACTTAAATGGGTAATCGTTACCTTCACTTTTCGTTCTGTAAGCTCCCGAACTTGGTTCATTAATAACCCTATTCCTGTAGAATCAACAAATAAAACATCTTTAAAATGTAGTTCTACCTCTTGGTACTTCTTTAAAACAGTAAGCAATTCTTCTTCCATCAATTCTGTGGCCTCAATATCTATATCTCCCTTTAACAGTGCGGTCGCCTTTTCCACTTCATGTATGATGATCTGATATTCAAACATATATTCTTCTCCTCTAGATTCGTTTATAGGTGGTTAACAATTTAAAATAACAGCAGTCTTCCTTCAGGTGTTACTCTAGCGAAAACACTTTTTTCCTCGCGTTCAAATTCGTAGGATTGATTTCCAATTTGGATGATCGTCCCTTCCAGCGCATGGTTTATTTGGATTGTTTGTCCTTCAGGGACACGAATACGCGTCACCAATCCACCTTTTGTTCCTGTCTCTTCTGCTTCCACCCCAAGTGCCGAATATACTTCTCCCCCACGGAGACTTCCACTGATTTTCACTTTTCCTTCAGAATGAATAGTTGAGTTAATACAGCCTTTTCCAGTTATAGAGATATCTCCACAGCAGGTAATTTCACTATTCAATGCATACGGAAGGGTCATCATGGCATTTTCATCCTGGACATCCGGACATAGATCATGAATTCGATCTGCCAATGTAATAATGTCTGATGCTTCCTGAAATTGTGTAGGCAGGACCTTCAAGAATCCGTTAGATAAATCTATCAGCAGTTCTTTTATTTCTGCCTCTAGTATTTGTAGTTGATCAGCTCTTGATATTAGCTCGTTTAAATCCTTGATTAAAGCTGGTAAGGTTTTAAACTTTTTCTCCAACAAAATTTTTAGCAGGGAACTTAATCCCATTTTCACAATATCAGATGTTTTAAAAACAGGAGATTGATACACTTGGTCAACTGCTTGGGCCAATCCTTTTAATTCCGCAGAAACTCTTCTCATTACATGCTCTATTTGTAAAATTAAATCATTGCTCTTCCCTGCGTGAAGAGAACTATTAAACACATTTTGACAGATAATGATGCTATTCCCTGAAATAAGTTTTGATTGTTCTACCGTCCCCTGAACATAAATGTCGCATAACGCTAGGAGCTCCATCCCACCTTTTACATTCCCTCTAACTTCAATATCTCCATAATATCGTAGATTGCCAGACACAGAATCAACATCTGTTGAATGAATCAACCTAGGAATCACAGACACTTTTGTTTTCAGTTCTTTGGATTGAATAGACAGCCTTCCCGATTCCACCGCGACCAGCTTAGAACCTTGATCAACAATGTCGACTCCTCTCCCAGTTTGCACTACCATTTCTCTTACAGCTTCGGGCTTAATGTCCTCGCCCGTTACGGTATAACCTATTTTACCCGGCTTGGAAGGATGAATGATTCCTAACAGGTGTCCTGTTTCCACATTAGGAAAGGTAGTAAATCTATGAAAGTCTAGTTTTCCATTTTTTATGAATTTCCACCTATTATTCTCCCAGTTCGTATCTACTACTGTCTCTAGCCAACCATCTTCGCCTTTAAAAGGTTCCACCCCTTTAGCAATCAGATATTTTCCTGGTTCTGTTGCATCCATGGCCTTTTGAATCTCTTCCCTACGGATCCCTATTCTTATACCTAACTCTTTCATTTTTTGTTCAATGTGAATGGGTTGAAGAGGATTGATTGCTTTCTCCTCTACCGATACTTCAAGCTGTAAGTTAGAAATCGGCTCCTGATCAACCAATCGATATGTTTTTTGAAAACCTGGTTCCACCTGAAGCGTGGCCTCCATTTTTCTGTCATCCAGACTAATAGACCAAGTTGGTTCTTTCCTTTCTGCTTTAAGTTCAATTTTGACTTGATCCTTTTCCATGAGTACTGTTGTTTTCCTAACCAATTCCCCGTTTTTATAGAGGTTTATTCCCTTAACAGGTGTAATGGTCGGGTAATGATGGTCCGTTTCCTTACAATAAACTCGTCCATCTTTCACCCACACCTTACCTAATAATCCGTTCTTTTCATTTTTTCTATATTTAAAATTTATACTATCAATCTCGTGGGAAACATGGTGATCTGCTGGGTGAGTTTCCATGTTCAATCCACCCTTCGACTGCTTTGGTTTTTTGATTAAACGAACCACAGCTGGCTTTGTCCCAAGGATACCAAACAACCGCTTTGTCTCTGGTTGAATAATTTCAATATCTACCTGAGACTTCGGTATATCCAATAAACTCAGACCGTTTTCAATGGCTTGATCAAGTGTCTTCCCTCTTGAAATCATAACTTCACTCATCATGCATGCCTCCTTCCGATTGAATCATTGGTGAATTATAACAGGCGATGTCTGTTGAGTGCTCGCCTACTTGTAGAATCACCATGGTGATATCATCTTTTTGATTCACTCCATTCATAAATTGAAAAACATCTAGAACAACTGCTTGTTCCAGTTCCTGAACACTTCTTCCTTGATTTTGCAGCAAGGTAGTAATTAGCCGCTCTAATTTGAATTGCTCTCCCTCTTGGTTTTGGGCCTCGACAATTCCATCCGTATAAAAATAAACAGTTTGAGTGGGCTTTAAATGTATCTGACTTTCATGATAGACCTGGTTTGGTAAACCTCCCAGCATCACTCCTGTGACTTTTGGAAGTTCCTCCACTTTATTTTCATCAAAATAGAGAGGAAGATGATGACCCGCGTTTGCAAAAGTAAGAATTCCTAGTTTGGGGTCCCAATCTGAACAGAAAACGGTAACAAAAGATTTTAGGGAACGCAGATCGTTATATAAGGCATTATTCATTGCCGTTAACGTTTCACCTGGGCCTGCCGTACTTTCAGCTGCACTACGAAATGCCCCTCTCGTCAAAATCATTAACATGGCTGCAGGTATACCTTTCCCCATCACATCCCCAATAACAATCCGTATTTTTCCATTAGCTAGAGGATAGAAGTCAAAATAATCTCCACCAATAAGTCTTGCTGGAATGGAAGACCCAATCACTTCACCAGAAATTAATTTGGGAGGTTTTGCATTTAAGAGTTGGGTTTGAATATTTCTAGCTAAATTTATTTCTCGTTTCAAAATACGTAATTCATCCTGCGTTTCTTCGGACACGGAAGGAGCATGTTTGAAAGTAAGTCGGTCACGAAACTTCAAGTCATGCTCCCTCCCTTTTGAGGACCTTCATAATCGTAAATAAACCAACTACCTCAAAAATCTGCTTAATCCCTTCATCCATCCCTTGTAATTCAATAGAAAAATTGTTTTCCTTTGCTAGATAAATTAATTCCATAATGGCTCCTATACCTGTAGAGTCAATAAATTCCAGGTTTGAAAAATCTAGAATGAGAGAATGCACCTCAGGTAATACTTCGATTTGTGTAACAAAGTCTTCTATTGTAGTAATATCTAAAATACCCTTTATTCGGATAACGGCGCACTTTTTTTCGTGCTGCTTTTCAACTATTAAACTCATTTTCCCCCTCCTCGCCCTTTGTCTGTAACCACTCTTTGATGACCTAAATGAAAATTCTTAACTCTCTATTACCAATCCGTAGCTAAACAAACCACTTTCTACAGGCCTTTTCCGGACCACTTTTGCTTGAAACGAAATGCTATTCTCTACTTCAATGTTTTTAAAAGTAAACACTTCATGCAATTCCAAATTCAATTCCGTAACGATTCGCAATCCGTTTTTACTAGCATCATCCATAGAAACAATCTTGTAAAAGGGTTCTAATATCAACAATTTCACCGAGGTGTCAAAATCAACTCTTCCAAACTCTCGACGTTCGTTTTCCATATCTTGTACCTCCCTCATTCCTACCATTTAACAACACGTATTCTCCTCCCATAGGTTCAACCTATTAGGCAACATCTCCAGGCTCATCGTTATTTTTTCTTTGCTGTTTATATTCAATTAAAATGCTAGTCCCTTCAGAAGATGTATAAATGGATACCCCATTAGAAAAATTTGATATCATTTTGAATCCTTGACCTAATGAACGTTTACTAGAATAACCCGAAACCAAGATAGTTTTGGGAATTTCATGCAGTGGGATCCCTGATCCTTTATCAGAAATTAAAAACTGCAGTAACTGACCTCGTCGGTATATCGATAAACTCCCGCTAGTAGCGTGCTTAAGAATATTCGTTACTGCCTCTGAAACAGCCACTTGTACCTGCATGGAATTCATTTCTGTTGGCATTTGTTGCAAAACTTCCATTGTCAATTTCCGGCTTTTCGGTACATCCGAATTGCTATTTACTGGAATATCTGCGATTTGTTCTCCTAACTGTTTCATAAGGCTAGTTTTTGAAGAGTGAAGCGTAATTTTTCCATCTGAAACGGTGTTTACCACTTCTACATAGGACTCTAAAATGTGTTTTTCCAAACTCTTTCTATAACCTAGATAAGGCGTAAGATCATGGACAAAAATCGTAATCTCACCATTCGGCTCTAAATGAGCGTGAAGGTCAAAGGTGTGATGATCACTTGTAAACGTTTCATGAACCGTCTCTTTCCGCTTACTAGCTATTTCTGCTAGAGAAAGAGCAAAATCGATAGGCAGCTCATTTTTTTGTGAAACAACTGTGCCATTTTTTACTTTAATGAAGTACGATTCTCCTAAATTCGAATACGTGCCATGTTCAGAGTATTGATGAACTGTTTCCGTTTTTGTCTCCTCCTGATATGGAAGGATGTTCTCCAGTACCATCTCGATATGATGCAGTTCCACTTTTTTTACTAATTGAGGATCTAACCACGTTCCTGATTTTTCTACAAGCAACTTTAAAATCGTTTCCGGATCATGATTACGTGAAATAAAGTGATCTAACTCGTTAGCTAACGCTAAAATTCTAGACTCAAGGGGAATCTCTTCTCCCTGGAGTCCTTTTTGGAAAACCCTTTCCATCCCACCGTTCATGGTGATAGAGAATCCAATCAGAAAAGGATTCTTTCGGAAACATCGTTTTAACCATCTCCACTGCTTTTTCAGGATGTGTTTTATATTCACGTTCCTCTGAAAGAGTCATGTCTCCTCTTTTTCTAAAAATATAGGATGGAAGAAGAGCTTTTCCGATATCATGAATAGTAGCTGCTTGCACCAAATCAAACCGCTTTCTCTTCGGATAAGCTAAGTCTTCCAGAATTGTGTCACAAATGATCCCTACACGATTTCCATGTCCTGCGAGACTAGGGGTAATACGACCTTCTAGAACCTGAATGAATGCTTCTGATATTGACTTTCTAAGGGTTAGCTGTTTGATAGATTCACGAGAAAAGAAGTTAACCACTAATAGGAAAAATAACGAGTAGAACATAGAGAAGAGTAATTCAGTATCAGATTCAATATAAGTTAGACGGGAAAGGACAATGATACTAACAACCACAGGAATTAGTAATTCAACTATTTTCGTTTTAAGATTGGTAAACATTTTTTTACCAAATATAGTTACCTCGATTCCCTCTAACAACATAAAATTCACCATTTCAAATACTACGGAGACAAGTCCAATTCTAAATAACAAGAATACCGATTCCGTCAATTTCCAGACCAGAAGGGAGGCAATTATAGAACCCACATACATTCCAATGGTTACAAAAAGATGAATCAGCCGGACTTTCCTCATTTTTAAACTCTTTAAAAAATAAGCACCTGTGGCTAGATAAATCGCTAAGATGGAAAAAGAAAAGCCACTGTGAATCAGCAAAAACAAGAATCCAATACTGCCTGCTGAATATTGGTCCCCACTAGGCAATCGTACCGGACAAATTTCTAAAACAATTACAATCCCGGCTATAATCAAAAAATAAGGCATGAAAGACGTATTTACTTGAGTTATTGAATACAAAAAAGATACACAGGAGATAATTACTAAACTAATCGTGTACCCATTTACCACTTTCATTGTCTCTCACCTTTTCGTTTGATCTTTGAGGAATGAAAATAAATCAAGAGGATTATTCCAATGCCAACTAAAAAGTCACCAGGGCTTAATACAAATCGAAAAACTGGAATCCAATCACCCAGAATCCAATATGGCATGGAATCTTCCATAAGCTGGTGTCGAGAATCACTCTCGAAAGAAGGATCTGTTTGTCCTGTTAGGATGAGAGCTTCTTCAGAAACAGGCATTAATCCCCCATGCAGCAACAGTGCCGACAAATTTAATAGCGCCCCTGCAACCATCCATTTGATCCCTGCCAAATGTCTGTTCTTCCATAAACCGATAATGATTCCAAGGAAGGTAAGAACAAGAATCCATTCTAGCTTGTTTTTGGTTTCAATCGTGATGAATGCAAGAGCGATTTGTACGCCAAAGCTGATAATAATAAGAAGAGGCCATTGAAATTCAATATTATGAATAAATGTCAGCGGATTTCTTTTTTTTACTAGTGTAAAAAGGATGGCTAATAATAGAAAATATTTCAATTTCAATGACCTCCTACTAATGAATGAAAAAAGACTTGGCGACAATCCAAGGTGACTGATCCAAGGTATCATCCAAGTCTTTACTTATTGCTTAACCCCACCACGGCTTACCAATTACCGGTCCTAGAGCTGCAGCAACTACTGCACAAACTGCTAAGATTTTTTTAACGTTAGTTTTCACTTGTTTCACCCCCTTTTAAAAAACCTAAACACTCCTTTTTTGAGGTTAAATCGAACTTTCTAACAAGGGTTAGAATTTTATGTTGACTTTTCTTGTGATGAATCCTTGTATCAATATTATCTATATTCCGACAATGTATGACAATATCATTAGACTCATATGTATCAAGTCCTACTCAACATGTCCTAATCATGGTACCAACGACCCATTTAACAACAAACGAAACAAAAAGGGGACTGTCCCCCACCCGACATACTACCAACTTCACTTATCACGTGTAAAAGCAACAGATAAAGTAGGGATTAACTCGGTTTCGGTTTTTTACAAAAGCCGATCACGCAGAAATCCTTTTCTGTCCCTTTAAAATATAATAGTCAAACAAGTACCTATGAAGGGTCACTTCCAATACAAGCTACTTTCGAAGAGGGCGTTTATAAAACCTGGTTCGTCTCTATTTATGACACATTATTGCAAATGCTTTATTAAACACCCATTTGTCAGAAAATTGAAGTGATTTCACGAAATTGGAAGGTTTTTCAACACACAATCTTTAAAATTGAAAAAAGAGAACTTATTTAAGTTCCCATTAGCCGATGCACTTCATTGATTTTCAACTTTGATATATAAGCCTTTTTATCTGATTGTGGAAAGGTCGCTGCGTATGTTTCACCTAATGATTCAATCTTGGAGATTCGCTTCAGGTTCACCAAATAGGAGCGATGCGTTTTAAAAAACGTATCTGGTAATCGGTCCTCAATTTCTAAGAGTGACTCCATCGTTTCAAACTGATCCGTTTCCGTATGAATAACCGACTTTCTTCCTTCTTTTTCTATAAATAGGATCTCGTCTGGAGCTAGATAGACAAAGGCCTGATTCGATTTAAATAACAGCTTGTTGACACCTTTTTTATGCTTTTTCGCTTCGATGCTTTTGGCCATCTGTATCGATTTCCTCGCCTTTTCCAGTGCGATGAACAGCCGCACCCGCTCAATCGGCTTAACGAGATAATCGACCGCCGAAAGTTCAAAGGCATCAATGGCATATTCATCGTGACCTGTTGTAAAAATAACCTGTAACTGCGGATGCATTTCCTTACAGATTCTCATAGTTTCAACCCCATTGACATCCGGCATCCCAATGTCTACTAAGGCAATCTCAGGCTTTTCTTTTTTCACTAATTCGATACATTCTTTACTGCTGGCGGCTTCGCCAATCACACGATAATCAGGTACTAATTGGGTAAAATGGGATAAAAGCATTCTTGAAGAAGCATCATCATCGACGACAATTACTCTCATTTCTCCCATTCGCATCCTCCTCTCATTCGCGTGATGCTCCTTGTTAGCTTACGCAGAAAAATCACGGATAAAGCGCTGATTTGTTATTTTTTGCGGCTTTCCTAATAAATAACCCTGGGCAACGGGAACATGTAGTCTTTTGGCCTGTTCTAAATCGAGCCCTTGTTCAATCCCTTCCAAAATAACACCCATTTTCCCCTTTGAGTATTGGATGAACAAGGCAATCATCTCTTGTTTTTCTTCTGAATCCGCTAATTCTTTAGCGAAATAGCGATCCAATTTGATGTAATCCGGTGTAAACTCAATCATTTTTTGTAATTCGGCCGCCCCTTTGCCTATATCGTCCAGCGCAATCAAGAATCCTTTCTCTTTCAGGTGCTTCACACGTTCTTTTAATTCTTTAATTTCCCAAATATCGTCTTCAAATTTGGTTTCACTTAATTCAAAGACAATTTTTCCATAGGCGTGAGGAAAGGAGAGTAGAAATTGATCAATAAACGCTTCGAATCCTGGATGAAGAAGGGTTGACGGATAGATATTAATAAACAACCGTTCCTCGTTCAATTGATGGAGTGGAAAGCTTCCAGCTGCACCAAGAATAGACTTCGTATCGAGTTCGTAAAGGATCCCTGCTTCTCTTGCTCTTTCAAAGCAAGTCTCGATATTTCCTTCAAAAAATCCATCTGGAAAGCGCAACAAGGCTTCATATCCAAACAGACTCATGTTGGTTACATTCCACATTGGCTGATACACATGTTCCATTTTCACCAATGGAAGCTGATTGATTTCTCGTCCGCTCATCACCAACTCTCCCTTCCTCTTTGCCTATATACCCAAGTACTTCTATTTCTAGGCTTTAACTGTAACTTTTATCACAGTTTCTGTCTAATCACGATTCGACACGAGAGGTAGGGATTTCTGCCAATTATGGATAGGAAAGGACAGCATGTGACAAAAAGTGGACATTTCACGACATTCTGACAATGCTTTAAAGAATAGGTAGAAAGGCGGGTGTTTCTTCCTGATATTTCCTACTATTGGCTGTTTTGCACATGCTCAGCGATTACTTCAAGGAATGAGGCAATGTCTATTGGTTTCGTTATATAGTCGGTAAAGCCGGTTTCGAGCGCGCGGTGAATGTCTTCCTTAAGGGCATTGGCACTTAAGGCAATGACCGGAATTTGCTCCGTTAACGGGTTGGATTGTAATCGTTCAAGCACCTCAAATCCATGTAGGTCCGGCAGATGAATATCGCATAGGATTAAATCTAATGGATGTTCAACTGCTGCCTTTAACCCCGCATTTCCCGTCATCGCAGTAAACAGCGTGACACCAGGGAACGTCGCGAGAATCTCCTTCACTAAATATAGATTAGAGGGATTGTCTTCTATATAGAGAATCTTATATGTCTTATTTATGCGGAGGCGTTCCATGCCATTTTCCTGCGGTTTAAGTGGTGCGTCCAGTTCACAGGTGGCTTTAGGCAGACACACCCACATATCGGTTCCCACTCCTACTTGACTGTTGATTCCGACCTCGCCGCCCATCAAGGAAACAAGCTGTTTGACAAGGGAAAGCCCGATTCCTGTTCCCTCTGTATGCGCATGATTGATTCGGTAAAAAGGGGCGAAAATCATTTCCTGCTCCTCTTTTGGAATTCCCACTCCTGTATCTTGGACATGGATACACAGCTGGTCATCGTTCACGTCATAGCTGATCCGCACTTCCCCATTATCCCGGTTGTACTTGATGGCATTATCCAGTAAATTCAAGATAATCTGCCGCAAGCGAATCGAATCAGCATACACATATCCATCCTGTAGGTGGTTGGCATTATGAATGATTTGTACTCCTTTTTGGTCCGCCGCCGATCCAATCAGATTGATACATTCGTTGGTCACGGTATCGATTCGGATGCTCTCGGTGGAGATCATTAATTTTCCCTCTTCAATTTTCGAGAGGTCGAAGATTTCGTTAATCAACTGGAGCAAGTGCCTGCCACCCATAGTGATTTCTTGAACAAACATCCGCTGCTGATTGGTGAGCGAGTCATCTAGCTCAAGCAATTGGGCAAATCCTAGAATGCCGTTTAACGGGGTTCGAAGTTCGTGACTCATATTCGAGAGGAACCGGGATTTGGCCAAATTGGCCTTTTCCGCTGCTTCCCTTGCCTCTTGGTTGGCACGTTCCATTTGCTTACGTTCTGTAATTTCTTCGAAGGTCCATAGATGCCCTTTTAGTTCTTCTCCCACATAGAAGGGGAAATAGCTTCTTTTTAAAATTTTCCCGCTAATCAACTCGATTTCATCTGTTAGGGGCTGTTTGTTTTTAATAATATTTATTACCTTTTCTTCCTCCAATTGAACATTCTTGTAGTAGGCTGAACGATAGCGGGTGACATTTTGTCCGATTAGTTTTTTTATGGGTACATCAATCTCAAATAACTGACAGTGCGGCCTATTTAGCGCGATAATGTTGAGATCATTATCCAGGACTAAGATGGCAATGGGGAGATTATCAATCATCGTTCTTCGTAAGGCGTGGGATTCTCTTAATTTTCTATCACTTTCCACTAAAATCCGTTCCGCCCGCTTCCGTTCGGTAATATCGATCCCTGACCCTATGACCTCTACCACCTTGCCGTTTTCCATTACCGGTTTTAAGCTCACCATATAATCTGTCCCATTTAGCTCTTCTTCATAGTTCACGACCTCGCCCTGCCAGGCTTTTATATAGGACTTTAGCTTATGTTCGGCGTATTCCAATGGTAAAAAGTCTCTCAAATCCTTGCCGACGACAATTTCAGGGGTGAGGCCAAGCTTGGCTAGGAGCTCGCCTTCCGCTAAAGTATGGATGTAGCGCTCCCCGACTTTGACATATTTCAGCGTTAATCCTTGCTGCCTTTGAATGGTATTAATCAAGTCCTGCTGTGCCTTCTTCATTTGTTCGGCCAACAGGATCCGCTCTTGTTCCGCTTTTATTTTATCAGAGTAAGTTAATACGATGATTGACAGGATGATGATGATGGTTGCTAAACCCACTATATAGGCAAGCCGATCGATTGATACCACCACATTGCTAATAGTGGTAATTCGTTCTACTTCAATTGACAGAGGGCCGCCCGATAATTGAACCGCCTCCATGGCCGTGTAGTGAACAGCTGAAATCCCTAAGCCCATGAATATCGAGCTAATTAATTTTTTTAAAGTGATATGCGTTAGAGCATTTTTTATATAAATAAGCAGAAGAAAAATCCCGCCCCCTACTATCATGGAGAGAAACAACGTGATGAGTGACAGGAACAAATTATAATGGACCGTTGCCTCCATTTGCATCGACAACATCCCGATCACATGTGTACCAATGATGGAGAGCCCCATTACGGTGACACCCATCACCTTTGAGAGAATGGGAATGGTGGATCGGGCCGTAATCACATAGACACAGGTCGAACCCAAGAATATAAACACGAAAGATAGAAAGGTTAGACTAATATTAAAGGTGACTGGCATGTGAATCTCGTACCCAAGCATGCCAATAAAATGCATCGTCCAAATGCCGATGGACATAATGGCGGCACCTGCAAGGATCCATGTTTTTCTTTCTGTTTCCTTTGTTATGGCAAGTCTTGTCATAATTTTTAACGAGGCGAACGAAGAGAAGATAGCAATAATGACGGATAAAATGACAAGCTTTGTATCGAAAGATCCTGTATGGACCATGAATATCACACCTTTAACTGAGTATCCCCATCATCATAATCAAAATATTACCAACGTACAAATAATAATTTTTTAGTTCAAACGTCCGTTGGCACCTTTAAGCCGGGATTTGCGCATTTCAGTCGGGAATGGGCCCATTTCGCTCCCTCACTATCATATTTTGTCAGTTCCGTGCTACGATTGGTTTTACAAATCACTG